>CAZNCM010000006.1:0-30428 GCA_964571155.1 uncultured Lyngbya sp. | reverse complement strand
TTGTTACCGGAATGCCCAACTATCCCCAACGCCGCATTTATGAAGAATATCAAGGTAAATCTTATCTAACTGAAGAAAGAAACGGAGTCACCATTCAACGCAGTTATATCTTTGTTCGTGGCCCAGAACCGGGTGTGCTGGATCGAATTTTGTTGGATGGAAGTTTTATTTTTACCAGTTTATTTCAAGCGATTAATGGTTGGCGACCTGATGTTATTTTTGCCACAGAACCCCCTTTATTAGTTTGCCTATTGGCGAGCCGATCAATTGAGTGTAATTGCAACAGGATTTATTGAAACCTTAGAACAAAAAGGTGTACCCTCGAAAAAGATTAGTTATATTCCCAATTGGGTTGATACCGATTTTATTCGACCTTTGCCTAAAGAAAATAATCCCTTCCGAAAAGAGCATCAACTTGAAGATAAATTTATAATTTTGTATTCAGGAAATATTGCTCTAACTCAAGGTTTAGAAACAGTGATTCAAGCGGCTTCTCAATTAAAACATATTCCTGAAATTATGTTTGTGATTGTCGGAGAAGAAAGAGCTTTGGGTAATTTACAAGAATATTGCAATACCTATAATACTACAAATGTCTGTTTATTACCCTTTCAACCTCGCGAAAAACTCCCTGAAATGCTCTCGGCGGCTGATATTGGTTTAGTTATTCAAAAAAGTCACGTTACTGTTTTTAATCTGCCTTCAAAAATCCCAGTTTTGTTAGCGAGTGGATGTGCAGTAGTTGGGTCTGTTCCTGATACTGGAACGGCAAAAGAAGCCATTGTTAAAAGTGGAGCGGGTGTGGTTGTTCCTCCAGAAGATGCAAAGGCTCTTTCTGAGAGTCTTTTAAGACTTTATCACGATCCAGAACAAGTGAAAAGGTTAGGTGAGCGAGGTCGTAAATATGCTGAAGAATTCTTTTCTTTTGAGCAAGCCTTAAAACAGTACGAAACCTTATTTTCTGAGGTTGTTCCGACCGAAAAAGTTTCCCTATTTAAACCGATTATTAAGTCAAATTCCGACATCCATTAAGTCAGGAAAAGTATAGAAGTTAGAAGAATTATGAATTATAAATTGTAAGTAAATTAGGGGATTAAAATTTTTTTTAAATCCTTCAGTTATTCCTATGCTTATAATTCATAATTCAACATTATTCATCACTCAAAGAAGCAATTAAATCGAGCAATTTTTCATACTGGAAATTTTTCACATAGGTTTCTATAGTCTGTGCTAATGATCGTTTAATCTCGTCCAGATTGTTAATCGCTTGCTGAAGATGAACCAACAACTCATATGGTTTATTTTGAGGGTTGAATAAATTTTTGTAATCTATTTCTGTTCTAATCGTGATCAGATTAATTGTTGCGATAGGAAATATTACTATTACGAATATTGGTATCGGCATATCCACCTTAAGATCCAAATAAGACTTTAGCTTTATTCTGGGTATAGACAAAAGCTAATCTAGAGAGAATTAGAATTTTTAGTTGAATCTGTGCTGTTTTATGCTGATGAAAGAAACAGTAAAGCAAACCGGGTGTGCTGTTGACAATCTCCTCTAGGGCGAGTTATGATATATAGGATGCGATAGGGTGCGCTGCAAAAGTTTTGAGCAGTAAGTAGCAATCTGATCTTAATTAGCCAAGTGCGGGTGTATCGCCACAAATTCACAGACTGAAAAAAACCCTATGTCTAAAGAGTTTGACAACGCGACGAAAGAATAAAGGTATTCTACTAAGCCGTTATTGGGTTGAATCTAACCAGAAACGTGCTTTCAATCTTCAGGGAAATAATAACTCGTTCTTTGTAAATTCTTTGTGAATTTTCTGTGAAATTTGATAACTAGGGTGAATTAGAATTAACTATAGTGAATAGAACTTAGAGATAGCTGCAACACTGTTCACAACTGAGTTGTTTAATCAAGTATAAACAGAAATCTCCTTGATGTTCTGGCACTCAAATCTGAGTTGCCTAATTTTAGGTATGCAGAAATAGAGGAGAAATCCGTGCCTTAAACAATTCTAAAAAGCACAATTAAAGGGACTGGGAGTTGATATTGCATGGCAAATGAGGAACATCTCGCCCAACTCAAACAGGGAGTTGAGATGTGGAATCAATGGAGAGAAAACAATCCAGAAGTCAAGCCCGATTTACGGGGTGTCGATCTCAGTGGAGCAGATCTCAGTGGAGCTAACCTATGGATGGCGGATCTTTGGAGTGCCGATCTCTGGGGAGCCGATCTGCGAGGAACAGACTTGAGTGACAGCAACCTCTGGAGAGCCGATCTGCGAGGTACGAATCTGCGAAACGCAGACTTGAGTGGAGCTTATTTGTGGAGAGCCGATCTGCGGGGTGCCGATCTCAGCGGAGTTAATCTGATGGGAACAAACCTGAGTGAAGCCGACTTGTGGGGCGCCAACTTACAGTCTGCTAACCTGAGTGAAGCCAACCTCTGGAAAGCTGATTTTAGAGGAGTTTACCTCAAAGACACAATTATCGATCTGCAAACCAGTTGGGAGCAAAAATGGAAACTGGTTTGGCAAATTCTTAACCAAGGCGTGGAAGGATTAGATCTCGGAGAAGCCGATCTCAGAGAAGCCAATTTATGGAAAGCCGATCTCAGTCGAGCAAATTTGATCAATGCGGATCTGTGGGGTGCTGATTTGCGAGAAGCCAATCTCACAGGGGCGGATCTGTGGGGAGTTAACCTCAGTGAAACCGATCTCAGCCAAGCCAATCTCACGGGGGCGGATCTGTGGAGAGCAAACCTACGCGGTGCCGATCTCAGCCACGCCGACTTTAGCGAAGCCAATCTACGAGCCACTCAAATTCTCGGAACAAACTTTGAGCGAGTCACCCTCACTGGTGCTTGTATTGAAGATTGGGATCTCAACAGTGCAACCAATTTAAGATTAGTGACTTGTGAATATGTTTATTTAAAAGACGATCAACAAGAACGGTGTCCACATGATCCCAATAAAACCTTTGGTGTGGGAGAATTTACTAAGCTCTTTCAACCCGCTTTAGAAACCGTTGATCTGACTTTTCCAACCGGAATTGATTGGCAAGCATTTTATCTCTCATTTCAAGCCTTACAAGGTGAATATGGAGCAGAAAATTTATCTGTTATTGCTCTGGAAATGACTGGAGATCAAAAATTCATTATTCGATTTAAAGTGTCTCCTTTTATCGAAAAAACAGAATTTGATTGGGTCGCAAATCAATTCTATCATCAACAGCTTAATCTAATTGAAAAGCAGTATCAAGAGCAATATCAACTCAAACAGAAAACCCGAGAACAAGACCTTAAGCAAAGTGCGACTCTACAAGAAATTATACGTTTACTTGCTGTTCAGCACGATAATATGAGTATAATAGAACGGAAGGAAACCCATTGACAACCCTTTTATAGATTGTTTAAAGAGGGGAGATCAATTCGGATATTTAACTTTCTTTTCAAGGGTGATCGTTGTTCAATAGATTCAGAAAATAAGACGAGCCTGAAATCAGAGGTGACTCTCAATAATAGGCAAAAAAATTCATAATCCGGATCAACAAAACAAAAAAGTGCAACAATCAGTTAGAGGTTGTTTAAAAGAGAAATTTAATCCGGATTATTAGAGCAAGCATCTTACCATTTCTTGATTACCAATCGACTCTAAGGAGGATAAGAGTTTGAGTGCTGAATCGGCAAAACTAGAGAGCTTAACTCAACAACTAGACACCCTCAGTCAACAACTTGCCACTGGTGATGTTGTTCTTAGCAATCCTGCTAAAGAAGGAAAACTTCATTTTTGTAATGGTCAATTGCTTTATGCAACCAGTGATTTTCATCGGGTACGACGTTGGCATCGGGCGCTCAAGAAAAATAGCCCCAACTGGAAACCCCAACCCAACTCTGTTTCATTCGATAGCGAGAAACCTTGGGAATATCAACTCCTGTATCAAGGGGTCGCCAACGAACAGCTTACACTCACTCAAGCTAAAACGATCATCGGTTATGTCACCTTAGAAATTTTATTTTCTCTACTCAACTGCACGGATACCTTTTCTAAAGCTCAACCTTCTCCAGAAGCATCTTCGGAAGTCTCCTTGGGTTTGGGTTTGTCTTACAGCGAATTGGAACCTGTCGTCAGTAAAGGATCACAACTGCGATCGCAATGGGAAGCCGCAGGTTTAGGTTCAATGAACCCCACAGAAGCCCCGCTACTCCGCAAACCGGTTCATTCCCAAACGCTATCAGGATGGGATAAATACCTCAACGGCAAATTTACCCTCTGGGATATTTCTCTGCGTTTAGGAAAGTCTGTGACATCGGTAACTCGCGCCTTACTCCCGTTGATCAAGAAAGGGTTAGTCCAGTTGCGAACGGTTCCGGATCTACCCGCACCGACGTTTAACCTCAGAACTGCGAGTTGGGAGTCTACGCCGGGTGAGTCAGACATCATATCAATTGAACCGGATCAACAGAAGCCTTTAATTGCTTGTATTGATGATAGTCCTGTGGTTTTTCAGGTGATGAAAAATATCCTTGAACCTGCCGGATATCAAGTCGTGGGACTGCAAGATCCAGTACAGGCGATCGCCCAAGTGGCAAGATATAAACCGGATTTAATTTTTCTAGATTTGGTGATGCCCGATGCGAATGGTTATACCATCTGTCAGTTTTTGCGAAAAGCACCTGTGATTATTCTCACCAGTCGGGATAATGTTATTGATCGCAGTCGCACAAAATTGATTGGTGCGTCAGGATTTTTAGGTAAACCCCCTGATCCGGAAGAAACCTTAAAAGTTGTGCGTCGATACCTTTCCCAATCTTCTCATCCTACTGCGGAGGGAAATAATCATGGACTCGAAATTCGCAATAATTTTGAACTCGGTGTCGGTGAATTTTAGATGAAGTGGATAGATTTTAGCCGGGTAATGACTGAGTTTATAGTCTGGGATAGACGGTCAATTTTTCCGGCCTCAATAGGATACTTTAAGCAGTCTGGGTGATATTTGGTTTTCTATCTGATCTTCATAAAAATTTGGCATTGATATCCCCTCTTTCGAGTCCATTTAGGGGAAACGAGCGTGAGCATCTACTCACTTTTTGAGGGTTGTTGAGTCAACCTTGAGTTAATGGTGTTCTCTCATGTTAATTTGCATCAAATATTGCATTTTATCTACCTTGAGCTTTTCATTTAAACTGATTACATTGACCAATTTATTAATGAAATAGGGAGGTTACTAAATGGTTCATATTTTAGTGGTTGAAGACAATAATACCGAAGCAAAAATTTTAACTGAATGTTTACAAAAATCGGGTTTTCATGTGTTAAGTGTGACGACAGCAGAAGCGGCAAAAGCGATGGTTGCTAAACAAAGATTTGATGCCATTTTAATGGATGTTGTTTTACCGGGTCAAAGTGGTTTTGGGTTGTGTAGAGAACTCAAAAACCATGAACAAACCGCAGGAATTCCGATTATTATCTGCTCTAGTAAGTCCGAAAAATTTGATAAAAGCTGGGGATTAAAACAAGGCGCATCTGCTTATATTTGTAAACCGATTAATACCGAAGAAATTCTCCAAACCCTCAAAGGATTAATCAATAATTGACTTGCCCGTTAAGGGTTGATCGTATAAATTTAGCCTTTTTATTGTTCTGGGTGATTTTGAGCAAACAAGTTTGAATTTTTGACTTTTTATGGCGACTCAATCTACTGTTCAAGAAACTGAAAATTTTCTTAGTCTCTCTATTACCTCCAGTCTAAAAGCTATGTTGCCTACCCAGCAACTCGCTGAAGTCATTAACATTGCCCCCCATGAAATTGTTCCTATTCCTCAAATGCCAACAACCGTCGTTGGGGTTTTTCCGTGGCAAGGAGAAGTGTTATGGGTGGTTGATCTCAGTTATTGGATGGGATTTGAACCCTTATTGACTTCAAATTTTTTATCTTCAAACTGTAGCATACTAAAAGTAAAAATTCAAGGAAAATCTCTCGGAATTTTAATTTACAAAGTCGGAAAAATGATCTGTTGTGAACCTCAAAAACATCAATCTTCCCTGGTCGATTTACCCGCATCAATATTAGAGCATCCAACCCGCAAAAACTGTATCACAGGAGCCTGGACTGACCCTCAAGGAGAACGATTTTTAATCTTAGATACAACCTCAATTGTCTCATTAGAAGATTAAAAACAATCTAAATTTACTTAATTTCAATTCAATTGCTGCAACTAAAATCACGATTTTAATCATAGAAAAATCCATGACAATTTCATCTGTACATCCCCCCAATTCCAATAATTCTCAAAATAACAACAATTCTAACTTTTCCTACTCAGAAAACCACTCATCATTCACCCCTCAATCAAACGGAATGGATAACTCAGCTATTATTCCTCTCGTGATCGATACAGAAGCTCAATCTGTTTACTCCCCCCAAAAAGGCACCGGATTAAAAGCCAAAACCACCGCATTATCCAAAGAATTAACCACCTTACGCTGCAATATCGAGTATCGGATTAACCAACTTCAAGGCTTAATCGAAAAAGAAGGTGCTGCTGCTGAACGCGCCGAACTGATTAACCTAATCACCTCACGGATGCGGGAATCTCTCAGCGTAGACAGCATTTGTCAAACCGTCGTTGAAGACGCTCGCACCGCCCTCCAAAGCGATCGCGTGATTATTTATCGCTTCAATCCGGAGTGGAAAGGTACAATTATCGCTGAATCCGTCAATCCGCAATGGCCTTCGGCGATTGGTGCCGAAATTGCCGATCCGTGTTTTGCCGATCGCTATGTGGAGTTTTATCAAAAAGGTCGAGTCAAAGCCACACCTAACATTTACGAGGCGGGACTCACCGACTGTCATATCGCCCAACTCGAACCCTTCGCCGTTCAAGCCAACCTTGTCGCCCCGATTTTAGTTAAAACCGTAGACAATCCCACGGGTTATCTGTACGGCTTATTTATCGCCCATCAATGTAGTGAACCTCGGGTATGGGTCGAAGCCGAAATCGAATTTTTCCGCCAACTGGCGACTCAAATTGGTTATGCGATTGACCAAGCCCTGCTGCTGCAAACTCAACAATCTGCAACCCTACAGGCGCAACAAATCAACCATATTAACGCTCAAATCCGTAAATCCTTTGAAGTTGAGGATATTTTAGCCACAACCGTCGAAGAAACTCGAGCCGCCCTGGCTAGCGATCGCGTATTGGTTTATGGATTTGATCAAAACTGGAAAGGAACTGTCATTGCCGAATCTGTTGATAGTCAATGGCCAACGGCTTTAGGAGCATTCATTGACGATCCTTGCTTTGCTCAACGCTACATTCAGCCTTATTTGCGGGGACGAGTGGCGGCGACTGAAAACATCTTTGAGGCGGGATTAACTGAATGCTATCTCAATCAATTGGCACCCTTTGGCGTCAAAGCGAATCTGGTTGCTCCGATTCTGGTTAACCGTAAATTAATGGGATTACTGATTGGTCACCAATGTTCGCGGCCAAGAGTCTGGAAAGATCTAGAAATCGATCTGATGCGGAAAGTCGCGGTGCAGCTTGGATATGCCCTCGATCAAGCCTATCTCCTCGAACAACAACAAGCCACAGCCAAAAAAGCCCGACTCCTCAACGAAATCACCACTCAATTCCGCAACTCCCAAAACCCGGAAGAAGTTTTTGATCTGCTGGTTGAGGAAACGCGAGATGCGATGAAAGCCGATCGGGTGATCATTTATAAATTTAATCAGAACTGGGAAGGAACAATCGTTGCTGAGTCTGTCGATAAAAAATGGCCTGTGATCTTAGGGAAAAAAATTGCCGATCCTTGCTTTGCCAGTAACTACGCCAAGCCCTATTTCCGAGGTCGAGTCAGCTTTGTCGAGGATTTTCAGGAGTCCGGACACGCGGAATGTTATGCTGAAATGCTAGCGCCTTGGGGAGTCAAAGCCAATGTTGTCGCGCCAGTTATTGCCGAAACCAAATTACATGGATTGTTGATCGTTCATCAATGTTCAGGCCCTCGCAAATGGAGCGAGTCGGATATTAACTTTACCAAACAATTGGCGATTCAAGTCGGTCTGGCTCTTGATCAAGCTTTTTTATTGCAAAAACAGCAAGATGCTGCCGAACAAGCCCGTCGTTTGAATACGATTAGTTCTCGGATTCGGGAATCTCTCAATTATCAAGATATCGTTAGTACGGCGGTTGAAGAAACCAAAGAGACGCTGGGCGTAGATCGGGTGGTTGTAAATCAATTTAATGCGAACTGGACCGGAACGATTGTTGCTGAATCGGTTAATACAGAATTGACAAAAACCATCGGATTAGCCGTTGATGACTTTTGTTTGGCAGAAAACTACATCAAACCCTATTATCGAGGACGAGTCAAAGTTGTTGATGATGTTTATGCGGGTGAGTTGAGTGAATGTCAAGTCAGCCAGATGGAATCTTTTGAAGTCCGGGCGATGATTGTGGCGCCGATTATTGCCAAACAAAAACTACACGGGCTGTTAATCATCCATCAATGTTCTCATCCCCGTCAATGGAAATCCCACGAAATTGAATTGGTTCAGCAGATTGCGATTCAAATCGGTTATGCACTCGATCAGGCTTTCCTTCTCCAACAACAACGCACCGCCACTCAACAAGCCCGACTCTTGAGTGATATTAGTTCTCGAATTCGGGAATCTCTTGATCCGCAACGTATTTTTCAAACCACTGTTGAAGAATCTCTGGAATTAATTAAAGCCGATCGGATTGTGATCTATCGCTTTAATGAAGAACAAAACGGTCAAACGGCTGTTAACGTCACTTCTGAGGCGGTTAAACCCAATTGTTTGCAAATTTTGGCAAAAGACTTAGATTCAGAAAAAGAGAGTCACTCACTCGAACCCGTGGGTTTACCGCTCGGTACTGAACTGTTAAAGCGCTATCGCCAAAGTCGGATTCAGGTGATTGAAGATTTTGAACAAGCAACCTTACCCAAAGTTTATCAAGATCAGCTTCGCCAATGGCAAGTTAAATCTTTGATCACTGTGCCGATTTTTGTCAATCAAAGTTTGTATGGATTGTTAGAAGCCCATCAATGTTTGACAATGGAAACTTGGCCAGACTCCGAAATTGAAGGATTCCGACAAGTGGCTTTACAACTGGGTTATGCCTTAGAACAAGCACAATTGCTGACTCAAATTCAACAAGCCAGTCAGGTTGCAGAAATCGCCCGGGTTCAACAACAACAGGAAAAAGAACAGCTACAACAGCAAATTGAAGGGTTTTTGGGCGAAATTGAAGAATCGTTTAATGGAGATTTGACGGTGCGGGCGCGAGTCTCTGAAGGGGTGATGGGAACAGTTGCGGACTTTTTTAATGCCACGATTGAGAGTTTACAACGATTGGTGTTGCAAGTTCAGTCAGGGGCGAATGTGGTGAGTTCTACAGCCGCCGGGAGTGAACAGGATATTCAAAAGCTGTCTAATGATGCGCTGCGTCAAGCTGATGCGATTAGTAATGCACTCAGTCAAATTCAGATGATGGCGGATTCAATTCAAGGGGTTGCTCACAATGCTCAATCAGCTCAAACCCAAGTGCGATCGGCATCTGAGATTTTGCAAAAAGGTGATGCGGCGATGAATCAGACGGTTGAGAGCATTTTAGCGATTCAAAAGACAGTATACATTACGGCTCGCAAGGTGAAAAATTTAGGAGAAGCCAGCGCGAAAATTTCTCGGGTGGTGAATTTGATTAATGAATTTGCCAATCAAACTCACGTTTTAGCGTTAAATGCTTCGGTAGAAAGTACCCGGGCGAGTGAGGATGGTCAAGGGTTTGCAACAGTCGCGACTGAAGTGCGAACTTTGGCAGAACAATCGGCGAGTGCTACCCAAGAAATTGAGCAAATTGTTGAGGAAATTCAAGCAGAAACGAATGAAGTTGTACGGGCGATGAAAGTGGGTTTAAAACGGGTAATGACCGGAACTCAACTGGTGAAAGAAACTCGTAAAACGCTAACGGAATTGGTAGAAGTTAGTCATTTGATTCGGAATTTAGTTGAACAAATAGCCGATTCTGCGACGGAACAAGCCCAAACTTCGGGTCAACTTTCTCACACGATTAAAGAAGTGGCTGGCATTGCTCGTTCGACCTCTGAACAGTCTCTCCAAGTGGCTGATTCGTTTACTCAATTGTTAGAGGTGGCGGGTAACTTACAAACTGGGGTTTCTCAGTTTAAAGTCGAAGCAAAATAGTCAAGTTTAAATCGTAAATTGTAGGGGTGATTGATGAATTGCCCCTATCTGTGAAGGAATAATTGTAATCACTAATCGCTGATCACTCATTACTGATCACTGTTAATTGTAAAGAAAATGTCAACTATTACTCAAGATCAGTCTTACGAATTTTTTGTTCAAGAATCTTTAGAACTTTTACAAATTCTTGAACAGGGATTAATGACTCTTTCTCAAACCCATGATATTCAAAAACTACATGGATTGATGCGGGCGGCTCATTCAATTAAAGGGGGAGCGGCTTGTGTGGGGTTAATGGGAATTCAAGAAATTGCTCATCAACTTGAAAATGGAATTCGAGCTTTATATCCAGAAGATACGGTTTTTGATGTAGAGTTAGAAGAATTACTATTACAAGCTTTTGATAGTTTACGATCGCCGATTCTTGAACAAATTGAAACGGGTTCCTGTGATGAAGAAACGGCAATTTCTAAGGCTAAACCCACGTTTATGAAGCTGGAGGTTAAACTGGGGATACTGCTTGAAGAAGCAGTTGAACTTCCAGAGGTTCCGATAGAAACGGATATGACGCTGTTTCTATTTGACAAAGAAGTTCCGGCGAGTTTACATCGAATTCAAGAGATTTTAGCATCTCCCCCTGCTAATTTTCAAGAAGAACTTCACGATCAGTTTGAGGTATTAGCAACTCTCGGGAGTATGTTAGATTTACCGGGGTTTACAGCGATTGCTCAAACGACAATAGAAGCATTACAACTGCATCCAGATTTGTATTTAGAGATTACAAAAGCTGCATTAACTGATCTTTGGACAGGACAAAAAGCCGTTTTAGAAGGTGATCGCGTAGAAGGGGGAAAATCGAGTCCAGCATTAATTAAGTTTACTCAAAGTGAAGTTCAGCTTGAAGCCGTTCACGAAGAAGATATTCAGGTTGAAGAAGTTCGCGAAGAAGAAAGTCAGCTTGAAACAGTTCAACCATTTAGACATTCAGAGTTAAGCGAACTTTTATTAAAAGCTTTTGATAGTTTGCGAGTTCCATTATTAGAACAAGTTGAATCCGGTGATTTACCGAATGAAGATGCGATCGCTATTATTCAACCCATTTTACAACAACTTGAGACTCGACTCGGATGTTCTTTGGAAAATCCTTCACAATTGATTGAACTTGATATTTTTGAAGATCAGGTTGAGATGATTGTAGATGATGAAGAACAAGCTAATTCTAACGGTTCTCATGTTGCTTCAAGATCCAATCTTACCGAAGAATTACAAGCTCAAATTGAGATGTTCGCGACTTTGGCGAATATGTTAAATTTACCTGAGTTTAATGAGATTGCTCAAGCTGCTTTAGAAGCTTTGGAAACTGATCCACTCTCTCATCTAAAAATTGGTGTTCTGACTTTAGCTGAGTTTTGGAAAATTCAAAAAGCCTTATTAACCCATAGAAGTTTACCTGTTTCAGAAGAAGTTTTAGAAGAAAAGCCAGGAGAAGTTTTAGAAGAAACGCCAGAAGAAATTCCAGAAGAAGTTTTAGAAGAAATTCCAGAAGAAGCTCAAAAAGAAGTTTCTCCAACTCCGGTTGCTTCTGCTGTCTCCTCTCAAATGTCTTTAGGAGTCAGAGTCGATGTCAATCGCTTAGATTTAATTAATAATTTAGTCGGGGAACTCGCCACTCAAGATAATAGTTTTCTCTTACATAATCAAAAATCTCAAACCGCTGTAGAACGGTTAGAAATGCTGAGAGATAAGTTACGAAAATCTTTAGTAAAAGCTCAGAATCATACCGATTTTTATAATTCTAATAATACCTCAAATAAAACCGAATATAGACAAGTCTCTAAATCGATTAATTTGTTAGTACAAAAGACTTTAGAAGAACTGGATCAAGTCAGAGAAGTTATTTATGATATGAAATGGTTAACCCTTCAAAGTCAGCAAATTATTAAAAAGCGACAACAAACTCTACATAAAGTTCAAAAGCATCTTACGGAAACTCGGATGTTACCTGTAGAATCACTTTTAAATCGATTTCCACGGATGATTCGAGATTTATCTGTTCGCGAACAAAAACAAGTTAAACTTGAACTAACTGGTAAAAATACATTAGTTGATAAAGCTATTTTAGAGAAGTTATATGATCCATTAGTTCATCTGGTTAGAAATGCGTTTGATCATGGGATTGAAGACGTTGAACTTCGTCAGTCTAGAGGAAAATCTGTTGAAGGAAAAATTGAAATAAAAGCCTATCAACAAGGAAACTATACCTATGTAGAAGTCAAAGATGATGGTCAAGGAATTAATATCGAAAAAATTCGTTCTCAAGCTATTGCAAAAGGGATTATTTCTAGTCAAGAAGCCGAACGACTTTCTACAAATCAGATCTATGAATTTTTATTTTATCCTGATTTTTCAACTCGGGATAAAGTGAGTGATTTATCAGGTCGAGGAGTGGGTTTAGAAGCCGTTCGCAATCAAATCGAAGCTTTAAAAGGATTTATTAGTATCCAATCAGAATTAGGTAAAGGAACAACATTTACTCTGCGTTTACCCTGGACATTAACAATTACCAAGTTATTGGTTTTTGAAGTTGGAGAAAGTTTATTTGCGATTCCTTTAGATACTTTAGCTGGAATTGTTTCTGCTTCTTCTAAAGAAATTACTACTGATGGTAAACGAGAATATTACAACTGGTATGGGCAAAAAATACCTTTAGTTCAGCCCGTTTTATTAGAGTACAGTTATCCTCGTGAAATTAATAACTTGCAAAATGGTCATCATCTAATTTCTCAAAAGATTGAAAGGAAAATAGAGAATAAAAGATCAATAATCCTTTTAATTTCACAGGGTTTAGAAACAGTTTCTCTAAAAATAGACCAAGTTTTGATGGAACAGAACCTCACAATAAAACCCTTTGGAAAAATATTTTCAGCACCCTCTTACTTTTATGGTTGTACAATTTTAGGAGATGGTCGTTTAGTCCCTGTAATTGATAGTCCAGAGTTATTAAACTATTGGAACAAACAGCAATCTTCTGTCAGCCAGCTTAAAATAGTACCCCGTCAAAAACAATCTAATTCTCCCAAAAAATCAACAGTGTTAGTAATTGATGACTCCATTACAACTCGTCAATCTTTGTGTACAATGTTGCAAAAAGAAGGATATAAAGTTCTCCAAGCAAACAACGGAAAAGAAGGATTAATTCAACTTCAACACTACAGTAATGTTGAGATTGTTATTTGTGATTTAGAAATGCCAGAAATGAATGGATTTGAGTTTTTGAGTCACTGTCGTCGTCGATTTTCAACGGATGTACTTCCTGTCTTAATTCTCACCTCTCGGAATAATGATCGTCATCGTCAACTCGCTAAACAACTGGGTTCAAATGACTATATTACTAAACCTTGGAATGAGAAAGAATTAATGATGATTTTGCAGCAACATTTAGAAATGGGTCAAGTTTAATCCATTAAATTTCTAATCCAACAGTCTTTTTACCTACGACTTTACGCCTTCTCAATAGCTGTTGAAACTCAAACCGAGAGGAAGAAGCCAAAAAACGGCTCGATCCTCTCTATTGATCTGTCAAAATGTGATACACTAAACAAATTCCTCAAACTTAACTTTATTGGAAACAGACTTAATCTAAACGGATGTCTAATGCAGAGGAATACACGTTTAATAGAAAACGTGACAGCATTTAGAGTCCATCATTAATCATTATTCGTTGTGATTTAAAAATGTTTTCTCGATATAAGTTGTTCACAGGGACTAGACATCGATATCTCGTTATTTTTTTAGGAATTGTCATTGTCTTAGGTATTTTTTTTCGTTTTATAGAACTTGATCGTAAGGTTTTCTGGTATGATGAAGTCTTCACAAACTTGAGAACTTCAGGGTTTATTCTGAGCAAAATTGAACCCACTTTTTTTAATAATCGAATTATTACAGCACCCGAAGTTCTAAATTATCAAAGGATTAAACCAGACAGTACCTATAAAGATACAATTCGTTCTTTAATGATAGATGAACCCCAACACCCACCGCTCTACTTTCTCCTCGCTCGGGGTTGGATGTCTATTTTTGGAAGTTCTATTACTGCATCTCGTTTTTTACCTGCATTATTGAGTTTATTTGCTTTACCTTTAATGTATGCTTTGGCTTTAGAACTTTTTGGTTCTCATTTCACCGCCTTACTTGCCACAGCCTTTTTATCTTTATCTCCTATTGATATTCTCTACGCACAAACAGCACGACAATATAGTTTGCTGACTGTATTTATTATTGGGAGTAGCTATTTGCTTCTTAAATCAATTCGTTTAAATAGTTGGTTATTTTGGGTACTTTATAGTTTAGCTTGTGCGTTAGGACTCTATACTCATCCTTTTTTTGGCTTAACAATCATTGCTCATAGTGCTTATATTGTGCTGCTCAGTACCTCATCTCAGTTTAACAAAAATACTCCTCGTTTGGTTATTAAATATCTCATCGCTTTAACAATTACTCTGATTTTATTTAGTCCTTGGATTAACATTCTAGTCTCCAATCTTCAAAGTGCAATAGAAACAACCAACTGGACAAAAATTCCGATCACATCTGGGGATTTAATCAAGTATTGGATTCTCAGTTTTACCTCACTTTTTATTGATATTGATTTTGGCTTTAATAATCCCTGGACTTATCTGTTACGATTACCTTTTGGAATTTTAATCATTGTTGGTTTATATCAAGTGTGTGAGCGAACACCTCGGATGACTCGACAATTTATTCTGACTTCTATTTTAGTGCCTTTTTTGATTTTAGTTTTACCTGATTTATTAATGGGAGGACGACGATCTTCTATTACTCGTTATCTGATTGTTTGCTTTCCGGGTATTCAACTCGCCGTGACTTATTTATTTGCAATTCATATCAATAGCGGTCGATTTTCGTTTGTTGATGGTGTGCATTTGTGGCGAGGAATGTTAGCACTGTGTCTCACTGCTAGCCTCATCTCTTGTAGCTTGAGTGCTGATTCACAAACGTGGTGGTCTAAACAGATTAGCTATTGGAACCCAGAAGTTGCTCGTCTCGTGAATACCATTAACTCTCCTTATATTCTTACCGATCAAGGGGATAACTATATCAACTTTGGCGAGATCATTTCCTTGAGTTATTTACTCGATAATGATGTAAAATTTATCTTGATGAGTCAGCAACCCAAATTATCTTTGATTCCTCGCAACTCAACTATTTTTGTTTTTAAACCCTCAATTTCCTTACAAGAAACTTTGCAACAGAAAGGATATCAACTCAACTCATTGCAGCAGGAGGGAAATCTTTGGAAACTCAGTCGATAGTTAACTTTCACGAGAATTGTGAGTTCTGGCTTGAGATCTGAGCATTTAAGAAGAAACTTGAAGCTTTTGTTTGAGATTATTATCGAAAGGTACATTTTCTAACAACTTATCAACTAAAATCAAAATACTCATTCAGACAATCATGGGGTTCTATGTCAGTACCGAATACATCCTTAGAAGACACCATTAAACAATTTCAGGCTCTACAAACTCAACTCCGTCAGCAAGCCTCAACACCCGATGGATTGAGTTTAGATGATTATGATGTTTTAGTCATTCCTTCCCTAACGCTCGATCAACAACAACTAGAGAAAATTCCCGGTGTTCATCAATACGAGGAACGGTTGTTATTTTCATTAATTCGCCTGCGAAACCCTAGAATGCGTCTGATTTATGTGACTTCTCAACCCATCCATCCTAGTGTCATTGATTATTATTTACATTTAATGCCGGGAATTCCATTTTCTCATGCTCGCGATCGCTTATTACTCTTTTCCACTTATGATTCTTCTCCCCAGTCTCTCACTGAAAAAATCCTCAAACGCCCTCGTTTACTTGAACGAATTGCTAATGTTTTGCGTCCCCAACAATCTTACATGGTTTGTTACAATTCTACGGATTTGGAACGGCAACTTTCTGTTCAATTAGGCATTCCTTTATTAGCTTCCGATCCTGATTTGCTTCATTGGGGAACGAAAAGCGGAAGTCGGCAAATTTTTGCTGAGTGTAATCTTCCTCATCCCGATGGGAGTTCTTTAGTCTTTACGGTGGAAGATTTAGTGGTCGCAACCACAGATTTATGCGAACGTCAGCCGCAATTAAAACAAGTCGTGATCAAGCTGAATGAAGGATTTTCGGGTGAAGGAAATGGGTTATTAGATTTACCCCAAATAGCGGAATTAACCCGATCTGATCGGTTAAAAATTATTCGCGATCACTTACCAAACTTGCGATTTCAAGCCCCGGATGAAAACTGGCAAAAATTTAGTCGTCGGATTCTTGATTTAGGTGCAATTGTTGAAGCTTTTATTCCCGGAAAAGTGAAGCGATCGCCGAGTGTTCAATGTTTAATTCATCCCGATAAAACGGTTGAAATTGTCTCAACTCACGATCAAATTCTCGGTGGGCCAGATGGTCAAATCTTTGAAGGGTGTCACTTTCCCGCAGATGAAGCTTACCGACTCTGTTTGCAAAAAATGGGTGAACAAGTGGGAATAAATCTCGCTCAAAAAGGAGCTTTAGAACGATTTAGTTTGGATTTTGTTACTGTTCAAAAGGGTATAGACTCTAAAGATTGGGAGATTTATGCAATTGAAATCAACCTGCGTCGAGGCGGAACCACTCATCCGTTTATGACCTTAAAACTCTTAACAAATGGATGTTTTAATCTGGAAAAAGGTTTATTTTATAGTCGTCAAGGAAAGCCCAAGTTTTATATTGCTTCGGATAATTTAAAAAAACCCCATTATCAAGGCTTACTTCCCGATGATTTAATGGATATTATCGCCCATCATAACTTACATTTTGATAGCAGTACAGAAACCGGAACTGTATTTCATTTAATGGGGTGTTTATCAGAATTTGGCAAACTCGGATTAACTTGTATTGGGAATACACCTCAACAAGCTCAGTCTATTTATAACCAAGTGGTGGAAATTTTAGATCAAGAAACAGCAGAAATTCAAAATAAGAATTAACAAACTCCCCCAGAGAATTAGAGTTTTATCTCAACAAAAATCGTAACCCATATGACCTAATTTATCTAAAATTGAATTCACAATCAAACTTTATTGAGGAGCATAATAATGACACTCCGAACAAGGGCCACTCGGATTCACCGCACAGCGTAGAAACGCAGAACCCGCATTATATCGACAGGTTTTTTGCCGATCAATTTTTTTAGATAAAATGCGATGACGTTGCTCGTGGTATTCGAGGAAACGCTTAATCTGGTGGTAGGACTGCAACCGCATCCGATCCATACCGATATTATTGCTCATATTTCTATTTCCCTAATATTAGTAACCCGGTGAGCATCTATGCTGCTCGATCTCACATCAACTCAGTTGGGGTTAATTTTAGCATTTTTTAGACTTCCGTTCTGGGGCTACACCTCAAATTGATCAGCCCATTACCCCTAACCCAATTTACCCTTAAGGGGGCTGAGTCCTATCCGGATGAACCCCTGAAAACCTGTGAATGTGAAGTGATATTGCTCAATCGGAGACGTTTGGAGTTCGTCTTTTTGGCGACAACCTAACTGAGTATATTAAACTATCCATTAAAGTTTCAAACGAGGTCTTGTGAATCTAAAGATCCCAGGCGATGGGGAGAAATAGTCTGTAGCGAACGCTGTCATCCTAAAAACTGGGGTAGCTTAATTCCAATTGAGTCAATCAAACCCTTAACTTTCTATCCCAATAACAATTAGCCTAAGATCTCACCTTATCATATGTTGCGAATTTCTATTCCCGAGCAACTTTCAAAACGGTTCAAAGTAATCGCGACTCAAATCCTACAACCTCAATCTCAGAGACGTTTGGCTATCCTGGAAGCCTGTCTGATTGGTTTAGTCTCAGGATTGGCTGCTTTCTGCTTGCGAGTCGGAGCGGGATGGTTAGGGTCATGGCGAATCTATGGCACCCTTCATACTCCCCTACCCATTTGGGTGTTTTTACCGAGTGTGGGACTCATTGGCGGCTTTCTCACGGGATTTTTAGTCGAACGATTTGCTCCCGAAACGACTGGGAGTGGAGTTCCCCAGGTGAAAGCGGCTTTAAGTGGAATGCCTATTTCTCTTGACTTTCGAGTGGCTCTATCCAAACTACTCGGCACAATGTTTACGATGGGTTCGGGTTTAACTCTCGGACGTCAAGGGCCAACCGTTCAAATTGGTGCTGCCCTGGCTGCTTGGATTGGGCGTTGGGTGCCGACTTCTCCAAACTACAGTCGCCAAATCATCGCGTGTGGCAGCCGCCGGATTAGCCGCCGGGTTTAACGCTCCCATTGCAGGCGTTTTATTTGTGGTTGAAGACTTACTCCACGATATTTCCGGTCTTACCTTGGGGCCTGCAATTATCGCCTCTTTTATCGGGGCGGTGGTTTCTCGTCTCTTAGAAGGTCAAAACCCCGACTTTGAACCCCCTTCGCCCGAACTCCTGGAACGTTCCTATCAACAATGGTTAATTCAACCGGGTGAAATCCCGTTTTATATCATTTTGGGCATTCTGGCGGGTGTCCTGGGAACGCTATTTAGTCGAGGCATTGTTTCAGCCCTCAAATTTAGCCGCAAAGCCTTTTCATTGGGACTCCCGGTTCGCATGGCTTTAGCGGGGTTTTTGTGTGGGTTAATTGTTTCTGTCTTACCCGTGGAATTTCGCAATAACGCTGGTTTGCGGGAATTTCTTCTGAGTGGGGAACTCAACTGGACAATCACCGCTCTGGCTTTTATCGCTCACTTTGTCCTCACGACAATTGCGGCGAGTTCTTCGGCACCGGGCGGATTATTTGCCCCCTCGCTGGTTTTAGGGGCGGCGTTAGGGAAATTGATTGGGATTTGGGAATTTAGCTTAATTGGTTTGGAACCTCCGACAACCTTTGCTTATGCGGGAATGGGGGCTTTCTTTTGTGCGGTTTCTCGAACGCCGATCACAGCCGTTGTGATTGTGTTTGAGATTACCCGAGATTTTAACTTAGTATTGCAACTGATGATTTGTTCGGTTGTTGCTTACTTTGTTGCCGATAAAATTGATAAACAATCTCTCTATGATCGCCTCCTCAAATTAAGCGGTATTGAGTTAAAAGAAGATCAACTTGATCGCGAAGCGTTGAGTAAATTACTGGCTAGAGATGTCATGCAGCGTCAGGTGGAAACCTTATCGAGTCAGTTACCGCTTTTACAAGTCAGACAGGAGTTTTCTCGCTCCCAACATCGAGGGTTTCCGGTCGTAGAAAAGGGCAAACTGGTGGGGATCGTCACTCAAAGAGATTTGAGTAATGTGAGTCAGCAAAATTTGCCCGAGGATACGCCTTTACACCAGTTTATGACTTCCAAACCGATTGCGGTAACTCCTGATGAAACGCTCACTCAAGTTCTCTATTTACTCGGTAAATATAAACCCAGTCGTTTACCTGTGGTTGAAGGTCGTCATTTAGTGGGGATTATTACCCGCAGTGATATTATTAAAGCGGAGTTGGGCATTCTTAGCGGTGAAGATACACAAGTCGGGTTACATCCAGAACCTTCTTATGTCGTCTATCAAACCCGAGCGCCTCAAGTCGGTAAGGGACGGATGTTGGTTTCCCTTCATAACCCTAAAACGGCTCCCTCTCTATTGGAAATTGCCGCCGCGATCGCTCGGGAACGAAATTATGAAATAGAATGCTTAAACGTGATTACGATACCTCGTCACCGTTCGCCGAGTGAAACGCCTGTTCGACTCACTAAAAGTCGGCGTTTGATGCGACAAGCTGAACAAATGGGGCGGGCTTGGAAAATTCCCCTACATACTCAAGTTCGGGTGACAAATGATGTTGCTCAAGCGATTCTTGAAACGACAAAAGAGCGACATATTGATCTGATTTTGATGGGTTGGCAAGGTAAATCTTCGACTAGCGATCGCGTTTTTGGTAATGTCGTAGATATGATTATTCGAGCCTGTGAGTGTGAAATGGTTTTGGTCAAATGGCCGCAAATGGTTGATCCTTTTGGTTCAAAACGGAAGTTGCGCTTACATTCTCTTTTAGGGTGGCAACGCTGGTTAGTTCCGATTCGGGATGATGCTAAAAAGTCGGTTGCGGTTCAACTTTTACCTGCTTTAACACACTTAAGTCATCAACCCGAAATTCGGTTGTTGAAAGTGATGAATCAAGGGGTTTCTGTTGCACAAAAACGAGCTTGGGAACAGACCTCTCAGGAGTTAAGTTCTCTGTTGAATTCTAAGGTGAGAATCACGGCGGTAACTTCTGAGTTTGTTCCCGATGCGGTGATTGATTTTGCTTATCAAGAACATTGTGATGTGGTGGTTTTAGGGGCGAGTCGTGAAGGAATGCTTAAACAAGTGATTCAAGGGAATATTCCCGAAGCGATCGCTCGCAATTGTGATTGTACTGTGATTTTGGTTCGTCCGGCAATCGGTCATGCAGCCGATTAAATCTTATCAAAGAATAGTTTTTCATCTATTCTCAGTCAAATCAAGGATCTATCTCTCACCTTAGCAACTATTCAGCGATCACTGTCTCCCTCTCTCCTGACTTTCATGGTTCATTTTAATGTCAATTTTCAATATTTTAATTCATTTGCTGATATCACCTTAAGTTTAGCAAAAACGTTTTCTCAACTCGGTGTTGATGTTTCGATTGAACCCTCTGAACTCTCTGCTGATGCCTTGAAAGTGATTAGTGAGCAAGAGAAAGAGATGTTAGAATATTGGATGGAACAATCTCCGTCTCAACTGTTTCAATTTAAGTGGTCGCATTATTGGCCGACTACCCGAGATCTTCAGCTTCAAGGTCATGTGAATTTTGAGTTTTTTGCGATTAACTACGAATTTACTCGTACCGATCAATATCATGATGATTGGATTCAATCAACTCTCAATAATTCCTATCATAAATTAGCGGTGAGTCACTATTGTAAACAGATTTTATTACAAGCAGGATGTTCAGAATCGGAGGTTTCTGTTTTACCTCTGGGCGCTAACCCTCTATTATTCAATTGTTCGGGGCTAGAAGCGCAAGTCCAGGCTCAGAAAAAACCTCAAGTTAAATGTTTTTTACATCTGACAAACTCTTGGGATTTATATCGATTTGGAACGGATATATTTTTTCCGTTGTTTTGTGAAGAATTTCAGGGAAATCCGAATGTTTTATTAATCATTAAGGATGGCGGAAGTAATTATAATAAAGTGACTGAAATGGCAATTGATATTCGTAAAAAGTTGGGAGAGAGAATGCCGAATGTTTATATTCTCAGAAGACTTCTGAATAAAACGGATTTAGCCCAATTATATTTATTCTCAGATGTCGTCGTTGCTCCCTTTCGGGGGGAAGGATTTGCAATTAAAATTCTTGATGCTTTTGCCGCAGGTTTACCCGTGATTATGCCGCTTTATGGAGGGCCAACCGAATATGCAAATTCTAGCAATTGTTATCCCATTGAATATGACTTAGTTCCCCTGGGAAAATGTTATGATACTCAGTATATTCAACCTCAAAATAGTCCCCATTGGGCCGAACCGAATCGAGAATCTTTGCGACAACAACTCCATCGAGTAATGACTGATGAAAATCAAGCTTTAGTTTGTCAAAGAGCAAAAGAAACTGCACAACAATTTTCTTGGGACATAACGGCTAAAAAGCTTTTCGCTTTGATGAGAAAATTATCTTAGAAAGATTAAGATTTCATAAGTTAAACGTCCGATCTTACCTTCCGCCTCAAGTAGACCTTGACAAAACCCGCTCAATTGAGGTTATACTAAACTTAGGGAGAGAATAATACAAATTCCTCCTTCCGATAGAGTCGGAAAGCATATGAAATCATTTAGAAAAAGGGTAAATCCCGCCTTGGAGGTGGAATCCTTCTTTACTTAGCAATCGTTTGACTTGGGTTAATAAAATTCAGGTTGGGTTACTTTCCAGGAGCCAGAGGTCGAACTGGCGACCCCCTTGAACCTGAGAACATTTCGAGAACCATTAAAAAACCTAGAAACAGGTCAATTTTTTTATGAGTGTCTAACTGGAGAACATTAAACCCTTAGTAATCTTAAAAGATTGCTCAATTTTGGTGTTCTCTTTTTCACAATATTATTGTCGGAATTTAGTCCGCTAATCAAATTAGCAAACTTAAGTCTGTTTAAAAACTTAAACTAAATTCCTCAAGATTTCTATTCCTAAACTTCCCTAAACAAGGGGATATTCTAGCGTTTGATTCAGCCATTCATTCAAACGCTAAATGAAAGATTGAATCCATACATTCCAAATCATTTGTCAAACTGGATGAAAATTTATGATGTTAGCAAGTTTAACGAGACGATCTTACCAAAAAGCGACAGATCGAAGTTCGATTACGACTTTAGTCAATACTTGTGCAGCTTATGATCGTTTAGATGAAGATGTTTCTCTAGCCGAATTCAAACTGATTTTAAATTCACCGGATTTAGAACGGAGTTGTGATACCTACCTGATCGAAAAAGACAACGGTCAACTGATCGGTTTAGCCTTGATAGAACATCAAGAATCAACCACTAAAATCGACGGTAATCTGTGGATATTTGTTCATCCAGATGTTCGATATCAAGGCTTAGAAGCCGAGTTGATTCAATGGAGTGAAAAACATCTACAACGACTCGGACGCCAGAAACATCGACCTGTACGACTCCTCACCGATAGCCGAGACGATCAAGTGGATCGAGCGGTATTATTTAATCAACAAGGTTTTCAAATTAAACGAGAATTTTTTACCTTAGAACGATCACTTCTTCAACCCTTACCCCTTCCCCAACTCCCCGAAGGATTTCAACTGGTTTCTTTAAAAAATCAAGACCAAATTCCCGCTTGGGTGGAAATGTATAATCAATCCTTTATTGACCATTGGAACCATTACGATATTACCGCAGAAACCGTTGAATATTGGCAGACACTCCCCGATTATCAACCCGAATTAGACCTGATTGCGATCGCACCCGACGGCACCTTTGCGGCGTTGTGTAGCTGTCGTCTGAAGCCTCAAACTCACGCTCAAGCTTATACAGGTTGGATCGAGTGGTTAGGAACGCGACGCGGTTTCCGACGCATGGGGTTAGGACGGGCGATGTTATTTGCGGGAATAGGTCAATTACAAGCAGCCGGCGCCGATACCGTTAAACTCAGTGTAGACTCTCAAAGTCTTACGGGTGCAAATCATCTTTATGAGTCTGTGGGGTTTCGTCCGGTAGAAACTGTTTTATCTTGGGTGAAACCTGTCGCAGCTTGATATTCTCCTGATACTAACACTTGTGTTTTAGGGGGAATGGAGAGTTTCTGTTCAAATGATCAATGATCAATAATCAATTATGAATTATAAGTTCATTCTGGGAGTACATAGATTGATGACATCCTTTAGTTATTCCTATGCTCATCACTCAGAATTCTACATTCATAATTGAGTTGAAATCTCCCCATCTCCCCTTTTCTATTAAGGTGATCAAAACTATCTAAACAATCTCTTGATTAAGTTATTTTTCTCTCGTTGGCTGCGTTCCCAATCTTCCCATTCTTCCTGATTAGAAGTTGTCGGATAATTCGGCTGATAGTTGTCATCAAAACACGCCGCACCCCCTCCAGCTAAAACACAATCGACTTCGGCTTGAGTTTCAGGAACGAGTACCACTGTGTTCTCCGCCGAGGGTGTCTGTTCAACAGGTTCAATGACTTTAGGTTTTTCTGGGGGCTGAGACTGAGGGTATTCTGGAAGAATGGGAATCGTTTTAACTTCTTCAACAGGTTGATCCCCTCTTGAGGTAAAAAGTGATAAGAGAAAACCTCCTATCAAGGTAGTGCCTACCACGACTCCGACAAATTGTGATCGACTGAGTTGGTTAGCTTTTGTTGATTCTGATTCCATTGCTGTCACTCCTAAAAATTAGGGTTGAACTCAAGCTTAGATGTATTTATTATACCGAGAGAACATCATCACGTTTAAAGATATATCCGATGAAGTGAAAAGATTGAGGGTTCAGGGGGAGAGGGTATGAATTTTTTCCTCAACTCGGAGAATTTCTCAGTCTGTTTGGCTACACTATCAAAATTATCAATGATGGGGAAGATATCAATCAATTCGCAAAATTACCGGAAAAAGCAATCTCATAACTGTTAAATAATCAAGGGATTATTTTCTCAAAAGAGGTATGAGGATGTACGAATATATCGTCAATTTTACCCATCAAGAACTTCCCGGTCAACAAATTCACTCCGACCAGTGGCTTGATGTCGGTTCTTTACTAGAAATCAACCAAGAAAAAGGTAGAGTGATTGCCTTAGTTTCGGTTGTGATGAAACAGTTTTCTTCTGATCTTCAAAATCATGAGACGATTCTAGAAGTTGATTTACTCCAATATATTGTGAATCAAAACAGTAATATTAAACGATTTTACCTGCCCGATAAAAATCAATTTGAACAGAAAAAAATGTTCAATTAACCGAAGTCAATTGAACTCAATGTGTATCAAGGACAGAGATAAAATTTAGAGGGGTGTAAAGATGTTGCAGAGAACATCTCTACCTAAATTGCGAATTAGTTTGTAGAAGGGGGTGACTTTTCTGTGGGTACGGATGAAGCCGCAGTACCCAGTGAACGAGTTGCAGGTTGATTAAACAAGGCTTGAAAGTTAGATTTTCGCTCTTGAATAGACTCCGGTGCATAATCCCAGAGACTTTCAAAGAAGAAGAAAGACATCCCTAAACCCTGTTGACGCGCCGCTTGCACCTTGGCTTGAATATGTTCCATCGGAACAGGTCGATTTCGCAATCCGGTGAGAATACCAACGCCAGTCGGAATTTTTTTGTGAACTTCTTGAATTTCCGGTCGAACAATTTCCGAGAGAAAACTATTAATATCAGGACGATAAACCTGCACAATTAACTCATCGACTAAATCTTCTTTGACCCAATTCACCCAATCTTGGAGATAAGTATTGTAGGCTAAATGATACGGATTCGGAGAAACGGAAAAAATCGCATTCGCCTGTTTTTCTTTGATCGCTTTATTGAGTTTTTTTACAAACGCTGTAATTTTATTTGCTCGCCAACGCATCCACGTAGAATTCTCCGGGTTTGCAGGTGGATCGGCGTTCATTTCTTGTCGATAGAGGGAAATTGTATAAGGATCGTAGCCAAATTCATTGGGTAAACTGAGGTGATCGTCAAACTGAATGCCATCAACATTGTATTGAGTAATGACTTCTAAAACTAAGTCGGTGATTAATTTTTGAACTTGGGGATGAAAAGGATTCAGCCAAACGACTTCACCCGCAGCACTAATCCAAGTTTGAGTTCCATCTCGCTTTTGAGTCAACCAGTTGGGATGGTTTAACGCCAATTCTGATGTCGGAGGCGCCATGAACCCAAACTCAAACCAGGGAATGACTAATAAGTTTTGTTGATGAGCGATGGTGGTGAGTTCCCCTAAAATATCTTGTCCTTGTAAACCCCGATGAATAAAGGGTTGAATCCCGGCGGCTTGGGCGACAGCACTCGGATACAGCGCATACCCGGAATTCCAGACAACTGGATAAACTGTATTAAAGTTCAACCGCCCCAGTTGACTGATCGCTTCTTGTACTTTTGGACGATCTCGCAAAATATCACTGTCGTTGCTGGTCATCCAAACGCCGCGAATTTCTTGGAAGGGTTGGGGATCGACAACGGCTTGACTTGGATGACTCGCCCAGGAAATGGTGATCCAGCAGGCGAATACAGCCAACAATAGAGATTTGAGCGAACGTATCGCCTGTTTGACGCGAATGGATGACCAACTTTTAGAGGTTAAACACAATTTCATGGAATTCAATAGTGAGTGAGGTTCCCAACTGCCAGCAAGTCTTTTAACTTGCTCAAGAGAATATTAAGATAGTTTACCTGAGAAGGTGTATTTTAACTCAAAAACTGACTATAAATTTGTTTGAATTTTAAGATTAGATTCACTTAAACCCCTCTTTTACGAGAGGAGAATTGAGGGATAGACCCTTGACGATCGCATTGATTACAGAATTCGCTCAAATTTAGATTGAATGGAGCTTTGCTCTAAATTTTTTTGACTTTTACCCTATCAATTCCTGTATAATTTCTATTGAAGTTCATTGTCAAATCTTGGACAACTGGACTTCGGCTTGTTTCGGAGATGCCAGAGTTTATCTAAACTCAATCAGGACAGTCAAGATCTAGAAGGGTTTTTATCTTTGATTGCATCGATTAAAACTCCATTCGTTTATTGTTCTGGTTTTTATCGAGATCGATAACTTTATCTACTTCGGATCAATTTTATCCTATTTTCTTTTAATACAATGGAACGTTTACCTTTAGATCAACTGGGAGCAAGAGTCAGTCCTAAACATCCTTACCTGGTTGAGTTTGGATTGTTTTTACCTGAAATTTACGCCACAGAAAACAATCAAGTTTTTGTTAAAATAATCCATGAGCATGACCAGTTTTTACAATGTATTCCGCCTCATAAAATTGAATTAAAACCCAGTCAATTTGATTATAAAAACAATACAGAAAGTTGTAGTTATTGGTCACAAAAAGTAGACCTCAAAAAATATGATCCCCAACACCCGAAGTCAAATTGGGGAAAAAAAGGAAAATATTTATATCGTTATTTTCTGAAATCTTCAACAATCAACGATGATCAACAACTCTTTGAAATTGATTGGATTATTGACCCGTTCGCGCGAGAATTTGGGATTGGTAAACTCTCTGCCTTTACGGTTGGAGAGGAAGATTATCAATGGAGTAAACACGAACAAAAGCAATGGAAAACACCCGCCTTAAATGATTTGATCATCTACGAGATGATGATTAGTGAGTTTGGGATCAATCTCAAAACAACAATTGAACGATTGAATTATATCGCGGATCTCGGAGTCAATTGTATTAAGATAATGCCGATTTCCAATATTGTCAATACCATTGACTGGGGATACAAGCCCATCGGTTATTTTGGAGTTGATGACCGCTTTGGAAAATCCAAACATTTTAAAAAGTTAATTGATGAGGCGCATCAAAGGGGGATTGCTGTTATTCAGGATGTGGTTTATGCCCATACAGAAGAACATTTTGCCTATTCTTATCTGTATAGAAAGTTGGGAAAACCAAACCCGTTAATGGGTAAATTTGCCAAGGATGGCTTCGGCCCGGATGATGAATGCACAAACTTCGAGCATCCGTTTATTCGAGATTTCTTTTTTACGGTCAACTGTTATTTATTAGAAGAATATCATATTGATGGTTTTCGGTATGATTATGTTCCGGGATATTGGGATGGGCCAGTCGGAAAAGGCTATGCAAACTTAACCTACAATACCTATCAAGAGGTCAAAAGTAAAGCCAAGATTGTTGAAGAAAAAGATAAAAATTGGCAGGACTGGCAACGATTTTTTAGGGGGGATACAATCAACCTGATTCAATGTGCGGAACAGTTAGAAAATCCCGCAGGAATTTTACATCAAAGCTATAGCAATTGTACCTGGCAAAATCACACGCTCTACATCTCAAAAAGAGTTACGGAAGGGAAATATAACTTTTTAGATAATCTGGCTTTAAGTTATAGTTTGTATGGTTATCCCAATCAAGTGAGTCAGAACGGGGATACTCAAACCAAAACCGCATTACAATACATTGAAACTCACGATCATTCCCGATTTCTTTGTAATTGGGGTTGCAAACCTTCTCGGAATGAACAGCTTTTAAGAGAAGGTCATCGGGAAAACTGGTACAAGGTTCAGCCTTATTTAATTGGTATGTTAACCGCCAAAGGGATTCCTTTAATTTGGCAAGGTCAAGAGTTTGCAGAAAACTATCATATTCCCCCAGAAGGGGCGATTAGAGTGATGCTGTTTCGGCCTGTACGTTGGGATTATTTCTATGATGAAATTGGTCAGAAAATGATTTTTTTAGTTCGTAAATTGATTCAACTACGCCGTCAACAGCCTCAATTTTGCTCTTTAAATGATGACAGTTTTTATTTTCACAATCATTATGAGCGTTATCAATCTCGTGGTGTATTAATGGTCTATCGAAAACTTCAAGAACAAGTCAGTTTAATTGCGCTCAATTTTTCCGATGAAGATCAAACGATTCAGTTTCGCTTTCCGGATGAATCAGACTTTCAGCTTCCTTCAACTTATAGCGGCAATTTCACAGAAGAACTTCATGGGGAAGATGTACCAGAGTTGAACTTAAAAAATATTTGTATTGGAGAAGAACATAACTTAACCATTCCGAGTAATTACGGACGGATTTGGACTTTAAGTTAGCGTGATAATATTTCTGTCAACATCCCAATGGGGTCAAAGCTTAAGTCAATACCTCTGAAAATAAGGCTAAATTAATGGAACGAATCTTTTTAACAATTGCAGCAATTCTAGGCGGTTTATCTGTTATGGCGGGTGCTTTTGGCGCTCATGCTTTGAGTGGGAAAATCAGCGAACGGGCGATAGAAATCTTCGAGACAGGCGCTCGTTATCAAATGTATCATGCGCTCGCCTTATTCTTAATCGCAGTGCTACTGAGAACTTCTCAATCTTCTCAAGCGTTAATGAATATTGCTGGAACTGCATTTATTATCGGAGTTGCGATTTTTTCAGGAAGTTTATATGCTTTAAGCTTAACGGGGATTAAATGGTTAGGTGCAATTACACCGCTTGGGGGTGTGGCATTAATAGCGGGATGGGGATGTTTAGCGATCGCGGCTTTTAAGCTATGAGGAGAACTCGAAATTTATCGATTTAGTGCGTTATGATACCGTAAAGGAGTAGGCTGGAAATATAGCCAGACGAATAATTTATTAATTAAGCGCAAATGGGAAGCGAAACAATTGTTCTGTTGTCGAGTCGTGAAATTGAAAAAATGCGTCAAGCGGGACGTTTAGCGGCTCAACTTTTGAATCATCTTGAACCGATGGTTAAACCGGGAGTCAGCACCCTAGAACTCAATGATGAAGCCGAACGTTGGACACAAGCTCATGGCGCACGCAGCGCTCCTCTCGGATATCATGGCTTTCCCAAGTCCATTTGTACGAGTATCAATCATGTCATTTGTCATGGTATTCCTGACGCCAAACAGATTCTTCAAGACGGAGATATTATTAATATTGATGTGACTCCGATTGTAGATGGCTATCACGGAGATACTTCTAAAACATTTTTTGTGGGTACGCCTTCTCCTGTGGCAAAAAAATTAGTAGAAGTCACCTACGAATCGATGATGCGGGGAATTCAAGCGGTTAAACCCGGAGCTAGAATTGGCGATATCGGTGCTGCTATTCAGGAGTATGCAGAATCTCACGGATTTTCTGTTGTTCGAGATTTTGTTGGTCATGGGGTGAATACAACCTTTCATACGGCGCCCCAAGTTCCCCATTATGGAAAAGCCGGGAAAGGAAAAAAATTGCGTCAGGGAATGGTTTTTACCATTGAACCGATGATTAATGAAGGGACTTGGGAAGCAAAAGTTCTCGAAGATGGCTGGACTGCGATTACGATTGATGGTCAACTCTCTGCTCAGTTTGAACATACCATTGCAGTCACGGATTCTGGTGTAGATATTTTGACCCTACCCGACTAGACTGTTTTTTTAGAGTAGGGTGGGCATTGCCCACACTACAATTATTATTTATCAAGTATTATTTATAGGATTGGTAGTTCGTCTAACATTTTCGTCAGTAAGTTTAAACAACGTTCTCCAAAAACTGCGGAGAATAGTCCAACGGTTAAGGGTAAAATGATAGAAAGACTAATTTGAGTTTGACTCCACGCGGCTAAGTTTCCCGAGAGTCCCCCATAGGAAAACGGAAACAACAGGGGAAACAAACCAACGAATGCTCCGATGAGAAAATGAATGATAATCGTCTTGAATGAGCGTTGTTGAGAATTATTTTTAGGTTTCATTCAACTGTTTTTAATGGACTTCAAGGTTAATCTACAATCTCTGACTGATATTTTCCGAATTGAATAGCTAAATTAATATCGTTGTCGATATTCCAATTCTGAGAAGGTCAAGTTAAATGTGGTTCCTTCTCCGCGAATGAGTTCGATATTTCCTTCAAGCTGAGTGGTTAATGTACAAATCAATTCCATTCCGAGAGACTCCACATTTTGAAAA
>CAZNCM010000005.1:44512-46597 GCA_964571155.1 uncultured Lyngbya sp. | reverse complement strand
GAATCTTAATTTTGGGTGGCAGTCTTCGCGCCTTCAGCATTTGTTGAAGTGGATCAGTCGAGGAGTTTCTAAGTATATCGCTTTGGGATTAGCATTGGTATTGGGCTTAACGGCAAGTTTAGCAATCTTTACCCAACCTGCACCCGCCATTGATGAACTTCAACTCAGATATGGTGCGGCAAATATTCCCCTCGCCTTTGAAGAACTACAAACCTTCGCAGACACAGGGGAACAATCTAACCAATTGCGATCGCTATTTACTCTGGCCGAACTGACTCCCGAACAAATTGCGAGCTTTCGGACGGCATTGAATTATGGAGTTAACGTTCCTCCTGATATTGTAGACAGCTTATTGAATTCTAGTTATGGCCGCTTGGCAGTGGGAGCATTAAATCTGTTTATTGCTCCAGATAGCGAGATTAGTAACATTGTCGATGGTTTGATTCAAGGTTTACAATCGGCCGCTAGAGATGGCAATATTACCCTAGTGGAAGTCATACTGAGCTATCAAGGACTAGAAGTAATCTCAGTCGATGTTGAAGATCTCGTTGGGCTTTATAATGATGTCGCAGCACTCGGAGACCAAGCGATCGAGTTTCTCAGAGCACAGCCAGAAGTTCAAGAACTCCTATGCAACTAACAGGGAAACGGCTCAGAGTTTTTCTTGACTTTTTAAGGACTTTTAACTGATCGCAAGCCCTGATATTGTTCTTCCGCCACTCGTTTGAGACGGCGGAGTTGGGCTTGCATATCTGCTTTTGTCCAAGTCGCTGCAAATTGATTAAACCCAAACTCGATTAAAGGGTTGGGAATCTCGAACTCAAACCGATTCAAAAGCAAAGTTCCTTCAGCAGTCGGCTGACATTCCCAGCGATCGCTTCCCTGAAAAAAGCCTTGAAATCCCCAAACAACGATCCCTGGTTCCCGCTCGATCACCACAGCCTTTAAGGTGGGTTCCACGAGGGGAATATTAAGGACAAAGCGAAATTTCCCTCCGACATCGGTGTTCCATCCTCCAATCGGATCACAGCGGAGAGCCGGATTAAGCCAGCGGTGCATCAAATCGCGATCAATGATGCAACGTTCAACCGTCGTGGCACTGGCCGAAATGTTAATCGATTGTTCAAATACTTGACTAGATGGCATTTACCCTGCAAGCTATAGGCAGATTATGACTCACATAACGGATTATAAACCGTTAAATAGATTAGGGGTCTGGAAGAATACCAAAAAACGGGCAATTTCTCTCTGAGATCCTGCTTTTTCAGAAAATCTAGGGGTTTTCCCTTATTCTGAGGTATTTTATGGGTTGAGATTAGAGTGGCAATTTGAGCTGTGAGGTTTAAAAGACCCACCTTGATCTTCAACATCTCAGATACAATTGCTCGAAATCTCCAGCATTTCTATCTAAAGCCAGATGTGAAGAAAACAACTTTCTCTCACAATTCTAGACTTCAAGATTATCTCACAGAGAACTATGAATGGAACTTGGCACGAAATCACATCAATATTGGGGATAACAATACCCAGTCTTTCTCATCTGACACTGGCTCAGGAAACAACATCTAATCCTTTTGACTTAAGAACCTTATCATTAGGTTCCGTTAGCTTTGTTGATCTGGCAATTGCCCTACTTATTTTGCTAGTAGGCTATTTAATTGCTTTATTTGCCCAGTCTTTAGTCAAAAGTCTACTCAAGAAAACCGAAGTGGATAACAAGGTTGCCTCTTGGGTCACAGGACGTTCGGATGGGGGTGAGAATATTCCCGTTGAGAATTGGGTGGGAACCATCGTATTTTGGACTATTTTCCTGTTTGCGATTATTGGTTTTCTCGAAAGACTACAACTTTCAACGGTATCTAGCCCGCTGACCACTTTACTCAATGAGGTTACCTCTTTCTTCCCCCGAATTATAGCAGCCCTGATTTTATTGGGGATTGCTTGGGTGGTAGCGACTCTCTGTAAAGCCGTGACAGTTAGAGTCTTGAATGCGTTTAGAATTGATGAACGCCTCAATCAGCAAGTTAATGATGGTACGACTCAACCTCAGTTTTCTCTGAGTGAAACCTTTGGAAATGCCATTTA
>CAZNCM010000005.1:44231-44497 GCA_964571155.1 uncultured Lyngbya sp. | reverse complement strand
TCCTGCTGTTCTTACTGCCTATTCTCGATACTCTCAGCTTACAAGGATTATTAGACCCTGTGCAGCAAATGCTGAATCAGGTGTTGTTTATCCTACCGAATATTTTAGCTGCGATTATTATTGCGGCAGCCGGATGGGTGATTGCTCAAATTGTGCGTCGCATCGTTACCAATTTGTTAATCGCAGTCGGTACTGACCGTGTGGGTAATCGTTTTGGCTTGGGTGAAACCACAGGCGGTCAAAGTTTATCTTCAATTATTGGAACG
>CAZNCM010000005.1:43641-44109 GCA_964571155.1 uncultured Lyngbya sp. | reverse complement strand
TTTTGTTAGTGATTTGGTCACAAGCGTTTTAACAAGCCTGGGATTCAACAGATTGTTCTACTGGTTGGGTTTACAATCAACTCCACCTGCAGAACCTGATCAAGTCCAAGTTGTGGATAGAACTTCTACTTCTACTTCTACTTCTACTTCTACTTCCACCACTCGCACCCCTTCAGAAATTGTCGGTATTATTGCCTTTGTCGGTGTGATGCTGTTTGCTGTGGTCACGGCAACAGATATCCTACAATTAACTGCACTGACATTGATCATTGAGCAGATTATTCTCATCTCAGGTCGAGTCCTGATTGGAGCGGTTATCTTTGCGGTTGGCTTGTATTTTGCCAACTTAGCTTATCGCTTTGTATTGAGTTCGGGTACGGGTAACTCTAAACTGTTGGCTCAAATCTCCCGAATTGCGATTATTATCTTTGTCGGTGCGATGGCTCTCCAACAGATGGGCATTGGTAC
>CAZNCM010000005.1:40577-43631 GCA_964571155.1 uncultured Lyngbya sp. | reverse complement strand
GTACTGATATTGTTAATTTAGCTTTCGGACTCTTACTCGGAGCAATTGCTGTTGCTGTAGCAATTTCTTTCGGCTTAGGTGGACGAGATGTAGCGGCGGAAAAAATCCGGGAAGCTCTATCCAAAGTTCAGCAAAAATAGAACTTAACGCTACGAGTTGGTTTTTCGCGACTCTGTACTCTTTAAAATTTTGAGAAGTCGCTGGTTTACATTTTGCCCTTACGGGGTTGAGTAACCAGCGACTCTTGTGATTTTTCGGTTTAGTTGTTGTAGATGCTTTCTGAACCAGATGAGGGTTCACGAGAACCTTTAACCCGAGCTTTGGCTTTGGATGCACTGCGTTTGAGAGCTTGTAAACGGGCTTCATAACGAGCGCGTTGTCGCTTTTTGGGAGTTTGCTCAATTAACATTTTTAAAGCACTTCCCAAGCTCTTGTAGGCGTTGGGTAGACTATAACCAAATCGAGTCGCGATGGCGATCGCTTTTTCGTCTGCATCTATTGATTCTTCTAGGGTTTTTTCGCCGTTATTTTTTTGGTAGAGGCGATAACCGGAAACACCACACAAGGCTAAGGCTAACAATAACAATAGTCCATCTTGAACCCACAGTTCGCCGACGGCTCCCCCTAAACCAATGGCTAAAGCAGCCATTTCCCAACCGTCTCGGGGAATGGTATCATTTTGAATGCGAGCCACTTCATGCCAAAATAGCAGGTTGCGCTGATCCATTGCGAGTTGTTCCCAGCGAACTAGGTCGATCTGGATTTCGACTTGATCTTTGCCAATTTCTTCACTACGGACTAATAGGGGATTGACTTCTATGGTTTTCTCAACCGTCACCCAACTCTGTAACTCGGGCGGTAACAAGCCTTTCAGTCGCCGCAGTTCACTCATCTCGGCTCGGGCTGTGGAGGTTGCATACGATGTCATAGTCTCGGCTCTATAAAATTTGTTATACAAACACAGTGAATCTAACTATCCTATCTCAAACGATGACGGATCTCTTGATCTATTCTATCATGTGAGCTTCAAGACCTTGGGGTTTGCTGCTGTTAATGGGATTTCTCTTTGATTATCTAAGTTGCCGACTCGATCAATGATTCTGATCTTAGATTAAGTCTTTTTGATACAGATCTATTCAGCATTCCACAAGATTCAATTAACTGAGTCTTTTCCTTGAAAATAATAGCCCATATTTTCGGCAATATTCATTTTATTAACTATTTCTAGTGTTTTTTTATTCAGTTTTTTATTAAACTTTTATTATTCCTTTTACTCAATTTATATCTATTCTATTTTTTAGATTATTCGCCGCACTCAAAATAAAATTTCAAAAGTAATAATTTGATCCTTTAAATTAGGTTAAATTTTTTGTGCAAACAAACCGATATGTCCGGGTGAAAATTGCAATATTCCATAATTTGCCAGCCGTTCAACCCCAAACCCAATCGTATTTAATTCTGCGATAATTTTTGTATGTTCTAACAGTTGTAAATGATGAACTTCTTGGTTGCGTCGATAAAGTTCACCAATTTTACGAAAAGTTGTGATCCATCGGGTTAATTGTTTTTGTTGTTTATTTTCCTGTCCTTCAACCAACACCACCCAATCTTCGGTTTGTGTAAAATTTCGATAATTTCCCGCTCCGGAAACTCGTCCGGGTTCGGCAATATCAAATAGAAATAAACCCCCAGGACACAAAGCATTATAAACACGCTGAAATAATTTTAATCGTTTTTCATGGGTATTGTGTTTGTCAAATAAATAATTCAAACATTCGCCGATAGCAGTCACCGCAATACAAGCAGGAATTTCAGCCGTAAACAAAGATTCAACTTGAAACTGTGCTTGTGGAACTCGGTGACGAGCGATCGCAATTAAATCAGGCGAGATATCAATTCCCAAAATATCATAACCCGCTTGAGCAACCTGAGTCGCGAGGATACCACTTCCACAACCGAGATCAACAACTAAACCGTTATTTTTTCCCTGTTGTTGCAGAAAATCCAATACAAATAAAGCTGCATTTTCAGCAAACTGACCAAAACCCGTATCGTGAATATAAGCCAAGTCTTCAGTATAAAATTGAGTCATGGTTCTTCAGGTGATAGCAAGCAAAAGGCAAGAGGCAATAGAACTGATCACTGGTCACTGAGAACTGAATCTCTTGTCACCTCTACAACCATCGGATAAGCTAAACTAGGGACATCTCCGCCAAACCTTGCTACTATGCTTCAAACAGCCACGCAAAATTCAGGTGCGATCGCGACAGACTCTCAACTCGATGTCGAACTTCGCAAAGTCTTCAAAGTCTTTAACGGAGAAACAGCCGTGCGCGGTGTCGATTTAGAGGTGCGTCGAGGGGAATTTTTTAGTATATTAGGGCCTTCTGGCTGCGGTAAAACCACAACACTGCGTTTAATTGCTGGGTTTGAAACCCCTTCAGCAGGTGAGGTTTTAATTCGAGGACAGTCAATGACCCGAGTTCCTCCCTATCTGCGTCCAGTAAATACCGTCTTTCAAAGTTACGCACTCTTTAGCCATCTTAACGTTCGTGATAACATTGCGTTTGGTTTACGAGTCAAACGGCGAAATCAATCTGAAATCGAGGAAAAGGTTAAAGAAGCCCTCAAACTGGTGAAAATGGAAGCCTTTACGAGTCGGTTTCCCGCCCAAATGTCAGGAGGACAACAGCAACGAGTCGCTTTAGCCCGTGCTTTAGTTAACCGCCCTGCGGTATTGTTACTCGATGAACCTTTAGGGGCTTTGGATCTGAAACTGCGAAAGCAAATGCAGGTAGAATTGTCCAATCTCCACAAAAATCTCGGCTTAACGTTCGTTATGGTGACTCACGACCAAGAAGAAGCCATGAGTTTATCGGATCGAATTGCCGTCATGCACGAAGGCCGGATCGAACAAATTGGGACGCCCAACGAAATCTACGAACATCCTCAGACTCCGTTTGTAGCTGACTTTATTGGTGATACTAACTTATTCTCAGGACAAGTAGAAGCAGTCGATCAAACCAGTCAACGGATCGTTACAGAAACAGGTTT
>CAZNCM010000005.1:40098-40500 GCA_964571155.1 uncultured Lyngbya sp. | reverse complement strand
CATTGTACAATTAGTCTCCGGTGAACAACTGACCGTTCAACAGTCGAAAACCAATGAAGCGATCACCGATGGAGATACTCCAATATACGTTTGCTGGCAGCCAACAGACTGTTTAGCTTTGAGTAAACAAAACTAAAATCCGACTTGACTGAGTTTACCTGCTCTTGAATAACAATCGTTTGCGGGAAAATAAAATCTGTTCGTTTCAATGCGTTCGACTCGAACTGGGCAGCAGACAGTGGCTCCAATCATTAGACCATTACCTAATATGATCAGGGCGGTTCTTACCCGACGTCAATTTCTTCAGACCACGCTGGCGACTGCTGCGGCTTCTACCCTTTCTAGCTGTGGTTGGACTCTGGCTGAAGTCAAAACTACACCCAACACCAGAGTAGACTCAGA
>CAZNCM010000005.1:38713-40088 GCA_964571155.1 uncultured Lyngbya sp. | reverse complement strand
CAGATACCCTTTATATCTATACTTGGACGGGTTACACCGATCGCGATTTATTAGATCGCTTTACCCAAGAAACGGGGTTAAAAGTTGTTGCAGATGTGTTTGACTCCAACGAATCAATGCTTGCTCGTCTTCAAGCCGGGGGAGCAGGAGCTTATAGTATCATCTATCCTTCTGATTATATGGTTCAGAAGATGGCAGATCTGGGCTTTCTCACGGAGTTGGATCACTCGCTGATTGTGGGTTTGGAAGATATGTTCCCGATGTTCCAAAATCCAGTTTATGATCCCGCCAACCGCTACAGTGTCCCCATCAGTTGGGGAACAACGGGATTAATTTACAACAGTCGTCTGCTGAAAGATGTTCCTCAAGACTGGGAATATTTGTGGGAACATCAACGGGAGATCTCCAAACGATTTACCCTTCTCAATGATGTTCGTGAGGTGATGGGCGCGACGTTGCGAATGTTGGGCTACTCCTACAACTCAACTGATCCTCAACACATTCGCCAAGCCTATGAAAAACTGGCTGAACTTCAACCTGCAATTGCTTCGTTTACCACAGATGCTTGGCGTCCTCAGATTATTGTCGGGGATTTGTTGATTGCAATGTGTTATTCAGCAGATGCGGCGGAAATTATGCCGGAAAACGAAGATTTGAGGTACATTACTCCTAAAAGCGGATCATCGCTGTGGACAGATACGTTGGTAATTCCCAAATCCGCTCCGAACCCTGATGGGGCTTATCAGTGGATGAATTTTATGCTTCAGCCAGAAATTGCGGCTCAAGTGGTCGAACGCCTGAGTTTTGCAACTCCTTCCCAACTGGCTTTTAGAAAACTTCCGAAAAGTTTGCGAGATGATCCTACCCTGTTTCCGCCTGAGTCTGTGATTGAAAGAAGTGAATCTTTAGCCCCTATTTCGACTGCGGTGAGCGAAATTTATGATCGCTATTGGACGAAACTTACCAGTGCTTAATCAACATGGCTGTATCGAGTAAAAATCCGTCAAATCTTCCCCATCCGACCCCCAAAACAGGTTTAAAACAAAAAGCAGGGGATCTACTCGGCCCGTTGGTATTGTTGGGGCCTGCGGGGTTGTGGCTGTTGCTGTTGCTCGTTCTCCCGACGTTGGTTATTTTTGAACTGAGTTTAGTTGAGAATATTCGACCGGGTGATGTGGTGATTCCCGATGGAATTGCGAACTATTTACGAGTGTTTGATCCGGTTAATTTACAGGTGATTGGGCGATCGCTATTTTATGCTTTAGGAACGACGGTTTTCTGTTTAATCTTGGGGTTTCCGGTTGCCTACTGGATCGCCCTTAACGCTCCTGCTCGCTGGCGAAATTTACTGCTGTTGGGGTTTGTTTTACCCTTG
>CAZNCM010000005.1:38267-38703 GCA_964571155.1 uncultured Lyngbya sp. | reverse complement strand
GGACTTCTTCACTGTTACGAACCTATGCCTGGATTACAATTTTACGACCCACAGGGGTATTAAACTCGTTTTTGGGCGTTTTAGGTTTACCTGCGTTGGAGTTGCTCAACCGAACTCCGGCGGTTTTAATTGGAATGGCTTATAGTTATTTGCCTTATATTGTCACGGTTCTGTATGCGGCGTTAGAAAAGCTAGATCGGCGTTTATTGGAGGCTTCTGCTGATTTAGGAGCAAAACCAACAGAAACGTTTTGGAAGGTGACTGTACCTCAATCTAGGGCGGGTATTGCGGCGGGATCGTTGTTGGTGTTTATTAGCGCTTTAGGAGATTTTGTTGATCCAGAACTGTTGGGCGGCGCTTCGAGTATGACGGTTTCTCGGTTAATTTACAATCAATTTTTAGGAGCGACTCAAAATTGGGGCTTTGGTTCGGCGTT
>CAZNCM010000005.1:34801-38163 GCA_964571155.1 uncultured Lyngbya sp. | reverse complement strand
GTAGGGAAATAGGGAGCAGTTTCTGTTGATTTCTGACTTTTGGCTTTGATGAATCTACTGGATTTGATCTAACTTGATAATTTTCTCATGCAACAAGATTCAAAACAACATCATCAAAATGAGGATATTCCGATAGAAATGAGAGATACCAAACCAAAATTTAAGGTTTCTTGGCAGATCATTTTTGTGGGATTGATGTTTTTTTATATGTACCTGCCGATTTTTGTTTTAACGTTTTATAGCTTTAATAAATCTCGGTATAGTGCGGGATGGCAGGGGTTTACATTAGAATGGTATACTAAACTTTTTCAAGATACTCGCATTTTATCCGCCTTACAAAATAGTTTAGTTGTGGCGTTTGCTGCGGTGGGAATTTCTGCCGTAATTGGGACTTTAATGGCGGTGGGATTGGCTCGGTTTAGATTTCGAGGTAAAAGTTTATATCAAGGGGTTTCCTATTTACCGTTAATTATTCCCGATATTGCGATCGCAGTTTCTACATTAGTATTTCTGGCGGCGGTGGCAATTCCGTTGAGTATTTGGACAATTGTTTCGGCTCATGTTGTCTTTTGTTTGGCTTATGTGGCGTTAGTGGTTTCGACTCGTTTAGCGGATCTTAATCCTCATTTAGAAGAAGCGGCTTTAGATTTAGGGGCGACTCCGGTGGAAGCGTTTCTTCAGGTTTTATTACCAGAATTAATGCCGGGAATTTTATCGGGTTGTTTGCTGGCTTTTGTTTTGAGTATGGATGACTTTTTAATTGCTAGTTTTACAGCCGGAAGCGGCGCAACAACCTTACCAATGGAGATTTTTAGCCGCATTAGAACCGGGGTTAAACCGGATATTAATGCCTTGAGTGTGATTTTAATTATCGGTTCTGGGTTTGTGGCTTTTCTAGGTGAATTTTTGAGAACTCAAGGCGACAAGAAACGTCAAGGCTAACTTTGACTTTTAGGGTTTAATCCCAATAATTGTACGATGACGCGGATCACTGGCTACAGTTGTTTTATACTCAAAACCAATCTCTTTTAAAGCCGCTTCTACATCAAAGGTATAATAATCATCACTCCAAGGTTCGGTACTTTTCATCAGGGTAAACAATACAGGCGGTAAATTCTGAATAACCGGAGATTGGGGATTATTATCAACGAGGGCTAAACATCCACCGGGGCGAAGAATTCTCAAGACTTCTTGAAAGATATTTTGTGTGGCTTGATGGGGAAGTTCATGGATGAGAAATTGGAGGGTAACAACATCAAAAAAATCATCGGGGAAGTCTGTTTTTTCAGCGTTGGCGTGTTTCCATGTAATGTCTGCTTGAGTATCTTGGTGTTTAGCGACGGCTAACATATAAGGGGAGAGATCTAAACCGATAGTCTGAACGTTGGGGTGAGAATTTTGTTTGAGATAATGATGTAAACTGCGGGTAGAAACTCCCACCGAACAGCCAATATCCAAGACATGATTAACCGATTTGGGGAGATAGTTGTTGAGAACTTGATGAAAACTAGAACGTAATCTCTCGTGGGCGGTTTCCCAACTGATCTTTTCATTTTTCCACACTCTTAACCCCATTGAATAGGTTGCAGACTCGGCTTCAAATGCGGCTTTCCAACATAAGTTTCCGGCGTCGTAAGCATGAAAGGGTTTTTGATAATAGTCGGGATAATTAAGATTTGGATTGTTAATTTCTGAGAATATTTTTTTAACTTCTGAAGCTTCTAACTGTTGATAATGTTTTCGCCAGGGAATTCCATTTTTTTCGGCTGTTTTAATTAAAACCTGTCGAGCTTGATGTTTCATTACCTTGTAAATGGGTGGAGTTTGAATCAACACATTCACCAATTGAGATAACGCATCGCCCCCCGCCCAGTCTGGTTTTATTTTGACATTATTCATAGATTATAAAAAAAGATAAAAAGACACCCGAGAGTTTCATCAATTGAGAATCAATTAATTTTCAGTCAACTGGATCAAAAGACTTAGTTGTAGGATTCAAGTTTAGCTCGAACTCCATTTCGGTTTAGCAATTGTATCACTTCATCGGCTTTATAACGACTTTGAAAAGCACCTGCTTGAATGATTGAACGTCCTCCAACCACTGTCCGAAACGCATCGGGAACCACAGTTCTCACCTGTCGATAAACCCGTTCACTATTGTCCTCGATTACAACCCGATACTGTAAACTTCCTCTTAAAGCCGTTCTCAGCGGGGTTAACTGTCGGGTAGCCGGACTCGCAGAAGGCCCAGTATCCAACCCAGTGGGAAGATACCCCTCACCGCTAATGGGAATGCGGGAACCCGGAACAGGTAACACACCTGAAGATAAAGCCTGTGGGGGTGAATTTTGGCCGGGATAGGGATTCAACACTCGTCCGCTTTCAGGGGGCGGAACCGCGATAGGAATGGCGGTAGACTGATTGGTGGGGGCTGAGGAGAGGTTGGAGAGTATTAAGGGTTTGTTGGGAGAGGGATTTGACCGACGAGTAACTGGGGGCGGAGTGGAAATCGGTTGAGTTTCCGGAGGGGGAACCGCAATAGACACAGGACGACCGGTGGCTGAACGACGAGGATTGCGGGTAGGAGGGCGAGAAGTGGAGGGTTCTGGGACGAAAACAGGTAAGGCGGCGCTAGTATTAATCGGAGAAATGGCAGAGGGGTTATTAGAAGCGGTTGAACGGTCAGCAGAGTCGTCACTAATGCGGCTAGCGATGAGTTGTTGGGCGATGGGAGAGGGCGCATCTGGGGCGGTATAATTACCGCTGACTTGAACTGAACCTGTAGTATTGGCGAGGGTAAGTTGATTTCCGTAGGCTTGAATGACTTGGGTTTTAGTTCCGTTGTTGATGTCATAACGGCCATTACTTCGGATCACATTTTGACCGGGTTCACTGGTCGTTCCTAAGTCGGGTAAGGCGGTTGCAATTGCCACAATCCCATCTCGTTGATTGCGTTCGATATAATTATCTCTTAAAATCGGACGGGCGTTGGCTTGGATAACTACACCATCTTTATTAAAAATAATCCGATTTCCGGCAATAAACGGAGCGGCATTTTGGGAGATATTAATTCCAAACCCGGTATTTTGAAATTCATTATTGCGAATTTCGGGGCGAGAGGAACCAAACACGGTAATTCCATTGGCGCCATTTTCACTAAAATTATTTTCTTGAATTAAAGGTGCCCCTGTCCCAACCACAGAAATCCCATCATGGGTATTCCTTGTAAACGTGTTGTTGGAAACAATCATCGAAGTCGATTCTACCCATAATCCATACCCTCTAGGATTGGGATTTGTGACCGTCACCCCGCTAATTCTGGCCCCGTTGGCGCCGAGAACCGCAATATCTTGTTTGGCAAA
>CAZNCM010000005.1:34271-34791 GCA_964571155.1 uncultured Lyngbya sp. | reverse complement strand
GTGATATTGGGTCGCAGCATCAGGGGAAATTGTTCCCCGGTTTGGGCGCTGTAGGTTCCCGGTGCGAGGATAATGGCGGTATTGGGTTGAGCCCGGGTTAAGGCTTGAGTAATGGTTCTCAAGGGAGACTGTTGGGAACCGTCCCCGCTATCATCTCCGACTGAAGCACTCACGTAAATAATGGTACTGGGAGTATTGGGAGACTGAGGGGTTTGAGCCACTTGTTGGGTGAGCAACGGTTCTGCTAATGTCTCTGTAGGAGCTATACCCAGGTGAAAACCGGTTAGAGCAACGAGCAAGAGCGAGAGTCTTTGAAATCGAGAACTCCATCGTAGATGAGTAGACTCATCGTTGAGATTAGAGCTATAAAGTTTAGAACGTTTAGTCAAGCTCGACTTTTGATCATCACGCTTGAGATTGAGATTGTGTGAGGTAAATTCACAGTTGCGGTGGGATGCTGAACTCACGGCGGTACTCCGACAAACTGTTGTAGAATTGCAAAATCGGACAAAAAATTGGA
>CAZNCM010000005.1:33730-34240 GCA_964571155.1 uncultured Lyngbya sp. | reverse complement strand
GCCCTATTATGGGACGCTTTAAAAGCTTCGGTCATTTTATCTCGTTAAGAATTTTTAAGGTCTGTACTCTCAAAAATCTGATATAGTAGCCTGCGGTTCTTTTGTAATCGGGTAAGGTAAATACAGATTGAGGTGGGTTTGATGGCCGATCAACAAAGTTGGGATAAACGGGTACAGCCCGCCCTCTATCGCATTCTAGACGCAAATTTAGATCGCGCTCGTGAGGGGTTGAGAATTATTGAAGAATGGTGTCGCTTTGGACTCGATAGCGCCGAATTAGCCGAGGAGTGCAAACAGTTACGACAAGAACTCGCTCACTGGCATACGATGAAATTGCGTCTCTCTAGAGATACTCCCGGCGACTTAGGGACGGAGTTAACTCATCCCCAAGAAGAAAAACGGGAGGGAATTGATAGCGTATTACAGGCGAATTTCTGCCGCGTAGAAGAAGCTTTACGGGTACTGGAAGAATACGGCAAAATTTATCATCCTGATATGGGGGTCTCGTTT
>CAZNCM010000005.1:0-33689 GCA_964571155.1 uncultured Lyngbya sp. | reverse complement strand
CGAAAGTCGGTTATTGGCTTATCAACGGTATCAACTCCTTGATGATGCTTATTTGTATTTAGTGACTTCTTCCTCGGATAAAATGTTCTCGATTGTAGAAGCTTCTCTGCAAGGCGGACTGAAGTTGGTACAATATCGAGACAAACAAAATGATGATGAAATTCGGCTTCAAAATGCTGAAAAACTGTGTGAACTTTGTCATCGGTATAATGCTTTATTTATTATGAATGATCGCGTCGATTTAGCGATCGCTTGTAATGCTGATGGGGTTCATCTCGGACAGAAAGATATTCCAATTAGTTTAGCTCGTCAGTTACTTGGCCCTCAACGAATTATTGGACGTTCAACCACGAACTCCCAAGAAATGCAAAAAGCAATTGAACAGGGCGCTGATTATGTTGGAGTTGGGCCTGTCTATGCCACCCCAACGAAAGCAGACAAACCTGCTGCGGGGTTAGACTATGTGCGCCATGCGGCTCAAAATTGTACAATTCCTTGGTTTGCCATTGGGGGAATTGATATGAATAATTTTGATGATGTTATGTCTGTTGGCGGCGAACGAATTGCGGTTGTTAGAGCAATTATGGAAGCTGAACAACCGACGTTGGTGACGCAGTATTTTCTGTCTCAACTCACTCGTGTTCAAACGTTACGAGCGTACAATATTTTACCTAATCCTTCATAAACTTAACCGTTCAACTCTGATGTCTGAGCCAATCCAACTTCAGGTTAATGGAGATGTGAAAACCTGTTCTCCTCATACAAAATTACCCGATTTTTTAGAGCAAATGGGGTTAAATCCCCGTTTAGTTGCTGTGGAATATAACGGCGAAATTCTGCACAGACAATTTTGGGAAACGACAGAGATGAAAGCCGGAGATGTTTTAGAAATTGTTACTATTGTGGGTGGGGGAATCACCATTTAATTAATGCGTTCTAGTTTCAATTTTCGGGATCTGAATTTACAGTTAATTAAAGATCGCTTGAGCGCTAGGAACTGATAGTTTCTCAGGACAAGGAATTCCTGTTTGAATCATAAATACAGAACAAGAGGCGTTATTCAAGACATAGCTACTGACGCGCCTTGAGAACAATTCTGACCATTTGAAGCGCGTTCGTCGTCCGATCATCACTAAATCTGCACCCCAATGTTCAGCTTGCTCACAAATTGATGCACTCGGATTTCCGACTTGATATTTGTATTCTACAGAAACCCCTTGAGAGATTGCTTGATCTCGATAAGCTTGTAAACTGTGACGAACTTTGTCTACTTCCTCAGTCCAACTTTCTTGACAAAACTTTTGTAGGGTTTTGTATAAGTTGATATTTCCTAATGCTCCAATTCCCACTAACGGATTGATTGTTTCTTCGTTTTCCCAAGAAATACAATGAAATAACATCAATTGACTTCGTTCTGTTTTGGCGAGTTTGAGAGCTTCTTGAAAAACTGTTGCTGCTTCTAAGCTTGAACAGTCTAAGGCGACTAAGATTTTCTGAAAAGCCATGATTTTTTCCTCTTTTAATATTAGATATTGATCTTGAATTCTATCTTTAAAAAATGTCAACTTTTGATCAAAGTGAGAATACACAGATACCCGACGTCCATTTTCACTTCTAGATTTGAGCCGGGTATCTAACGAGAAACTGGGTTTGTGAGCGGGTTTGACCGGAAGGAGATTTTTTAGGAATAAATTCAGATTTTGACGGATAATTGGTAGCCTAATCTACAGATCCATTCATAGCTTATCTCAATTCTCGCCAAAAATGGAGATTTTAGATCACTATTTTTCAGTTTATTTACAAACTCTTGTCAAAACCTATACTGTGTAGTAGTCAATGACAACTCTCAGTATTTCTGGCAAATAATTTTCTCTCATAAAAGAAAAAAATAACCCAAAAAATCTGGGTTAGGTATCATTTCAACTTATACAAATTGATCGAATTTTATCGACTGTTTTTCTTTAGACAGATAAAATCTTTGAGTTATAAAATTGGGTTAGTCTTCCTGCCAATCCTCAGAGCCAATCAAATCAATAATCCGATCTCGCAGTAAAAAGTCGTGATCTTCTAATTCACACTCAACGCATTCCCAGTCTCGGGCTGAGATATATTGACAAAGGGTGTAAATCGGTTGATGACAGCCAACAACGCCCTGACAAACAAGCTGACGGGCTTCATCTTTGATGAGATTAATTGAAAAAACTTTGGTTTGAAGCATTGTTCATCTCTCTCCCCTGATATTAAAACAACTATCTAGCACAATTTTAACCCCTGCTTATAGATTACTGTATCGTTCTACGGTAGAGTAATCTGTAGCTCGAAACAGAACTCAAGAACAAAACGGCTAGAAATCAAAATTCAATTTCCAACTCAATTGTCCTATAGCTTTAGCATTGTTATCTATTTACTTTAAGATTATTAACACAAGTTTCTATCCCTCAAAGTGGCAATCCACTCAAGGTTTGTGTTAAGCTGTAACTAGAAAGATAAAATAGGTAGTTATTTTGCCAGTTGAGCTTTAGCGGTTTGCCAAAGGGCTTCTAATTCTTCTAAAGTGTAGTCTGATAAAGGACGATTGCAAGCTTGTTCTAGTAAGGAAAATCGTTGAATAAATCGCTGATTTGTACCTTGTAACGCTGCTTCAGGATCAAGTTCAGACCAACGCGCTAAATTAACTAACGTAAATAAAATATCTCCGAGTTCCGCTTGTTGGTTGGCTTTTTCTTCGTGTAGAAGGGCGTGTTCAAACTCCGCTAATTCTTCGTGAAACTTCTCCCAAACTCCCTCAATATTATCCCACTCAAACCCGATAGATGCCGCTTTTTGAGAGATTTTCATCGCCCCCATCAACGGGGGAAGTTGACGCGCATACCGACTCAGTTTAGAGGATAAAAGTTGAGTTTCCGGGTTTTCTCCCTTTTCTACCGCTTTAATTTTTTCCCAATTTTCGTGAACTTCTTCTACCGTTTCCACCTCAACTTCTGCGAATACATGAGGATGACGACGAATCAACTTTTCGGTAATGCGGTTGGCGACATCTTCGAGAGAAAATTGTTGAGACTCGCTAGCAATTTGGGCTTGTAAAACCACCTGAAGCAATAAATCTCCTAACTCCTCTGCGATCGCTTCGACATCACCACGACCAATTGCATCTACCACCTCATAAGCTTCTTCAATAACATAAGGAGTCAGGGTTTGTGGCGTTTGGGCGAGATCCCAAGGACAACCCCCATCCGGCGATCGCAACTGGGCGACAACATCAATTAAACCTTGTAAAGCGGTTAAAGTTGGCGATAAAGCTTGGGGATGATTGTTTTGAGACTCAGACATAGTTAATGGTGTTGTAGTCGTGTTAAAACTTTCTAGATATTCGCTGCAAGAATAGAAAACTGGATTGAGGTTTAACCCCAACCCAAATTTAACACCTTTTGTGTTTTCTGAGAACAATGTTCACCGAATTCTAATAAGATGAATTCCAGATCAAAGCCCCCTCAGAAGTTGCCATTGCAAATAAATTACCTTGGGGGCTAAATAAATTCTGTTTCGCACTATAAATCGCCATTGGAGAAATATTATCTGGAAAATCAAAATCAAAAGTCTGATTAGTTCCTACATAAAAAAAGTTCGCCCCCACGACTGGGCTACTTCCATAATAAGTTGTTCCATCACCAGAAAGAGTTCGATTTACAACGGTTCGATCTACAGGTAAATCAACGCTAAATCGTAACATTCCTGTTGACATATCCCAGACTCGAACAACAGTTAAAAAAGGCGATTCATAAATATTACCAAAAACTGCACTTAGCAAAAATTGACTATCTATGCTAAAAGCAATGTCATCAATAGGCGTTTCTTCCTTCCATGTATAGAGTAATTCACCTGTGCTAACATTCCAAACTTTCACTTCTGCTTGAGTATTATAAGTCGCAAATTTTTGATTATCGTGACTAAACACCAATTGTGATAATCTCGGAGGAATCATTAAAGTTTGGACAGTTTTACCCTGCTGAATATTCCAAAGTTTAATCTCTCCAGAATCAGATCGTTGAGGATCAATACTTCCGGCAAAGGTTGCTAAAATCTCTCCATTTGGGCTAAATTCTAAGAGAGTTAAAAAGTTTTCATCGATAACAAAATAATCTAAAAATGGGATTATTTCCAAGGTTTGACTCACTTTACTTGTGCGATTTAAAACTTTAATATTGAGTTCTTTTTTGTCAGTGTCATATACATAAAAAGCGATAAGTTCTGCTGTATTATTGAGGGCAAAGCTTAGATAGATTTGATTGTTTTCCTCTGCTATGACATCAAGAGATTCTCCGGTTTTAACATCCCAGAGTGTGATTCCAGTTTTAGGCTGATAACTTCCGATGACTTCTTCGTTATAACTCCAAGCGATTCCTTGAGAAGATTCAGATAATTTTCGCTCAAATTGATTATTTTTCCAGGGATTAGCAGGCGGAAAATCGGGAGAAATTAGCGGTTCAGTAATTAATAGAGAATCGACTCGATCTATTTGTCCCGGTTGTAAACGAGATTGAGCGATAAAAACCGCTATTTCTGCCCTTGTTGCAGGTTTATTGGGATTAAGTTTTTTTAGACTACTGTTAGGATGACGAACAACAATTCGCTGTTCTAAAGTTGCTGCAACGCCAGAATTAGCATAACTCGGAATCTCTGCGGAATCCTCAAATAGTTGATTCAAAGAGTTGATCAGTTGAGGATTAGCTTGTAAGTTTAACCCACTGGCTAACGCCACTAATGCTTGCACTCGGGGAATATTTTGTTGGGGCTTAAATACTCCCCCTGGATAACCGGAAAGAAACTGCCGTTCATAAGCCCAACGGATTGCTTCAAACCCCCAAAAGCTGGAGGAAACATCAGCAAATTTAACCGCTTTTCGTTGGGCTGGAGTATCAGGAAATGCTTTCTTTAAAGCGGCTGCAAATTCTGCCCGAGTCATTAATTTATCGGGTTTAAACTGGCCATCAGGATAACCATTAAATAAACCTGAATATCCTAACTCTTTCAGACAGTTTTCTGCCCAATGATTTTTAATATCTAACCAGATTTCATCGGGAGTTAGGAGATTAAAAGGTTGTTCGTTTTTTTCGGGTTTCATCATTTAAACTTGATTAAGATGATCGGTGCTTTTCTAAATTTTAACAGTTAGTCTTCTGGAAATGACTTGATATTTTTACAAGAAATCAAATCAGGATTATCGATGAAAGGATTGCGATTTCCTTGGAGTTTTTCGATGCGATCATTACGAAGTCTTTCAGTCTCATCTACCGGATCAGCACAATGCCAAGCTGTTAATAAGTATTTCAATTCATCATCACCCCCTGGAGGCGCAATTTTAGCTCCATATTCTTTGTTCATATAAAAGATAGAACGAGCAATATTTCCTCGGGAAACTGGGCGAGGTTCTACTAATTCTTGTTTTCCGTTGAGTTCAAAATCACAGTCTTGAATGATTGAATTTCCAGGGATAATAGCAAAGCTATAACTAGATCGTTTGCTGTTATAATAAGTTAAAGATGGATAGAGATTGTGTAAATCTGCTTCCATATGATTAAAGCGATCGCTCACTTTTCGGCATTTTTTACGAGATGTTCCTGCACACCCTGCGGCTTCTTTCATCCAAGAGGCGGGATAAACGTGTTCAATATTAAAAGAACGATCACCTGGGGTAAATTTTTCCCCACAGTACAGTTCTTCTCCGCCTTTTGAATAGAGTTCTCCCCAAAATAAATCTTGGGCTTTACTGTAGTTCCGAATTTGAGTTTGATCGGCTAAAGCGGGAGTCGTAAACGACAAGATCAACAATAAAAGAATAGTCGCTAAAGTTCTCATAAGTTAAGATTTTTTGAGAGTTGAGGGTGCAAGAGCGTTTATTGGTTCAACAGATGTGATCGGATCGTTAAACCTTCTGTCTACTTCGAGGTTATATTGAGTCCTACCGGAAGAAAAGTCTGAACTCAATATCAAGATTGAATAGAATCAAGAGGATAAAAAATAATTATTGTTCTAAAAATATACGGTTCATAATTTCAGCCGCAGCCCGATCACACACCCCAATTTCTCCTAAAGATTGTCGCATTTCTTGATAGTCTGCTTGCATTTTGTGACGACGTTGAGGGTTATTTAAAAGTTCCATAACTTCCGAGACTATTCTTTCGGGCGTGGCTTCTTCTTGTAATAATTCAGGGACAATAGATTTCATTTCAACTAAATTTGGGGGAGACATAAACGGAATCGAAAATTTCAGGAGATGTCGAGCGATCCAAGCCGTCACCGGACTGACGCGATAAATAACAACTTGCGGAACATTTAATAACGCAATCTCTAAGTTAACCGTTCCCGATTTTGTAAGTGCTAAATCGGCTGCGGCTAAAACATTTAAAGTCTGATTTTTGTCAACATCAGTCGGGACTAATTTAGCATTTAAACCGTATTTTTGGATTGACTTTTCAATGGAATCTTGGTATTCTAATAATGAGAGAGGAATCCAAAACCGAACTTGAGGCAATTTAGACTGAATAATTTTCGCCGCCTCAAACATTACAGGCATTAAATACTTGATTTCTTGCCAACGAGAAGCAGGTAATAATGCGATCGCAATTTCATCGGGTTGAATTCCTAATTTTGTTCTGGCTTCTTCTCGACAGGGAGCGGTTTGCATCCGATCAATTAAAGGATGACCCACCCAAGTTACATTTGCCCCTTTTTCTTGAAAATAACGGGCTTCTTCAGGAAAGATTGCTAACAATCGGTTTGTAATTTTGACAATTTCAGCAGTATTTTTAGACCCCAAAGACCACACCCATTCTTGGGGAGCAATGTAGTAAATAATCGGAATTTGAGAAAAATGACGACGGATATAATTACCAAGATTAATATTCGGCCCCATGTAGTCAATTAAAACAACTAAATCAGGCTGATTTTGTTGTAAATAGTTCTGAACTTGTCGCTGAATTTGGAGACTAGGAAATATATAAGGCAAAGATTCTAAAATGCCTACTGAACCAATACTCGCTGTATTTCCTAACAATTTTGCTCCGGCTTTTTCCATACGAGTTCCGCCTAAAGCCACAATTTCTAAGTCTCGATCTAAATTTTGGGCTTGACGGTAAAGGCTTTCAATTAACATCGCCCCTTGTAAATCACCCGAAACTTCACCTGTACTGATTAAAATTTTCATCTCAGTTAGAAAAATAAAAATAAATCTTTAACTAAATTGTTGAGCATAATAGCGAGCATATCGTTCACCCTTTTCTAATAACTGATGATGGGTTCCTGACTCCACAATTTTACCCCCTTCTATTACTAAAATACGATTTGCCCGTCGTACTGTTGCCAAACGATGAGCAATGACAAATACAGTTTTATTCTTCATTAATCGTTCTAAGGCTTCTTGAACTAAAGCCTCTGATTCTGAGTCTAAGGCAGAAGTTGCTTCATCTAAAATTAAAATTCTAGGGTTTAATAATACCGCCCGAGCAATTGCAATTCGTTGTCTTTGTCCTCCTGATAAATTGACCCCTCGTTCCCCGACTAAGGTTTGATATCCCTCTGGAAGTTGACGAATAAACTGATGTACGTTTGCAATTTCTGCGGCAGTTTGCACCTCTTTTAAATCATAATAAATTTGACCAAAAGCAATATTTTGAGCAACCGTTCCAGAGAATAAAATCACCTCTTGGGGAACAATACCAATTTGTTTTCGTAGACTACTCAGAGTTACTTCTCGAATATTGACACCATCAATTAAAATTTGACCCGCTTGGGGATCGTAAAATCGAGGAAGCAAGTTGACTAACGTTGTTTTTCCCGCCCCAGAAGCCCCGACTAACGCCACCATTTCTCCGGGCTGAACCGTTAAATTGAGATTGTTTAAGATCGGTTTTTCAGGAAGATAAGCAAAGTCAATATTTTGATATTCTACTTTTCCTTTAACAACTGGAAGTCTAGTCGCGTCTGATCTTTCTCGGACTGTAGACTGAAGGGCTAAAAGTTCAAAGAGGCGATCGCAAGAGGCTTCTCCTTGTTTAAATTCGCTATAATTACTGGTTGTTAACGCAATCGGATCGATTAATAAAGCAACGGCAGTTACATAACTAATAAATTCAGTTCCAGTTAAGTTATTTTGGGAGATTTGCCACCCCCCCAACAAGAACAAAAACACAACACTCATTGCTTCTAAAAAACCAACTACCACAAACTGAATTGCTTTAATTTGTTCAGCCCTAAATTTTGCGCGTCGGTTGTATTCTGATTCGAGTGTAAAACGAGAAATTTCGTAGTCTTGAGCGGAAAAAGCTTGGACTAAACGAATCCCATTGAAAACTTCAGTTAACAGAGAAGCGAGGTTAGAAGTGCGAGTTTGACTGTGGCGACTAAAAGTGAGCAACTTTTCCCCAAACCACCCAATTAACACCGCCATTAACGGAGCAATAATTAAAGTGCCAAGAGTGAGTTGCCAGTTAATATAAATCATGTATCCCAACACTACAATCAGTTGTAAAATGCAGGGAGTAAACTGATGAAAGAATTTATAAATGACTTCACCAACCCGATCAATTTCTTCGGTGAGACGATAAGAAAGATCGCCTGTTTTTGCGGTTTCAAAATAACCGACACTGAGTTGATGGAGATGGGTATAAACTTGTTTTCTGAGATCTAGAGCGATCGCTAACGCCGCAGAAGCCATTAACGTATCTTGACCATATTGAACCGTACCTCGAATCAGAAAAATAATTGCCGCTAAACCCGCAAATTGGGCGATCGCATTGACATCACCCTGGCCAATATAACCTGCAATTTCACCCACCAGCCAAGCCAGCAATGGCCAAAATGCCGTAAAACCGAGTGTACACGCTAAAGCTTTGGCGATCGTTTGCCAGTGGGGGCGGAAAAAGGGAAGAAGTTGCCAATAAGAAGACGACTGTTTCAAGTTGCGTTCGCCAAAAGAACGGCCATTAGGATTAGCTTTTCAGGATTTGTCCATTCTGTCAATCAAATAGATTTGACGATCCCAATCAACTGTTATACAGTCCGATTTGAACAGATTACTTTCCCGATTTCACCAATAATCAAATGTAAGTTCAACAAGTGCTTGCGGATCTATTCTAGAAAGGTCAGGAAAATAAGTTTAATCAATCAAAACAATTAGTTTATTTAATTTTGCAGTGCAATAGCTGACGGGCAGGGGGATTCACCGATCGCGGGATTCCAATCGTTGCGATCGGGGGTTTCTCTAATTTGTTAATAAATGTTAAAATCAAAAAAATCAAAGCTGAAAACTTTGTCCCTGAGCCTAGCGAAGGAGCTGCAACAGAGGACGTACTGTACAAAGGACTTACTATGCTACCCCAACCGATTTTCGACAATCGCGCTCTGAGCGAATCGTTCTATCAAACTTTAATCAATCGTTTTCACGACTCTTTGAACCTCGCGACTCAAAGCCGACTCGGAGAATGTAGTTATGGTATGGCGCCGAGTCCAACTGGAGTGATGACCTTTATGATCATTGCTCCCTCTGGCCTAATTGCAGAACAATTGGTTCAAGAGATCGGGATCATTTTGGAGCGAGTCAGTACCCTGATGGCAGGTATCGGACAAGTCGCGGTGTGTATTGCTCCCTTCCAAGACGGAGAAGAGGGTTCAGACTCATCGAAAAAATCTAAACGCTCTCCTCAAGTTCCACCTCGTAATATGGCTTGTAAAATCTTTCCGATCACTTCAGACTTAGATCTTTAAGCCTTGCTCCTCAGCTAAGAACGCGGGGTGAGATGCTTGGACTTAGAGTTTTTTGTCGTCACGACTTCTCGAACTCGATAAATGGGTCGATTTTGAGACTCGTGGTAAGTTCGCATCAACACCTCAGCTAAGAGGCCAAAGCTGAAAAGTTGAATACCCGTTAGGGTGAGTAAAACAGCGAGGATCAGCAGAGGACGATCACCAATACTCTGACCTAAACCGTATTTGAGGAACGTCAAGTACATTCCAGACAGAACCCCAACTAACAGCGAAAGCATACCCAGTAACCCAAAGACGTGCATGGGTCGAGTGAGGAACTTTTTTATAAAGGAAATCGTTAACAAATCCATCACCACTCGGAAGGTGCGATCCAAGCCATACTTGCTGTGACCGAACTGACGAGCATGATGACGCACAGGTATTTCTGTAATTCTCGCCCCTTCAATCACAGCCAAAGCGGGTAAAAATCGGTGTAACTCTCCATAGAGTTTGAGATCGGCCGCCACCTCAGCCCGATAAGCTTTTAAAGAACAGCCATAGTCATGAAGTTTAACATCTGTCATCCGTCCGATGATCCAGTTGGCAATTTTTGACGGCAGTAAGCGTGTTAAAGCCTTATCCTGTCTGTTTTTACGCCATCCACTCACCACATCGTAGCCTTCATTGAGTTTATCGAGCAAAATCGGAATATCTGCTGGATCATTTTGTAAGTCCCCATCGAGGGTAACAATCACCTCACCCCGAGCATGATTAAATCCAGCCGACATTGCCGGAGTTTGTCCATAGTTCCGTCGGAGAATTACCGCTTTCAAAATGGGATTAGTCGCGCCGAGTTGTCGGAGAAGATCAGTTGATCCGTCTCGGGAACCATCATCAACACAAATCAATTCATAGGTTAAACCGGTTGGCTCTAAGCTGTTTTGAATCGCCTCAATGAGTCTAGGAAGACTCTCAACCTCATTGTAAATCGGCACAACAATAGAAATTTGAGGGGTTTCGAGAGTTTCTGGGGAGAGAGGGTGAGAGGAGAATGGCTCTACTGAGGTGTGTAAACTATCCATAAGTTGTTGTTTCAGGAATCAATGATGGGTTGAGGTTTAGGTGTTCAACAGAATTATAAATTATGAATTATCAATTACAAATTGATCACCTGAAAGTCTGGGGGAAATCAAATGAATTATCAGTGATTTATTATCAATTCTGAACATTGGAGAATTGAGAGTAAAACAAAGATCTCTGTCCGGGCTTCAATTAATCTCGTGCTTCCGAACGTGATTAGATATCAGCGATGAGACTTTAATTTAATTCAAATGAACGGACAAGTTCGGCAATTCTACATTGATAATTTTTCCCATTTCATCATTCAGAATTATACATTGATAATTGAGTGAAACTCGGTCTATAAAAAGCGGCTGATCTGTATTCAATCAAGCCCTGAGTTGATGCTAACCAGAACTAGATTTTTTCTAGATTAAAAGGTTGAGGAACCATTACATTCTCCGACTCCAGCAACGCCTTATCTGCGAGTATAAACTGGGGAGATCTGACCCGAACCCTGATCTGGGGCTAGCGGGGAGAAAGATTGAGTAGAATTTGGCGTTCTCAAAGAAAGATCAATCCAAACATATTCTAAACTTTTTAAGACTTGACGCTCTTGAATCTCAAAGGATTCTCCCAGCAAAACTTGAGACATTCGATCCAATTCGGCAGCTTGCTTGTTGCAATTAGACCAACACAATAACCAGAGGCGATCTGGAGTTTGGGGAGATTCAGCCCCGCCTTGCACCCGAAAAGACTGTTTATCGGCTTGAAACTGGGGAATTTGATTTTTAAACTCCACATGGTAGACGGGTAGCGAACCCTGATAGTAACGTTGGAAGGCGTAATTATAGCCCAGCGGTATTGAGTAAACTAAAATGGCATCGTTGGGCTGTTTATTCTCCTCAATGATCTCAACTGCCCCTTTCCAGTCAGTGCGGTATGAAGTCGTGTAGTAAGCCGATAAGCCTCCTGATACGGCAACAATATAGACCACTGCTATAACGATACCCAATAATCGCCGCCAATACCAAATCATTACAAAACCAGCCGCCAGGAGAATCAAGATGTAGGGATCAACAAATAGCAAGTAACGCGACTTCCAAATCGGATCGGAAATATAGGAAAGAATCAGCGTACAAGTAACAGGCAATAGTCCCCAAAATGCCACCCAGCGCAATTTTTCCGAGCGTTGCTGATCGGCGACGAGAGAGTACAATGCCACCGCCAAAATCCCAAGCAATATTAGCGTAAAACCTGCATAAAACAGCAGACTCAAAGTTTGAGTCGAGAATAATGTACTTAGGAGCGAAGTATCACTCAATCCCTCACTCTCCAGTGCAATTGTATTCGAGTTGAGCAAATTTCTTAGCGGCCAGTAAACCGTAACTTGAACCAGTTCACCGACAATTACTAGCAAACCCGGTTTAGAATACAAATCGGCGGTTAATTCCACGTAATCATTATATTCACCCCCGGCAGTCATCGACAACACGACGGGTAAGAAGGAAAGACAAATCAGTCCCATACTCACCGCCGACACCACGAACCAACGGAGTTGTTTACGGAATTGCCAAGCTAATAAAATTGTATCGGGTAATAAAATTAAGACATTGTTGGCATTGCTGAGGAGCAAACCAATTCGCGCCAGAATCCACAGACCTAAAGGCAGATAGGTTGGACGTTCTAGGAAATGGCATAAGGCTAAAGTCCCGGCTAGACTCAAAAACACAATCAGCCCGTACATCCGAATTTCCTGAGCGTGATTGATGAATAAGGGCGACAAAGCCATCATTAAAGCCGCAATCACTCCCGTTGATTCACCCACGACCCGACGGCCCAGCCGATAGGTCAGCCAAACCGCACCAACCGCAAACACAACAGACATTGACCTCAGCCAAGCGTCGCTGCTTCCAAACTGCATCCAAAAATTGAGCAGCATATAGAACAGAGGGCGATTGTAGGGAAAGCTGAATTGAAAATCTTCTGAATCCCGGATACTAAGCATTTCATCAATATGCACCCCCTCGATACCGAGTTGATAGAAACGCAACACAATCGCCAATCCCATGACAATTGTTATGGGAAGCCACTGTTTAATTGAACTGTCTTTCAGTAAATATTTACTTTTGTACATAGGTTGATGTCTATACCAAGTTGATGATGAACTTGAAACTCACGCATTCGGTGCAACCCTTTTCCAACTTTGCAACTTTAAAGCCAAATCAACCGACGATCAGCACTATCTCTATTGAGTCTATTGGCGATGTGTAATCCCTGTATCTTAACTCTGACCAATAACTTAGAGTTTTTAGCTTTTGACTAGATGCCACAAGAGTTCAACTGAATCTCAATCCCTTGTTTCTGTTTTACTCCAAATCTTTCATAGCTCCAAATCATTATTTAAAATGAGTTTCAATATAGAACCTCTCGGACTAACGCTGAAAGCCGTCCTGGGGATAATACCCTCATCAAAAAGTGGATGTCAAGTCTGTTGAATTGTTTTAGCATCTTCAACCCTGGGAAGTGTTGGACTTTTGAATCTGATTGTCAGAATTGAATTGGACAACTCCTTTTTCTATTCCCTACTTTTTTTCGAGAAATATTATAACAAACTTGAGATATTTTTTACAGTTGATCGTTTTCCGGTTTGACGATGTGAAGTTGCTCAACTCATAACTCAGGCTTATTCAAGCAGATATTTTACAATAACTTTAAAAACAGCGACAAGTTTAAAGCTTTTGTAAAGATGGAACTCTACAGACAACTCAAAAAATAATGAATTCACTATTTGCTCTGAGTTTATAATAACTTTATTCCAGATATAATATTAGAAACTCTCGATGGAAACCCCACTTTCAGCACGAATAAGTTCTCTCTTGTTGCCTAATCAATCATTTCACGCTCTTGAAAGTTTTTGGATCACCATCAAACTTAGAGTATATCGTTAGTGCGCCCGATGTTTTGTCATTGAATTGATGAGAAACCAAACAAATTCCCGGCTTCTCTAGGAAACCGGGAGTAAAATCGCTAAATTATACAGTCCCAATTTAAGAATTTGAGGTAACAATTCTCAGTTTAAGAATATCTAACCTCAGACTCTATCGGTTTTGGAAAGTGAGAGTAATCAATTATATATTTCCCTGAGATGTTTGTTGAGAACCAGTCGGAGAAACAATCTTACGCAAGAAGGTAATTTGTTGCTCAAAGTCTAAGGTTTCTATTGCCGCTAACAAGGTATTAGCTTTTTCATCGAGTTGATAATCTTTAGGCATCGGAATAATTTCTCCGGTTTCCATTCCCTGAGCTAAACGATACCACAATAAAAGTTTAGTATTATCACTTAAGGCTCCATATTCACGGGCAATTTGATTGTTGCTTTGTTCCAAGAAATCCCGTTGAATTTGGAGTTGATCGTCGTGAGAGAGTTCTTTGATTTGATTATACAATCCCTCTGCAATCGGAAGTTGGGCTGCTCCAGGAGCGGCTGGTGTGATCGAACCTCCCATCTTAGTATACAGGAACCACAACAGTGCGAGTTGAGTATCGGTGCTGAATCCTTTAAACTCGTTTAATGCGGGAGTAACATCATTTTTGAGTTGAGAAAATGTCATAGAATATCCTCCAGTTTTATATCAAAAAAGTTGGAATCTGGTCAAAAACCAAAATTAAAAAGTTGCTATTTAACCAACCTGTTACATATCTTAATAAATATATTTTTTTCTTTCATCCTCCTAGAGTAAGAGAGATCAACTCGGAAAACAAATGCTGTGGAGCAAAGTAAAAGAAAGCATCTATTCAACTCGAAGCATCCTCCAAAAGAAAGATTATTGACTGAAGTTGAGTAGGTCACAGTCTTCGATTGAATCTGATTATAGACAAAATAGAAATAATAACCAATGAACGCACAGACTCCTTTTCGAGGGTTGATGGCAGAGGAAAAAGATCAGACAGTGACAAGATGACTTAAATCAGTTATCCTACAAAAGTCAAGTGTAAAAGTTGGATCATAGTCTACGGGTTATCCCAAGGAAATCCTAAATATTATCGAGTCCTCAACGCGATCGCTGACTTTGAACAGATGCCTTGGTTAGTGATGCGCCACGGTCAGGAAATGAATATCGGTGAGGCGGTTTGGGTTTGGGTTTCCGGAAAAAAAGCCGGAATTTATGCCACAGCAGAAATTGTCTCTCTAGCCGAGAAATTAGAGGATATTCCAGATCGTAATTACGGGATCAATAAAAGTCGTTTAGGAAGAAAACCGCAAGCAATAATACGCTTTACTGCCAAATTCATAGAACAACCGCTATTGCGGGAACAATTAAAACTCGATCCCGTCTGGGAAGACTTACTGATAATTCGCGCCCCCAATAGTACGAATTTCAAAGTGACTCCTCAACAGTGGCAACGAGTTGATTAAGTGTTATCATAAAAAACATTAAAGTAATTTACTCTCTCCCTAAAACTCATATAAATTATAGTGAGTTTAAGTGATACAGGTGTAGGGAGATAGTTCCTTAAATCCATGCCCATCGGACAGAACACACGCTTTTAAAGATTCAATAATATAAGATTATTCTTAATCTGTAAACTATCCGGATTATCGAGATGAATCTTGGAGAATAGATACAGATGTGGGTAAAAATCTCAGCAGCAGAATTTAAGAATATCAGGGTAGTCCAATTAACTTTCTAATTCAACTTATCAAATTGATCAGGGAACAGCTGGCTGCATAAACGCTTTGGTTTAGCACATAACGGTGTGAATTCTGTAAGTTCCTATAGAAAATAATGTCTCAAATAATTACAACCCCTGAAATTACGCCATTACCTGGCGGTGGCTTTCTGTTTCGAGGCGCGACTGAACAACCTAATAGTTTCCTGGGTTCAAATTTTGGTGATCAGATCTCAGGAGGGGATCTTGATGATCTCTTATTTGGCTTAGATGGTAATGATACTATCGAAGGCGGAGATGGAGGAGATATTGTTCTCGGAAACCAAGGAGATGATGTCATCGGTGGTGGAAAAGGTGAAGATCTGATCTTTTCCGGTAAAGGTAACGATACAATCAGTGGCGATCAAGGAGATGACTTTCTTTTCGGAGACGACGGAAATGACTTGATCAGAGGTGGAGAAGGTAACGACACAGGTCTTGGGGGAGATGGAGATGACACCCTCATTGATAATGAAGGCGATGATATCCTCATCGGTAACAAAGGCAATGACTCGATCTCCAGCGGAGAAGGTAACGATCTCTTATTTGGTGGACAAGGCAACGATACCCTAATTGCAGGTAAAGGAAATGACCAGTTATTCGGCGATGTGGGTAACGATAGTCTCAGCGCCGGAGAGGGTGACGATACTGCTTTTGGCGGTCAAGGAAATGATACCGTTGATGGTGGCATCGGAAATGACCTCCTATTTGGAAATCAAGGAGAAGATATTCTTAGGGGTGGAATGGGAGATGACACAATTTTCGGGGGTTTAGATCAGGATCTTCTCGAAGGTAGTTCTGGAAATGATTTCCTCGTCGGTGGTCAGGGAAATGATACGCTCACAGGTGGTGAAGGTGCAGATACTTTTGCATTCTCTTTCTTTGGATCAGAAAATACAGATACACTGACAGATTTTGATCCGACTGAAGATGTTATTCAACTCTCCAATACTGTCTTTAGTGCTTTAGATGGTAGCATTGACCCGAGCAAGTTTACCACTGTTAATAACTTTGATCCCAACAATCCAAATAACAGTCAGATTCAAGGTGCTAACTTAATCTACGACCAAACTCAGGGTTTATTATATTACGTTGATGAATTAGGTGTTGCCTCACCGATTGCTCAATGGGAAAACAAACCTAATCTAGGATTCGATGACTTTGAAATCATCTAATTTCTAGAACATAGACTGAGCATTTAGATCTATCTTCTATCAAAAACACTCATTAAGTCTCTCTAAATACCATGCATCATACCGCTGAAGCTCTCGCAAAAAGAGGTCTAAACTGCTATCAGCAAGGACAGTTTGAGGCTGCAATTTATTACTACCAGGAAGCTCTGAGCCAAAGACCCATTTGGCCAGAGATTTATATGAAACAAGGTTTAGTTCTTGATAAGATTAATCAGATTAAGGGTGCAATTTACAGTTATCAAAAAGCAATTGAACAAGATTCAAATTATATTCAAGCTTATTATCATTTAGGAATTGCTTATCAAAAAGAAGGTCAAACTGATTTGGCTATCAATACCTATAAACAAGCGATTGAAGTCTCAAAAAAATTAAATTTACCGCCAGAAGCTCAGAGTCATTACTTGATTGATATCTATAATCATCTGGGCTATCTGCTCATTTCTATTCAGAAAAGACAAGAAGCAATTTATGTTTTTGAAAGTGGAATTAATCAATTTAAACAGGAAGCAACTTTACACAATAATTTAGGTCAGGCTTTCCTGGAGTTTAAGCAAGAATCTAAAGCGGTGATTTGTTTTAAAAATGCGGTTGAGTTAGAGCCGAAAAATGCTGTTTATTTTCAAAACTTAGGGAAAACATTTCAAGCTTTAAATCTTCATCAGGATGCTATTAAAAGTTTTAAACGTGCAATTCAGTTACAACCTGAATCTATTTTTTCTCACAGTGCTTTGGCTGAAAGTCTAATCTCTATTGGTCAATTTAAGTCGGCGATCGCGAGCTTAAAAGTGGCTATTTTTAGCCAAAACAAATTCATTGATTACTATTGTAGTCGCGCTCAGTCGTTGACGGGAAAAGATGAACTTGAAAAAGCAATTATTGCTTGTGCCAATTTTTTAAATTCTTTGCAGGTTGATAGTGACTTTTCTCGCATTATTGATTATCTTAATCAAACGTATATTCATCTTGGGAATACTTTAGTTGAATCAAAACAATATCAAAAAGCAGAACCTTATTATCACAAATCACTGCAAATTAATCCTCGGTCTGATGAAGCGTACTTTCAATTAAACTTTTGTTTAGAAAAACAAGGAAAATGGAATGCCACTCAAGTTATTAAACAGGTGCTTGAGGAAATTAATCCTACACTAGATTATGAGAGTTACAAGATAAATACTGCGAACAAACAGTATAATGATCATCATAATCATCAAAGCATTGAACTTCCAGTCTCTAATTCTCAGTCAGAAAAATGTGAAGGATTAAATTGTCAAAACTGTCTAAATAAAGTCTTCGCAAAATTCCATATTAAACCGTTAGGAGAAAATCTTTTTTCTTGTGAATTTGTCGATCAGTCTTTAATTTCAGAGCCTCAAGTTAACCTCTCGAAATTTCAGTATGGACGAGTTTGGGTGACTCCTCAAAAAAACAATTGGTTAGTTTGTGATCAGATCGCCATTTGGAATTCAGAACACCAGTTCATCCCTGAACTGTCTCGGAGTTATCCGGGTCAATTACCCTTCTGTGAGCAGAAAAACAGCTTCCAAAATCCCAATTTTTATCCCAATCATTTTCAGCCAGAAGAACAATCTAAGTTAGAATTGATCGAAGGAAATGTTGTCGTTTTATCCGGCTTATCGGGAAACGTTTATTTTCACTGGATGGTTGATATTTTACCTCGACTTGAAATTTTACGAAAACGAGGTTATGCTTGGAATCAGATAGATTGGTTTGTTGTAAATAGTATTCAGCAACCCTTTCAGCGAGAAACTTTAGAAAAGTTAGGAATTCCTCTCACAAAAATTATTGAAAGTGATCGCTGTCCTTATCTCGAAGCTGAAAAATTAATCGTTCCCTCTTTTTCGAGTGATTTAGGATGGTTATCTTCTGAAGCTTTAGCCTTCCATCGTAGCCTCTTTTTAAACTCAAAAACACCCCATCCTCCGAACTTACCCACTCGCATTTATATCAGTCGAGAACAGGCGAGTTATCGTCGAATTATCAACGAAACAGAGGTGGTTTCTTGGCTCAGTCAATGGGGATTTGTTCGAGTTGAACTAGAGTCCATGTCAGTCCAACAACAAGCCACTTTATTTGCCAATGCTGAGATTATTGTATCGGCTCATGGTAGTGGTTTAACAAATATTATGTTTTGTTGTCCGGGAACAACAGTGATTGAACTGGTTTCACCCCACTATATTCGCCATTATTATTGGGTCATTAGTCAGCAACTAAAATTGCAACATTTCTACATAAAAGGCGAAGAGTTTGGCTGTTATCCCGTTCGACAGCTGATGTATCCCAACCCTTTAACTGAAGATATTCTGATTTCCTTAAAATCTCTTGAAAAAGTTATGAAAGTAGCTGACATTATCCCAAATCGAACCATGCTCTCCTTTAAACCCCCAATCTCGAACCCAGTTATGTACCTTAACAAAAACAAAATAACACCCAATTCTACCCTTCAACCTGCAAAACCTGCGGTCAAAACATCGACAGCTTCCACTCAGTCCGGATTATTTTTAAACTCTGAAGATACAGAGATCTATCTACACGGAGCCGAAGTCCTTTATACGCAAAAACAATATGAACAAGCAGCAGTCGCTTGTCAGCGAATAATCAGCATTAAACCGAATGCAAAAGCCTATAAAATCCTGGGAAATGTACGACAAAATCAAGGTCAAGTTGAAGAAGCCAAAGATTGTTATGCTAAAGCCATTCAACTTCAGCCCAATTTTGCGGAAGTCTTTTGTAATTTAGGTACATTATACGCCCAACAACAAGAGTGGCAACCCGCAATTGTTTGTTATCAAAAAGCGATTACTTTACAACCGAGATTAGCGATTGCTTACCGTAACTTAGCCCGGACTTGGACTCAGCTCGGCAAAAAAGAAGAAGCCGCAGAATGTTGGTTTCATGCTTATACGCTGAATCCAGAAACGGTATCAGCAGAAGAATATTTACACTTAGGAAATACATTGCTTGATATTGGATTAGTTGAACGCGCAATTTCTTCTTATTGTCAGGCAATTCAATCTAATCCTTATTCTCAAGAATCTTATAAATACTTGGGTAAAGCCATGAAACGCCAGATGCAGTTGAGTCAAGAGGCGCTGGAATATCAGAGTATAGTTGCTTTAAATGCAGTAGGTTCTTTACCCGGTTATAAGTCAGGATATGAGATGCAAAATGAGGAGATTAATTCACTCTCCTCTCAACAGGATAAAAGATCTCTAAAAGGTTTACGAGGTTTCTTTAATAATTTATTCTCACCCTTTAATTCTGAACCCGAAGTATCATCCGCTATTTTAGAAGCAACGTTACCAACACGAGGAAAAAACAATCACACCGTTTTCCCAGTTTCTTCATTACAAGAGGTTAATCATCAATCCGAACATCAAGAATCAAGTACCAATCAGTCTCACCACATTGAACACCAAATATTATCTAATTCTCAACTTCAACTCCATCAATCTTTTCTAGAAAGTCAACCTCAACAAAATCTTCCATCACTCTCGCAAAAATCCCAAGTTGAATACTATATTAGACAAGCAGAAACAGAGGCTCAACTTGGAAATTTACCTACCGCAATAGAAGCTTGTCAGCAAGCACTTAAAATTCAGCCCGATACCGCAATTGCTTATAAAATATTAGGACAAATTGAACAAGCTCAAGGTCATCGAAAGCCCGCTCAGAATTTATATGAAAAAGCCATTAATTTAGGCTGGAAAGATGCGGAAGTTTATCTCAATTTAGGAACACTTTGCGCTCAACAACAACAATGGAAAGATGCTGTTAAGTATTATCAGCATTCTCTAAAAATTAATCCTAAATCACTGGTTGTTTATCACAATTTATCTAAAGTCTGGAAACAACTGAATAAGCCTTTAGAAAGTGCCGGATGTTTGTATGAAGCTTATAGTTTAGAGCCACAACGAGTGACCGCAAAAGATCATTTTAACTTAGGAAACACTTTACTCAAGCAAAACCAGATTACATCAGCGATTGCTTGTTATAAACGAGCAATTGAAATGGACTCAACTTTGACCGCAGCCTATCAAAATTTGAGTGAGGCTTTAAAACGTCAAGGTAAACTTGATGAAGCAGAATTCTATTTACAACAACTAGAACAACTTCATTATCCAACGATCTCAATTCAAAAAGATCATAAACCTCAAAATAATAACCATAATTTATTTAACAAACGTAATGGTTATCAGAGTTCTGAATTAAGTGAGATTGCGTTTGTTTCACCCATTCATCTCAACGGTCATTCAAATGAAAAGCATGAGTTAGACTCAAAAGTTGATACGATAGAGTTTTCAGAACAATCAGAAAAAGTTGAAGTTTTCGCAACCGAAAAATATTCTGAAACCCTTCAGACTGCTGACTATTATCTCAAAGAAGCAGAAGATTTTTTAAAACAAAAGCAGTTTCAAAAAGCTATTGTTTCTTGTCAAAAGTTGATTGAAGTTCAGCCTGACTTCGCAATGACTTATAAACTATGGGGAAATGCTTTGCAAGGTTTAGGTCGAGTTGAAGAAGCGAAAGAACAATACAATCAAGCGTTAACTCTAGATCCTAGTTTTGCTGAAGTACATACTAATTTAGGCAGTTTATATGCCAAAGATCAACAATGGGATTCAGCGATTTCTTGCTATCAAAAAGCGATTTCTCTTAAACCCAATTTAGCTTCTGCTTATGGCAACTTAGCGAAAGTTTGGAAACACTTAGGAAAAGCAGAGGAATGGGCAAACTGTTGGTATCAAGCTTTAACTTTAGAACCCGAGAATGTTCCGATTGAAGAACAGGTAAAATTTGCTCAGGCTTTGATTACATTAGGAAAGCTTGATTGGGCGATTTCCTGCTATAAACAAGTGATTCAAGTCGATCCATCTCAACTCGAACCCTATCGAAATTTAGGAGAAATCTTCATCGCAAAACAGCAGTGGGAAGAAGCGATCGCTATCTATCATCAAGCAATTGAATATTATCCCCAAAAGTCAGAGTTTTACTGTAAATTAGGTCAAGTTCTTGCTCAACTCGAACGCTGGGAAGATGCGATTGCTGCTTATAACCAAGCTCTGGAAATCGATCCAAATTTAGCCACAGCTTATCACAACCTTGCAGAAATTTGGGTCACTCAGGCTCAGTTTGATCAAGCCATTCGTTGCTATCAACAGTTAATCGAGTTAGAACCTAAAAATTGGGAAGCCTACCATAAATTAGGAGATATTCTTCAAGAAAAAGGTCTACTTGATGAAGCAGTTGAGGCGTATCGTCAAGCCATTGAACTGACGGAAACTGAATCCTCATCCGTTGAAAATATTGAAGTCGAAACAAAAAATTGAAAAACGATCCGGATTCCGATATCCGGGTCTGTATAAATTAATTAGATGCTCTAAAAGTTTAGGTCTCCCTAACTGACTTTCCACCCATCCGCTCAATACCCTCTACGAGCCATACTTCAATGTCTAACCGCAGTCAAGCTCAACTCGTCTCTCCTTTGAGTCAATCTGATCAAGTTTCCGAATCTCTTCAAGAAAAACAGTTGGTCGATAAAGGATCTATTGTCTTGAGTCAGCATAGCAGACAACCCAAATTAAATCCCGCCTTATCTCATTATAATCTTGGACTCGCTTTAGCTAAAAAAGGAAAGTTAGAAGAAGCGATCAATGCTTATCAAAAAGCGATAGATATAGATTCAAAATTAGCTAAAGCTTATCATAGTTTAGGCGAAGTTTTTAGTCAAAAAGAGCAATGGCAAGAAGCAATAGAAGTTTATCAAAAAGCGATAGATATAGATCCAAAAGTTTCTTGGAGTCATAACAGCTTAGGCAATGCGTTATTCAAGTTAGAAAAATTTCAAGCAGCAGTTAAAGCTTATCAAGACGCGATTGAACTAAACCTGAACTGTTCTTGGTCTCATAACAGCTTAGGAGATACTTTACTGCGATTAAATCAGTGGGATGAAGCAGTAGAAGTTTATCAAAAAGCAATTGAACTTAATCCTGATTTTCCCTGGTCTTATTATAACTTAGGTGAGGTATTAGCTCAACTCGGAAAGTGGGATAAAGCAATAGTAGCATATCGTCAAGCTCTTGAACTTAATCCAGAACTTCCCGAACTTGAGCAAAAGTTAAATCAAGCTTTACATCAACAAGTAAAGTCAAGTTTACAGGCGGCGTTAACCTGTTACCGTCAAGCGATCACACAAGATCCGGCAGATATTGAAAGCTATCAAAAAGCATTGGAAATTGAGCCGAATGATCCTGAACTACATCTAGGATTAGGTAATGCTTTGTGGAAAAAAGGTGAAACAGAAAAGGCAATTGTTTGTTATGAGCAAGCTATTTCTATCGATCCTCGCTGTGTGGAAGGTTATCGCAAGTTAAGTGAGATTTATGAAACAAATGGGCAGTTAGAAGAAGCAACTTATTTTAGATTACAGCAACTCAACTTAGAACCTGACTCCACTCAGGTAGAAGAATTATTAACTTTGGGTAATATTTTACAAAGTTTGGGCGATCCCGAAGAAGCTGTCGATTTTTATTATCGCTCGGCTATGGCTTTAGTTAATCATAAGATGCCAGAAAAAGCTATGATATTCTATGAAAAAATTATTGAGATTAGACCCAATCACTGGCAAACTAAAAATATTTTAAAAAATGCCTTATATAGTAATGAACAAGAATCTGAAAATCAAATAGAGTTCTCTGATATAAAGTTCGATAAGGTTTTAAATCAAGATAATTATGAGATAGAAATGAAGCATTTACTTCCGAGCAGAATATTATCAGGTTGGGAACATTTTTTTGAACGAGGAAATCACCTTCAGTTAGAAAATAGGTTAGAAGAAGCGACTGTTGCTTATTATCAGTCAATCGTTGGAAATCCCTTAAATTCTTGGTCTTATCACAACTTAGGAGATACTCATTTAAAACTGGGTAATTGGCAAGAAGCAATTCAGGCTTATAAACAAGCAATAAAATTAAATCATAACTACTTCTGGTCTAACTATAATTTAGGAGTTGCTTATTCTAATTCAGGTCAATGGAGTGAGGCAATAGAACTCTATCGTCACAGTGTAGAGTTAAATCCAGGCTTAAACTTACCTGTATCGACATTAAGAGATACTCTCAGAAATCGATGGAATATCACAATGGAGGAAGGAGACGCTTTACTGAGAGAAGGTAATAGAGATGCAGCAAATGCTATTTATAGTTTAGCAATTCGACAATATAAAGAGTCTCTTTATCTACCTCAAATCAATATTGCCAGAGAAATTCCATCAAAACCTTCAGTTCTATTAGTTGTTGACGATTTTCTGCCTCAGTGTTTACGCTATCGAGTAAATCAAAAAATTGAACAGTTAGAATTCGCAGATTTTTCTGTAGAGTGCTTACCTCAAAGAGAAATAGTGCAAGCCAAAAATAAGCTGCATTTTTTTCATATTGTTATTTTTTACAGAGTCCCTGCATTTCCTGAAATTATTGAAACCATTGAATATGCAAAATCCATTAAAAAAGTAGTATTTTATGAAATTGATGATTTAATTTTTGATCCTCACGAGTATCCAGATACTTTTGAAAGCTATGGAGGTCAGATTTCCAAAGAGGAATACGAAGGTCTTGTCCGAGGAACAATCCTATTTCGTGAGGCAATGGCTTTATGTGAGAATAGAATTACTTCAACACCTGCACTTGCTCAAGAGATGGAAAAAGTTGGCACTCAAACAACAGTTTTTCTTCATCGAAATGCTTTAGATCATCATAATTCCGATTTTATTAGTCTTGATATCCCTAAACTTAAGCGAGACTATATTTCTATTTTTTACGGAACTGGAACCAAAGCTCATAACTCGGATTTTAATGACTTAGTTGCACCTGCAATCGCTCGAATTCTAGAAAAATATCCTCAAGTCCGATTAACAGTAGTTGGATATCTAACATTACCTGAAATTTTGCAACCTTATGAACATCAAATTGATAAAATTGGAATTGTTAAAGATATAACAGTTTATTGGGAATTCCTTCGTCAAGCAGATATCAATATAGCAGTTCTTCACTCTACAAAAGTGAACGATTGTAAGAGTGAACTAAAATGGTTTGAAGCGGCTGTTCTTGGCATTCCTTCGGTTGTCAGTTCAACTCAAACTTATCTAGAAGTTTTAGATCATGGAGTTGATTCTTTAATTGCAAGTACACCTGAAGAATGGTTTAATAATATTGAACAATTAGTGATAGATGAAAATTCAAGAAATTCTATAGCTAAAGCTGCTGCCGAAAAAACTTGGAAGCAGTATAGCGTGCCTGTAATGGCAGAGAATATCAAGAAAGTTCTGATGACGGGAGTAGAGCGAGGAATTGAAAAGGGAGATTTAAAACCTCGCACTTCTAAGAAAAAACTCTTAATCGTCAATGTTTTTTATCCTCCTCAGAGTATAGGAGGTGCAACTCGAATTGTTCGAGATAATGTTGATATAATACAAGAAAAGTATGGGGATCAATATGATATTTATGTATTTACCAGTGATGACGATAATCCCAATCCCTATCAAATCTCTGAATATACTTATAAAGGAATTCATGTCACCAAAGTTAGCACTCCAATGATGGTTGGCATGGATTGGCAATATCAAAATCCAGAAATATATGATATTTTCAGTCAATATTTGGAGTTCAATCAACCCGATTTAATTCATTTTCATTGTGTACAACGTCTCACTGCTTCTGTACTAGAAGCGGCAGCTAATCAGAAGATTCCTTACATCGTTACCATTCATGATGCTTGGTGGATTTCTGATCATCAATTTTTAGTTAATCAGCAGGGAATAGAATGTAATTATCAGCAAAATGATCCGCTCATAGCTGCTCAGGATTCTGAAGATATCACTGAATCTATTCGTCGCCGACAGTATTTAAGAAAATGTCTAGAACAAGCAAATGTAATTTTAGCAGTTTCAGAAACTTTTGCAGAATTATATCGTTGCAATGGTTTTACAAAAACTCAATCGAACCGCAATGGAATTATGCCCAGACCCAAACTTCCTCGGAAATCTTCCCCTAGTGGTAAAGTTCGCTTAACTCATGTTGGAGGAATGGCTGCTCACAAAGGATATTTTCTCTTGAAAGAAGCCGTTGAGTCTACCCCACTTTCTAATATTGAGTTGATTGTTGTTAATCATGCTCAAGCGACAGGGACTACGGCTCAAGATAAATGGGGAGAAACACCTGTCACATTTATTACCAAAATTCCTCAAGAAAAAATGCCTGAGTTTTATAGTTCAGTCGATGTTTTAATGGCTCCTTCTATGTGGCCTGAGAGCTATGGGTTAGTCACTCGTGAAGCAGCAGCAGCAGGAGTGTGGGTTGTGGCTTCTAATAAGGGAGCTTTGGCAGAAGATTTAATTCCTGGAGTTAACGGAGATGTATTTGATCCGGATTACCCTGAAGAGCTGCTGAAGATTCTGAAAAGAATTGATCAAGAGCCAGAACGTTATCAACAACTGATTCCTGAAGATGTTCATGTTCGGACGACGGAAGAACAAGTTAAAGAATTATTAGAAGTTTATAACGCAAATTTTTGATCAAATAAAAAGCTTTAATTGTTATTTAAATTAAATTCGAGGGAATCATGGAAACAAGTCAGCTTATCAAGTTTAATAATGAAGCATTATCAAAACGATTTTGGATTCAATCTGATTATCAATTTAAGCCCATTTCTTCTCATAATAAAAATTTACATAAATTTCGTAGAGAATATCCATACTTTGGCTACATTGATATTTTAATAGATAATGTTCAGCCTTTTGTTATGTTTTCTAACAATGATGATTTGGTTGCTCAAACATACTTTTTCTATGGTTACAACTCTTATGAAACATTAAGTATTAATATTTGGAGAGAACTTGCTTTAAAATATAAATTTATCTTTGATATAGGAGGATTTACAGGATTATATACAATTGTAGCAGCAAAAGTTAATTCTTCGGCAAACTTGTTTGTTTTTGAGCCAATTAAAAGAATTTTTGGCAGGTTAATTATTAATTTGTCAGTTAATCAGTTGGGGACTAGAGTTGTTGCTGTTGATCAAGCTATTGGCAATAATAATGAACAGTGTGAAATGAATATATTTCAAGGCAATATAACGTTATCAACTGGATCATCTTTGATACCCAAGGCTGGAAAAAAAATTAATCATAAAGAATTTGTAGATGTAACTAAATTTGACAAATTTATTCTCGAAAGAGAGATTGAATGTGTCGATTTATTGAAAATTGATGTTGAGCAAGCAGAGCTAATAGCAATTGAAGGAATGAATAAGACTATTCAAGAATATTCTCCGCAAATTTTAATTGAAGTAACTACTGTTAAACGATTATTTGAACTATATGACAAACTTAGCATTTATAACTATAACTTTGTAGTAATAGATGATATGTCTCAAAAAGCATATATCAACTCTTTTGATGCTTTCGGAATAGGTAGTAACACTACACATAATGTTCTTTTTACTACTTTATCAGAACAAAAAATTAGTGAATTTTTTGAAAAAATCAAAGGAGTAAAAGTTTACTCAAACAATAAACAACTAATAATAGATAATAAATCTTAAAATTTTGCTGATTTTTTAAAGACAAAATAGAAAAAGATAATTATCAGGTTTAGAACAGTTAAAAATCAAACAAATCAAGAAGGAGTTAAGACATTATGGAAATTGTTGCTAATAGTAAACCACTGACTGCATTAGTTTGTGGGTTTGAACACAGTGGAACTACCTTAGTGAGTGAAATGTTACGACAACATCCTGACTTAGATAGTGGGTTTGAAGGGGGATTTTTACTCAATGAAGAAGTTCAAGACTTTTTGAAAACCGAACCTTTTTATAGTAATACAAAGAATGGTTGGGGAATTAGTGACGAAGATTTACAGTATATCTGTGCAGCTAGTACCTGGCCTGGAGTTTATCATCGCCTGAAAGAAAGAGCGTCAGTTATTAAAAATAAAGACGTATTACTTTTTGACAAAACTCCTCGATATATGCAAGTTTTAGATCAAGTATTAGAAAGAGTACCTAATACTCGATGTATAGTTACTGTAAAAGACTTCCGATCTGTTATGTGGTCTTCTTTTAAAAGAACAAACTTTACCATAGATGAATGGTATAAGAAACGATTTGAAGTAAGCTGCAATCATACCTTGTCTTATGCTAAAGGATGGACAAATTCTATCAATAAGGGTTTTGCAGAGAGAATATTACTTGTACAGTATGAAAACTTGTGTTTAAATCCAGTTGAACAAGGAAAAAAAATATTTCAATTTTTAGGTTTGAACTTTGAAGATTCATACTTGCATTTCCAAAATGTAAGATATCAACACGTTTATGGTAATAATGTCTCAACTCAGTATTTGAAAGAATATCAAGAGAATTTACCTGAGTATATTTGTCAAGAAACATTAACTAAAATGCAAGAATATAAAGACTGGTTTTGGTTATAAAAAGTATTTTTTAGTTCTTCATCGAAGCCAGACCCTATTCTCTATCCTTAACTAAACTTCAATCCAACATATGAGAAAGTTATTTATTCCCTAGTTATGAAAATAGGAATGAAGCTGTTATCACCAATAATCAAATGATCGCACTTAACCCCGATTCTTCTGACACCTCTTACTACAATATCGCTGAATCACTGGTTAAACTCGAACAATGGGATGAGGCGATCGCAGCTTATCAACAAGCTCTTAAGCTGAATCCCAACTTACCGGGTATTCATCAAAAATTGGGGAATGCTTTACAACAACGAGTCAAGGCTAAACAAGCAGAAATTCTGAAGATTTATCAACAAAAAGTTCAGCAGAACCCGGATAATCTTCAGAACTATTACAAAGCCATTGAACTTCAGCCAAACGATGCTGAACTTTACTTTCTACTAGGAAATGCTCAGGCTAGAACGGGAGAAATAAATCAAGCAATTCTAGCCTATAAACGAGCATTACAATTACAACCAAACTACTTAGAAGCATCTTCCCAGTTAGAGAATGTTCTTCGACAACAAGCATCATCCAGTTCGGTTTCTTCATTCAAGGAAATACCATCTCTAGAGCAAGCTAAAAAAACCCTAGATCAACTTCATAGCATTCAGTTAGATATTTTTTTTAATAGCAATGCTCAAATTACTTTTCCTAAAGTTGAAAATCCCACACTGAGTATAATCTTAGTGTTATTCAACCGAGCTGAACTAACACTCAACTGTTTACAGTCAATTCTCCAAAGTAATTATAAATCCTTTGAAGTTGTTTTAATTAATAACAACTCTACCGACAAAACTCAACAACTCTTAGAACAAGTTCAGGGTGCTAAAATCATTCAAAATTCAACAAATCTCCATTTTTTGCAAGCCTGTAACCAAGCTGCTGAAATTGCTGAGGGAGAATTGATCTTATTTTTAAATAACGATACTCAAATTCTTGGAAATAGCCTAACCGCAGCCATCAATACGATTCAATCTTCTCAGGAAATTGGAGCCGTTGGCGGAAAAATCATTCTACCAGATGGAACACTTCAGGAAGCCGGGAGTATTATTTGGCGAGATGGTTCTTGTCAATGTTATGGACGAGGTGACGCTCCTAACGCGCCTCAATATATGTTTAAACGTTTTGTTGATTACTGTTGTGGAGCCTTCTTTTTAACACGCCGAAATCTTTTTGTAGAACTGGGTGGCTTTGATACTGCTTATAAACCTGCTTATTACGAAGAAACAGATTATTGTGTTCGGCTTCAGAAAATTGGAAAAAAAATTGTTTATGATCCAGATGTTAATATTCTCCATTATGAATTTGCAAGTTCTAGTCGTCAAGCTGCTTTTGAACAGATGGCGAAAAACCAAGCCATTTTTAGAGAAAAACATCAAGATTGGCTCCAATTTCAATACCAACCCGACTCTAAAAATATTTTACAGGCAAGAACAGCAAGAACGTCTCAAAAACGCTTACTTTTAATTGATGATCAAATCCCTCATCCCGCTTCGGGTTCTGGCTACACACGAACTCATACTATTCTTTTGAATTTAGTTGAGATGGGATATTTTATAACATTATATCCGGGTGATCCGGCTTATCAAGAAGACTGGCTGAATATTTATATTGATATTCCGAAAGAAGTTGAGGTAATGAAAGGGTATGGTATTCCTCAACTCGAAGAATTTTTGAAAGCAAGAAGTGGATATTATGATATAATTTGGGTGAGTAGACCTCATAACCTAGAACAGTTAAATCAAATTCAATCTCAGGGAAACTTCCTCGAAAAAGCAAAAATAATTTATGATTCAGAATCACTGTATTGTCTGCGAGAGTCTTTGAAACGAGAGTTACAAGGGGAAAAGTTCTCTGAAGAAGAAATTAAACACTCTCTTAAACAGGAATTAAAACTAGCTAAAACTGCTGATTCCATTATTTCTGTTTCTGAATCTGAACAGCAAAAATTTATTGAATATGGTTATAAAAATGTCAGTATTCTCGGACATTCACTTAATCTTAATCCCACTCCTAACGCTTTTGAAAATCGCCAAAATATCTTATTTTTAGGTGCCGTTTATGAACTCGATTCCCCGAATGCAGATTCGATTCGCTGGCTGACTCAAAAAATATTTCCTCAAATTCAAGCTCAACTATCAGCTGAAGTAGACTTACAAATTGCAGGGATTAACACTGTGTCTGAACTTCAACAACAGGTCAAGAAACTCAACAATACTGCAATTGGGATGTTGGGAAAAGTTGCAGATTTAACAGAATTATACAATCAATCTCGCCTATTTGTTGCTCCGACTCGATTTGCAGCAGGAATTCCTCACAAAGTTCATGAAGCCGCAGCCTATGGTTTACCCATTGTAACAACATCGTTAATTGCAAGTCAACTCGGTTGGAAACATGAACAAGAGCTTTTAGTTGCAGATGATACGGCAACATTTTCTGAACAATGTATTCGACTCTATAATGATGCAGAACTCTGGAATACAATCAGATACAACGCTCTCAAACGAGTTGAAAAAGACTGCTCCCCTGAACAATTTACAAAAACCTTGAAAGCTATTTTAAGCTAAGACTAAGATATCAACTGACCTGAAATTGATTCATCAGCCAAGCTAAAACTTCCGTCTGATTTGTTTCTCGGTTGCGACGCAAAGCTTCTTCCAATAGACTCAAACCAAGACCCTTGAAAACTTGAGACTGTCTAATTCGTTGACTCCCAAACTCCATTTCATCCAATATTTTATAGGCGATGATCTCAGCAGTATTAACATCAACAATCCAATATTCTTTCACACCCAACTCTTCATACAAACTTCGCTTTGTTCCTAAATCATCGAGTAAAGAACTTTTGGAAATTTCAATCACTAAGTCCGGTGTTTTATATTGATCTAAATTAATAATTCCAGTACCAGCAGGAATTGCTTGAGACTTTTCTCCGACATAGCAAGCAATATCGGGTTGACACTCTCGAAGACCAGACTTGCGAAATGAACAGGTATCAAGGCTATTGAGAGGAATCTTGTTTAATGCTGCATAGAGTCCAATGCTAATGATTAGCATAGCATGATCTTTTCCGTGATCAAAACTTACAGGTAGCATTTCAATCCTAAGATTTCCCCTGTAATAATAACTTTTTGACTGTTCATAAATAGGATCGGAAATTACCTCAATATAATCCTCCCAGGGAATCGTTACCCAAGTTTCTGTCGGGAGTTGGGTTTTGAGTCGATCCATCATGTTTCTCCCCTCTCATCCCTTTATTCTTAAAAGTCTTAATTTTGACTAAGATTGAAGAACTTCTTCTTTTCCATTTTGTTCGGAATTGATTAGAGGTTCATCCCAATAAATTGCGCGAATATCTTCGGGTAAATTCCCCTGAAGTTGTTCATATCCCTGCTTGAGAACATCCTTAACTTCGTTGGGAGAAATGGCTTCTCCTTCGGCTTGTAAATAAGCTGCAATCCGGGTTTCACTCCAATGAAAGGTCTGCGCCATAACCACCGCCAAACGCAACAACGGATCGAGTTGATCGAGGGCTTGTCCCACATAACACCACAACGGCGAAGGTGCGGCTTTGAGAGAATATTGAATCGACTCAACCGGAGGAAGTTCAGCCTGATTAATACAAACTGCTGTGATATTAATTAACCAATTTTGTAGGGTTGCTTCCCCTTGTATGTCTTGAGACTCGCGCAGGTTTAACCCTCGCATTTCATAAAAAATATGTCGCCAAGTCTGAGAAAATAAATACTCAGCTTGTACAGGCGATCGCACAGAATGACTCACCAATGTGTATACAATCAGCGCATAACGACAGAAAATAGTCACAAAATATTTCCCTTGATCGGGATGATTTTGAAACATCGTGAGTAACTCTTGATCGCTATGATGAGATAGCGACTTCACCAGGGGGTGATTTGATTCGGAGAGATGAAGCGTTTGCACCATCAGTAGAGATTTGTTCAAAATGGACTTAACTCTGCTGAATCATAGCCCATTTGCCCTCACAGATCAAGCCATAATTTCAGTTCCCCTTTGGGTGCGGTTGTCACTGTAGGGATTACCCCTAAATTATCCTTCCTCTGTCACTACTCTTTCTTAATCTTAAGTGATATATTAAAATGACTTTGTTACCGCAGAATCAGTCTAGTCCTAAATCGGTGAAAACCCGTAAACGGACAACTTTATTAATTCTCCTTTTACCCACCACAATTTGGCTATTAATTTTCTTTGTTTTACCCTTAATTTTTGTTCTAGTTTGTAGTTTTCTCCAACGGGGAACCTATGGCGGAATTAACTGGGTATTTACCCTCGATAACTATCAACGTTTAATCAGTCCTTTGTATGGGGGTGTATTTTGGCGATCGCTTCAACTTGCGGCTTTAACGACTATTATTTGTTTAATCATTGCTTATCCTTTAGCCTTTTTTATTGTCACTCGTCCTAAACGGTGGCGAAACCTTTTTTTAGGCTTAGTGATTATCCCCTTTTGGACAAATTTTTTAGTCAGAACCTATGCTTGGATTGTCATTTTAGGGAACGAAGGTGTGATCAACTCTATTTTAGCCAGCTTACAATTGATTGATGAACCTATCGGTTTACTCTTTACCCCGTTTGCTGTTATTATCGGTTTAATTTATGGCTATCTACCTTTTATGATCTTACCCCTTTATGCAATATTAGAACGTTTTGATTTTTCTCTCGTTGAAGCCGCCCAGGATTTAGGGGCAAATAATTTTTGGAGTTTTTTACGGGTGATTTTTCCCTTAACCCAACGAGGAATTATCGCCGGATCGATATTAGTGTTTATTCCCGCATTCGGGGCTTTTATTACCCCCGATATTTTAGGAGGGGCAAAAACATTAATGATCGGAAATCTAATTCAAAATCAATTTTTACAAGCGCGAAACTGGCCTTTTGGTTCAGCATTATCGATGATTTTAATGGGAGTAATTTTAATCCCAATTTTAATTTATTTACAATCTCATCCAAATGACTACTGATGATCAAATTACCTCAAATAAAACTGGGAACATACTGGCTATGGATACAAGCAACACTTGCCCTTGCTTTTTTGTATCTACCGATATTAATTTTAGTCATTTACTCATTTAATACCTCTCGATTTAATGCAATTTGGACAGGATTTACCCTCGATTGGTATTGGAGTTTATTTGGTCAAACGACTGAGACAACCGCTAACTTTTCCACTGTTGAAATTTGGCAAGCCTTAAATAATAGCTTAATTATTGCGGTAATTTCTACAGGAATTGCGACAATATTAGGAACCACTGTTGCCCTCGCCCTTGAACGTTTTCGGTTTCCCGGTGATCAAATTATTGCGGGGTTAATTTTACTTCCCATTATTATCCCTGAAATTACCCTAGCGATTTCTTTACTGGTCTTTTTTACCCTAATTTTTAGGATTCTAGAAAATCTCACCGGAATTCGTTTA
>CAZNCM010000004.1:33266-48578 GCA_964571155.1 uncultured Lyngbya sp. | reverse complement strand
GCTGGTTGTAAACGCGACTACCAATCCGTTTTCATACTCATTCGTAAATCACTGATTTCTGATAAAATTCAAGGGTTTTGCCTGTCTTTGGGGGAAATTACCCAATCTTGTGGGTAATGCTTTAAAATCAAGACAGACGCGAGTTCATCCCTCCTCAGCATCTCCCTCGCTCATCTTTATAAAGTTTTAAAGATTTTCAGAAGAACCGATCCTTAAGTGAAAAAACTCCAGTATATTGTTAAGTTATATAAATAAAACCCCATTAAACCTTGTCGTTAGGCTGTCGTTAGAGTAGAGATCCCTTTAAAAAATTATGGACAACAAAATCCTTTACGTTCGCCTCCCTTGTAATCCCATTTTCCCTATTGGAGTGGTTTACCTCGCGGATCATGTTCACAAGCTGTTTCCCGATGTAGAGCAGCGAATTTTTGATTTAGGTGCTGTTCCTCCCTTAGACTACAGTTCCGCCTTAGATGCTTGTGTAGAGGAGTTTCAACCCACTTTATTGGTTTATTCTTGGCGAGATATTCAAATTTACGCCCCTGTAGGCGGACGCGGCGGAAATCCCCTGCAAAACGCCTTTGAATTCTATTACGCTAAAAATCCCCTAATTAAGCTTCGAGGGGCTTTAGGGGGGCTAAGGTTAGCCGCTTCCTACTATACTGAACTCTGGCGCAACCTGGGTTTAATTAAGCGGGGACTCAAACGCGCCCAAACCTATAACCCTCAAGCTAGTGTTGTTGTCGGTGGAGGAGCAGTCAGCGTTTTTTACGAACAGTTGGGGCGCAGTCTTCCCAAAGGAACAATTGTTTCGGTGGGAGAGGGTGAAACGTTACTTGAAAAGCTGTTGCGGGGACAAAGTTTAAGTGATGAACGCTGTTATGTTGTTGGAGAAACAACGCCTCGCCATCGCATGATACACGAAAAGCCGACTCCGTTAGAAAAAACGGCCTGCAATTACAATTACATCGAAAGCATTTGGCCTGAGTTTGAATATTATTTCCAAGACCAAGATTTTTATATTGGAGTGCAAACCAAGCGGGGCTGTCCTCACAATTGCTGCTATTGTGTTTATACGGTGATTGAAGGGAAACAGGTCCGAATTAATCCCGCAGATGAAGTTGTCGCGGAAATGAAGCAACTTTACGATCGCGGAATTCGCAATTTTTGGTTTACGGATGCTCAATTTATCCCGGCTCGTCGGTTTATTAATGATGCGGTGGAACTGTTACAAAAAGTTCTCGATGCGGGGATGGATGATATTCACTGGGCGGCTTATATTCGGGCGGATAATTTAACTCCCGAGTTGTGCGATTTGATGGTCAAAACCGGGATGAATTATTTTGAAATAGGCATTACGAGCGGTTCTCAAGAATTGGTTCGGAAAATGCGAATGGGATATAATTTGCGGGTGGTTTTGGAAATTTAAAAGCCGCAGGGTTTAACGATTTGGTTTCGGTGAATTATTCGTTTAATGTGATTGATGAAACTTTTGAAACCATTCGTCAAACGTTAGCCTATCACCGGGAATTAGAAAAGATTTTCGGGGCGGATAAAGTCGAACCTGCGATTTTCTTTATTGGGTTACAACCGCACACCCATTTAGAAGAATATGCCTTTGAAAAGGATATGCTAAAACCGGATTATAATCCCATGAGTTTGATGCCTTGGACGGCGAGAAAGCTGTTATGGAATCCCGAACCGTTGGGATCGTTTTTCGGGGAAGTTTGTCTGGAAGCTTGGCAACGAAATCCCTATGATTTTGGCCGGGAAGTGATGAATATTCTCGAAGAAAGGTTGGGTTGTGCGCCGTTAGAAGAAGCGTTGAGTGCGCCTATTGAAACCGCAAAAACGAACAAAAAACAGCTTGTTAGTGCGAGTTAAAAGTTAAAATTGTCGGGTGCATCAGCGTGAAGTGCTTGGGTTAAATTTTTGAGCCAATAATTCTGATGCACCCTACTCCTATACCTACTACCAAAAGCTCGGCAGAGGTAAACGAGAGCTATTAATTCCCTTTCTAGCAGTCTTTTCAATATCTAAAATTACCTTCCGAATTCCGTTTTCCTCATCACTTAAAATATCTCCCTTCATCGAATTAAAGTAATCTTCAATGTTCTGTTTCAGAATAGGTCTGTTTTTAACCTCTGTCTGATGTATGTCTGTTGCATCCCAAACAATAATCGCTACAGTGACTATGGGACCAAGTAGTTCTCCACCAACCAAAGCCCCGGCTTTACCCAGAATGCTTGCACTTCCTTTTGCAACAACTTTAGCGGCTATTTTTGCTGTCACCTTCTCAATTGCTACCAATGCTGCTTTTGCCAATAAAGCAGTACCACCTAAGCTTGCAATAGTGAAGGCTTTAAATTCTAACCTGTTGCGATCGCTATACAATTATCAAACAACTTGACCGTTGTTAATTTTAGTTCTACTCAAGATATCAACCCTATCATATCAGATCATCTTCAATTTGTGTGATCGCGTAGTATCCGGTAGGGTGGGTGACAGTCCAGAATTCACATGAAAATTAACATATCTTTGATGTCACCCACCCTACAAGCTTGTATAAATTTTAGTTGATAATTTTAAGTTATTGTAGGGTGCATCAGACAGAAGCATTTGGGTTGAATTTTTAAGTTAATTATCTAATACACCCTACTCCTAATATAATTTTAAGTATGAGGTTCTCCAAACAAAACAATAGAACAGGTGAGTTGTTTGATCACCTCAGATGTTACATTACTTACCCCCAAACCTCCGGCAGTACGACGCCGCATTGAACGCAAAACAACCAGATCAAAAGATTGTGCGGCTCTGACAATGACTTTGGAAACATCATCATAAGCAACGGTTTTAATTCTCGCCTGAACTTGGGGGCCTCCTTGAGTTAAAACATCCGCCATTTCCGACTCAAATTTAGCAATTTGTTCCGAAGAAGTTCCGCGATCGCATACGTGTAAAAGGGCTATTTTTGCCTGGTTTGTATCGGCAAAGAGTTGAGCAAAACGCAGCGTTCTAATGGCTTGGGGCGTGATATTTTTAACGGGGATTAAAATCCGACGAATATTAATCGGTTCATCCAACAGTTTAACCATCGCCACCGGACAGTGAGAAGCCCAAAATACATTATCAACCAAACTGCCAAATAATCGCGCCCTTAAACTGGTTGTAGAATCGCTCCAACCCATCACAATTAAATTAGCATTTTGTTCGCGAGCCGTCCGACTAATTCCTTCGGCAATATCATCATCAATCCTAACTTTTGGCTTGGCTTCGACTTTAAATTCTTTGGCAACTTCTACCGCCCTTTCTAACAGGCGATCGCTTTGTTCTAGGGCGACACCTAACTGCGGTTCGTCCATGTGAACGTGAGCTTGAGTAATGGATAAAGGTACAATTATTCCCGACTCGTGACGCGCCAGTAACGCCCCCATTTCGATTAGATAACGTTGGGAAAGGGGATTATAAATTGGAACCAAAACGGTAAAGCGATTTTTGAGTTGACATACGGTAAATTTACTGGCTGACTGTTGCACTTCGGACGGTTCAACGGGTTCTATTCCTAACGTCCATTCCTCGCTTTGAGGTTCTAATTTGGGTTTTGGTATCGTTAGTTTTCGCCCAAAACGAGCCGTTAAAACTGATCCTAAAATTGAAGTCACCAGCATCAAAACAATCACACTATTAAAGACTGCTTGACTTAATAAACCCGCATTCACTCCGACTAAAGCGGCTGCCAAAGTTGCTGCCACTTGGGGAAGGGAAAGTGACCACATGGTTAGGGCTTCATGCCAGTTATAGTTGTAGAGTAGTTTCGCTGCAAAAGCAGCTAAAAATTTACTCCCTAATAGTCCCCCTACAATCGCTAAAGTTAAGGGTAATTCAGTGGTTAAGCTACTAATAAAAGCGGGAACATCAATTAGTAATCCCATGTGAATAAAGAAAAAGGGAATAAATAGGGTACTGCCCACAAATTCAACTTTTTCTTCTACGGGACTGTGACCTAAAACATCATTAACAGCAAGTCCGGTTAGAAACGCCCCCACAATTTTGTCAATATTGATCACTTGGGCGCCGACAGAAGCCAGAAAAACCGCCAACAAAATAAACAAAAACTGATTTCCTTCTTCGTCTCCGGTGCGGCGGAAATATTCTTTTCCCGCCCAATCTAATCCGACTAAAACTATAGCAGAATAGAGAGCTAAAGCCCCGAGTTGAATAATTAAAGTTGTCGGTGAAAATTCGCCGCCATAAACAGAAATACAAATCGCTAAGACGAGAAGGGCGGCGATATCGGTAAAAATCGTTGCGCCGATGGTGACAGTTACGGCTTCGTTTTTAACCACTCCCAACCGATTAACAATCGGATATCCGAGTAAAGTATGGGAAGCGAGAAGTGAACCAATTAAAATTGAAGCATTTAACCCAAAACCAAATAGTAACCCCACCGCAGTTCCGGTTAATAGAGGAATAGCAAAAGTAGCAAAACCAAATCCTAAAGAGCGGTCTTTGGTGCGTCTAAATTCCTCTAAATCAATTTCCAAACCCGCCACAAACATTAGATAAATTTTACCGATATCGGCAAAAAGTTTCATGGTTTCGGAATCTGCTTCAAGTAGTTGTAAGCCGTTTGTTCCTAAAACGACTCCAGCGACTAATAATCCCACTAATCCCGGTAGTTTTAACTTTTCAAAAATTGGAGGAATGGTTAAACTAACGAGAATTAAAATTGTAAACGTAACAATTGGACTTTTAGGTAAACTTTGGATAATATTTTCCATATTAATGATTCAAGAGAATAGAGATCAAACAAATTTAATCAATTTCTATCAGCGAAAAAAATCTGATCAATATTGTGTTTATTTAGACCCGATGATCACAGATAGAGACAGTTAAAAATTCAGTAATCAAGGAACAGACTTTAACAATATGTACTGTTCAGTGATCACTGAATTTTAATTCATGGGTAGGATGGAAAATTATTCTAAATAATCCCCTGGCTTCCGGTGAAAGATCAGATCAAAAATGGTTGACGGGTTCCCTTTTTACTCTACACTAGCTTTGGCTGGCTGTGCAGACTGCTTGAAAGCAAACCGCAGAAAAGGCGGTGCGATAAATGTGGTTAAAATAACCATGATAATGATCGCGGCTTCTAGAGGTTTATCAAGTACACCACTGGCTGAACCAATTCCCGCAAACACCAAACCGACTTCACCCCGAGGAATCATCCCGACCCCAATTGCCAAGCGGTTAATCTGAGGCTGACCAATTACAGCCCAACCTGTAATAATTTTACCGATAATCGCAACCACAATTAAGAAGGTCGCGATAATGAGTCCTTCGCGGTTGGCGGGAACTGCGGGATTTAATACGCCTAAATCTGCTTTTGCTCCTACACTGACAAAGAAAATAGGAACTAAGATGTCCGCAATGGGAACAACTTGTTTATCGAGTTCTTTGCGTTTGTCGGTTTCATCGAGAACTAATCCGGCTGCAAATGCGCCTAAAATGGCTTCTAAATGAATTGCATTAGCTAAAAATGCCATCAAGAATGCAAAGGTAAAGGCAGGAATAACTAACTGTCCTCGGGTTTGTAAAAGATCAGCGACGGCGACAAAAGATTTATTAAAGAATTTCCCGAGTAAAATGGAACCGAGCAGAAAAGCTGTAGCACTAATAATCAGATAAACAACGTTGAGAATGTCTATCTCGCCTGTTTTTGCTAAACTGGCAACAACTGCTAAAACAATAATCCCGAGAACATCATCAATAACAGCCGCCCCAACAATAATTTGACCTTCTTTTGATTTGAGATGTCCGATTTCAGAAAGAACTTTTGAGGTAATTCCGATGCTAGTGGCGGTTAATGCAGCCCCGGCAAAAATAGCAGGAATTGCAGAAACCCCAAAGAAATACATTAGCCCTAAAGTTCCAGCTGCAAAGGGTGCGACCACGCCGACAACCGCCACAACTGCCGCTTGATAACCGACACTTTGAAGTTCTCGCAGTTCGGATTCTAAACCAATTTCAAACAGCAGAATAATTACCCCTAATTCTGCCAAAACAGAAACCACTTCACTTTGGCTGGCAAAAATAGAAGTCACTGACTCGGGACTTAAATCACTAATGGATTGTAAAAAAGTCATCAATAAAGAGTCAGAAGCGGTTGCACCACTTTCGGGAAAAACTAACAGATGCAAAGCCGAAGTTCCAACAATAACTCCGCCGATGAGTTCACCTAAAACTGGAGGTAAATCTAAGCGTTTTGATAATTCTCCGCCTAATTTACTGGCAATATAAACAATGACTAAACTCAGGAGAACAGAAGTTAATACCAGCGGTCCCTTTTCAGCTTCTGTAGCGGTTGCAAAAATTGGAAAAGACAGGGGAATGTTCAAGTCGTATAACATGGGTTTTCAAGACAATGGCAATCTAAATCAATTGAATCACAAATTGGTTTTCAGAACAAAGCGAGTTGATCTTTTTTTGAATTTCTTAGAAACAAATATTGCTCAACCCGCCCTGAAAATAGCTTCTCACGTTTTAGTTATGGAGATAATTGTAGATAGAAAAATTGAAAAAAGTTTGGAAGGCAGAAGTAGCTTTACCGTTAGAAACTGAGTGAATTATTAATAGTTTTTAAGGTTTTGAAGAGAGTTCTGCCTATCCAAGGTTTTTTTGAGATCGGTCTCAAACGGATTAGGAAATAGCCCCGATCAGAGGGAGAAAACGGAGTTACAAATCGGGGCTAGACAATCAAGATTTTTGCAATGTCGCAGCATCAGTAGGATTAACCGGAGGATAGCTATTCATTTCTTCGTCATAGCTTTCAGGTTCAATCGGTTCACCGTTAATGCTTGCTAAAGCACGTCGCAGAGCAACAACTCGGGTTGCTACTCGATTTTCTTTGGGTAAACGATCCAAAATATTGAAGCGTTGTAGACGGGTTCTAATTTGATGTTCACTGTTTTCAGCGCCGACAATGTAAACATCCATGGATTTGTTATAAGCGCTATCGATCATTTTCTCTAACGCCAGGGTTGCAGTTACACCCAACAGAGGAACGTGATTTAAGTCGATAATGATCGCTTGATAGTTATCTAAAATCCCTTGACGTTGAGTAATAGCTTTTGCTGCACCGAAGCTCATTGGGCCGCCGAGGTCGAGTAAGAGAATCCGACCGTTGGCTTGTTTCATTAACTGTTTGGCTTCTTCGTTAGAAAGAACTTCATCGCTGGCCGTGTCAATGGCTTTGACTTGTTCGGCTTGGATATCGGCTAAACGTTTGATGGTCAGCATATTGGCAACGAATACCCCAACACCAACCGCAACAATCAAGTCGTAGAAGACAGTTAGCAACACCACACCGTACATGATGGCGGCTGCTTTCCAGGACAGTTTGTGAGCGCGTTTGAGGAATTTCCAGTCAATAATATCGATACCCACTTTCAGCGCAATACCCGCAAGAACTGCCAGGGGAATTCCTTGTGTCAAGGGAGCAGCGGCGAGAACGATAACTAATAAAATTAAAGCGCGAGTTAAACCGGAAACGGCAGTGCGACCCCCAGCTTGGATGTTAACAACCGTTCCCATTGTTGCACCTGCACCGGGAAGACCACCACAAATTCCAGAGATGAGGTTTCCAAGTCCTTGACCGAGAAGTTCTTTATCAGAATTGTGTTGAGTTTGAGTTAAGCTATCGGCGATTACAGAAGTCAGCAGAGAGTCAATACAACCGAGCATCCCCAGAACCAAACCATCAATTAACATGGTGTTGATTTGTCCCAGGCTAAATACCGGCAGATGTAATTGAGGTAAGCCCATCGGAATTTCGCCAATGCGACGAATATCTGCATCACCGAAGAAGAATAAAGAAATCAGAGTTCCTATTACTAAAGCACTTAATTGAGGCGGAACAATCTTCTTTAATTTTGCAGGGGTGAAGAAGATAATCGCAATTGCAATCAAACCCAACACACTTTCTAGCGGATTGATACCGGCTATCAAGTTGGGGATGTTTTGCAGGGTTCCGACCACTCCACCTTTCGGGCTGGCTTGTCCGAGTATTGGACCGATCTGAAGGATGATCAGGATGATCCCGATACCGGACATAAACCCTGAAATTACCGTGTAGGGCATCAGGGTAATGTATTTACCCAGTCTCAATGTCCCAAAAATAAGCTGAAAAATTCCAGCCAGCATGACAACCGTAAATGCCATTGCCATCCCGGTTTGTTCGTCGGGTGCCGAAGCCAGGGATTTAGCCACAACAGCAGTAAATACAACCGTCATCGGGCCTGTAGGTTCGGAGATGAGAGTCGGCGTACCTCCAAATAAGGCGGCAAAGAAACCCACCAAAACAGCACCCCAAAGGCCAACTGCGGCTCCGTTTGGCGCACCAGAAGCGACCCCGAAAGCAAGTGCCATCGGTAGGGCGATAACGGCAGCAGTTACTCCTCCAAAAATATCACCTTGTAAATTCCTGAAATGAATTTGGTTTGTAATCCTGGTAAATTGCATGGGTTAGTGAAATCTGAGTGAATGCTAAAATAGACATAGGTCTATCGGAATACTAACATGGATTGATTAAAATCTATGGTGAGCATACCATAAAAATCGCAATAGAGTGCAACCTTTTTCAGATTTCATTTACTTATAGCGATCTCAAGCCATACCTATAAAAAGGAGGAGTTCTTGATTCAGGCAACCCTACATCAGTTACGAGTCTTTGAAACTGTGGCTCGTCACGGTAGTTTTACCAAAGCGGCCGAAGAGTTGTATATTACTCAGCCCACAGTTTCTAGCCAAGTCAAGCAACTCGCTCAAGCTGTTGGTTTACCGTTATTTGAGCAAATTGGTAAGCAACTTTATCTCACAGCAGCGGGCCGGGAGTTATCTGCAACCTGTCACGACATTTTTAAACAACTAGATAACTTTGAGATGAAAGTGGCAGACTTGAAAGGCATGAAGCAAGGACAACTTCGCCTGGCAGTCGTGACAACGGCTAAATATTTTGTTCCTCGACTCCTGGGTTCGTTTTGCCAAAAATACCCCGGTATTGACATTTCACTTCAGGTGAACAACCACCAAGAAATAACTCAACGAATGCAGGACAACCAAGATGATCTCTATATATTGAGTCAACCTCCAGAAGATCTCGATCTTTGTACAGAACCTTTTTTGGATAATCCTTTAGTTGTTGTCGCCCGACATGATCATCCCCTTGCCAAGCAGAAAAATGTCTCGATCAAACAACTTCGTGATGAAGCATTCATCATGCGAGAACCGGGTTCTGGGACTCGACAAGCGGTACAACAGTTGCTTGAAAAACACAAGGTTAAGGTTAAGGTTCGTTTGGAACTTGGTAGCAATGAAGCCATTAAACACGCGATCGCAGGTGGCTTAGGTATTTCGGTTCTTTCCAAACATACTCTAGTCTTGGAGAGTTTATCCAAAGAATTGACGATCTTAGATATCCAACATTTTCCCATTCAGCGGCGCTGGTATGTTGTTTATCTCGGGGGTAAACATCTTTCTGTTGTTGCTCAGACGTTCCTGGAATATCTGATCGAAGAAACTCAACCCATCACTAAGTTAGCCCTGCGAGCTTAATTGAGTTGGGTATGACACAAACTCTCACTCACAACTATTTTACGACTTACGGTTCACGATTGACTATCTAAAATTCCTAATTTCTTTAAAGCTGCTTCTGCGGCTTTTTTTTGAGCATCTTGCTTACGACGTCCTTGTCCTAACCCATACACTTGATCTCTGACGCGCACTTCTGCGATAAACTCTTTGGCATGATCGGGGCCGGATTGATCAATAATAAAATACTTGGGATTTTCTCCAAATTCGGCTAATGCCCATTGCTGAAATCGATTTTTTGAATCAATTAAATGTTCAGAATTTTTTTCTTCAGTGTGCATTCCCAGAATTTCATCAGCAACTTTGGTGAATAGAGGAATAATAAATTCTCGAACTTTTTCTATTCCCGCTTCTAAATAGTACGCTCCAATATAGGCTTCAAATGTATCGCTCAATAATGCCGGGTTTTGGTATCCTGCATCTCTTATTGCTCCTTTCCCCAGTCGCATTATTTCACCTATCCCCAATTTAGCCGCAAATTTTCCCAGTTGTTTTTCATCGACTAATGCGGCTCTTAAACGGGTCATTTGGGCTTCGCTGAGTTCTTGCCCATTATAATTATACAGTAATTCACCGACTAAAAACCCTAAGACTGCATCCCCCAAGAATTCTAAGCGCTCGTTATCTTTTCCTTCTTCTGGATGTTCGTTAACGTAGGAACGATGGGTTAAAGCACGTAACCTCAGTTTTTCATCTTTAATTTCTGGTAGTTTATCCATTGTCAATATTTTTGTCTCATTCAAAATCTAACGTTACAAATTATTTTTTCTGTTTCCTCACCCTGCTCACTTTATCATTATCTGATGATTCTATGCAACAAAGTGAGGATTTTTAACACCTCTCATGTGTGTTAACGGTTAATCGAGTTTTATCTGAGATTCACTAAAAATATCTGATGATAAACTTTCGGAATCCTGTCTTCCTGAATTGCTTTGTTTAGGAATTGACTAAACTTTGAAAATTTTGTTCCATCAGGTTTGCGTATCAATGAAACATTTTTATAGTTGGGGAAATTGGGATTGTCGTGCATTAATTTTCCCAGATAACCTATTGTAGCAGATTTTTGGCTATTTACAACAGTTTTAATTGCTTGAATTAAACAGTTTACAGCATCTTCATAACAAATGAAAGCTTCTATTTTGATTATTTCAGAACGGATTTTTTTCACCAAGTTGGGAAGTTCATCTATATAATGAAATTCATCAAATGCTTTTGGGTTTAAAGACTTACAATCACTTCCCTTTCGTGCAAATACAATTAATTTTCGGTTTTCTTGTTTGAGGTTTTGCTGTAAAATCTGACTGTAACAATCTCCCGTTACTAAGATGATAGTTTTCAACAAAGGATTTTTACCGATTTCTATTCCACAATCAACTTCCAAGAAATGATCTACGGCATTTTTGATTTTATTTTTATTTTCTATCTGTATACACTCAAAACCTTGCTCTTTTAAATGATTCTCCGCCTTGCTATTCCAGTTACAACTGTAAGCTTTCCGAATCAAAACATTTCCTTTAAAGCTGGCAAATTTTAACAAATCTGACGCGATTTCACATTGAGGTACATTTTCGTAATCCCAAAAAATAGCCACCCAATTCTGTGAGTTATTACACTGATTGTTTTTGACTTTCATTAGTTTACTCCTGGTCGAGTTATTTTTGGTTAAGTCACCTAGCACTAACGGAGTATTCTGTTATGAACTTCTCTACAATTAATATCATGTCCGATTAATCGATTATGATTATGTAGGGGCAGGTTCTAAACCCTCGCTGACACCTATTACTAAATTAAATCAACCCGCACCGCCTTCAAAACACGCATTAATCAACCGGATATGGTATAATTAGTTGTCTGCACCCAAAACCCAAAATTAAAGTAATATCAGCGTTGCTTCCAACTAACCCGAACGGGATTTAGATCTAGCATTTCCATTGAAAATTGATCGCGATCAGATCACCAACATGGTTACTAGCAATCTCTTTCAATTTGTGGTTTTTAAAAACTCCTCGGAAAATGCGATCGCCTTGTCTTGAGAAGTTCACAGCGAGAACACTTCACACCAAGATTAACTTGCAAAATGGAGCCTTGCAGTAAGCCAATGTCTCACAACCCGCAGATCTATCCGTGTAAGTGGATATGTACACATAGGTAGTAACGCTCAATAATAACTCAAAAATTACTGATCTAACGTAACCACCTAAATATACAGATACACTGGTACAGATGTATATGCGAACGGTGAGACAGCAGCCCACAGTTAGTGTTAGGTGCTGTTGAATATTACTATACTCTGAAATTGGCGATCGCGCAAGCCCTAATTTTTTTGACAACTCTCACAACTGGGGTAAGCTGAATTGTAGGTGCTAGAACGCTGACCAAACCACTGATAACGGTTATCGCGGACTTGTTCATAAATGCGATCGCCTGTCCATTTTAACCCCGGTAAAGCTCGATACGCACTCACAAACAGATTTCCTGCGGGTAATAAATTGCCAATTTCTTCGGCGGCATCACTGCCTTGCCAACGACGCTGAGGGTTGTTACCATCGATTAAAATCATTCCCTGTTCACAGTCGGTTGATGTAATCTTAAAGCGGTTGAGTTCAGCTTCATTTTGCATCGGAATATATTGAAACTGCTGACCTTGATCTAAGTTCTCTAAAAACTGTACTAAGGTCACACACAAATTACAGTTTCCGTCATAAATCACATGATAAGTCATGGTCGGAAGGTTTTTAAAGTTAACGTTCTTATTTTTACATATTTTTCCGAGAAGTTGAGTTGAGTTGTCGAGAATAAATTATTGAAAATTTCGGAATAAACTTGTTAGATATCATTTAGATCTGACTTGTTTTAGAGACTCTAATAACTCTAGCGGTAAATGAAGTTGGTTGAGACTGATATCAGAATTTGGGCTATGAAAATCACTGCCTCCGGTTTTTAATAAATCATATTCCTCACACAAAGATTCTAAGTGCTTAATTTGTTTTGAGGTATGACTGGGATGATAAACTTCAAGACCCAATAAACCAGCAGAAACCAAATCTTTTAATACCGCTTCCACTTCACCCCCTCGAAACAAATAAGGATGCGCCCAAACTGGAATGGCTTCACAATGAAGTAAAAGTTTAATCCCTTCTTCTGCCGAAAATTTTTCATATTGAACAAAGGCTGGTTGATCATCTCCTAGCCATTTTTCAAAGGCTTCTTTGGAAGATTTAACATAACCGGCTTTGATCAAAGCTGTAGCAATATGAGGACGAGAATGTGCAATTCCTTCACCCATTTGAGGAAGTTCAACTGGATAACCCAATTCTGCGAGTTTATTAACAATTTGTTGAGCGCGTCTTTTGCGCCCTTCTAACCGTTCTTTAAGGGGAGAATAGAGTTTATTTTTATTGGGGTAAAATCCCAAAATATGTAAAGAACGCTGGTTGTAAACCGTAGAGAGTTCAACTCCGGGAACAATTTCCAGATCAAAATCAGCAGCAGCAGCAAAGGCTTCTTCCCAACCTGAGAGGGTATCGTGATCGGTGATGGCGAGGGCTGTGACTCCGGCTTGAATGGCTGAAGCGACCAGTTCGCTTGGGGTAAGTGTACCATCGGAGTAAGTGGTATGACAATGAAGTTCTAGCATTTTTGAGGCTGTTGTAAGAGAGAAGATTTGTAGGGTTTCAGGAATTGACTAGAAAGCACATCAAATTCTAGTGATTGACTTGACCCTGGGATGGGTATGCTTTATGATAGCTTGAGTAAAGATATACTTGTACTTCCGTAAATTAACGGAGAGCAGTTAGCTGACAACTACCATCTGGGTCTTGAAACGTAAAGTTGTCAGAACAGAATGTTAACTTTTTAACAAACTTTAGATCAAACTTTGAACATTTCAGTATTTTACTAGATGTTCAGGTTAAAAACGACGCATCTGTCTACCGACAAAACACTGAATCGTTGTATAATAGAGATCAAACAGGTTTCAGTAAATTCCTGGTTTGTAGAGATTTTACACACCCTTGGAACTTATGGAGCCACCCGTTGATCGAGTTCGTCTTTCCTCTGAAGCGAAAGAACAGCTAATTAAGCTGAAGCGAACAACGAAGATCGAGCAGTGGAATATTCTTTGTCGTTGGGCTTTTTGTCTATCACTTGTAGAGTCTACTGTACCTTCTTCAGTTTCATTACCTGCTGATCAGGGGATTGAAATGACTTGGCGAGTCTTTAGCGGTGAACTGTCTGATGTCTTTATAACTGCCTTGAAGTATAGGTGTTGTCAAGACGGCTTAAGCACAGATAGACAAACTCTCGCAGAACAACTTCGTCTTCATCTGCATCGTGGAATTGGCTATTTAGCCGAGGAGGGTCAGGTGAATGAAATCGAGGAGTTGATCGAGACTTCCTTATGATCGACTCGCTAAAGGTTCAATTCTCAGTTATTAGAGATAATCCACAGTAGATTTGTGGACGACCGTGAAAGATCAGCACCAATTCAGTCAAAATACTCAATACACTAAGGTTTTCGGTGACGATTATGTCAGTGAAGCAACGCAGAAAATACCACAACATCATGGAAGACTTGGTGGCTGAGGAAGTCAGAAGTCAAATGGCTCTTTTATCTCCTCGGTTAACGCAGTACATTCAGCGTTCTGAAGTTGAAACCTACGCGCTTAACCGTTTGCCAACTCTCTATGCTTCCAGTCGCGAAGGGTGGCTGCATCAACAAAAATGCGCCCGAGACCAATATCAAGTTAAAATCAAAACGGCAGTTCGTCAAGCGTTAGCCGCCGTGCAGCGTGATCCCCTACGAAGTACAACTCCTCTCTTTCAAGAAAAAGAGGACGTTATGGGTGAAGGTGCTATTCGCAGTAATACAGCAGAAGTGGAAACCCCAAAGGAATTACCCTCTCATCCGTATTACTGGCAGCAAAAGCATTCTTCTCGCTTGGGTCAACGATCAGCTCGATAAATTAAATTTACCGATTCGGCCTGATGGAGCTAGAGTAAAGATTGGCTCGGGGAGAGAAGTGGAAAAAAATGTCCAACCGGACCTTGACCCTGACCGATACTCAGGGAAAATTGTAAAGCTTGGGTGACGTAAGTCTTTGCTCCTTGGATAGCAGTCAATAAATCTTGTCCTTTGGCAAGGTTAGCCGTGATCGCAGCCGAAAGCGTACAACCTGTCCCATGAGTATGGGAAGTGTTGATGATTTCAGTTTGTAGAGTTTGAAGCTGTTTGCCATCGAACCACACATCTGTTCCCCGTAGAGACGCTTCTAAACTCCCTCCCTTCACCAAAACGGCTTTCACTCCCAGTTGATCATAAATCTTTTGAGCGGCAGTATACATCTGATCAAGGGTTTGTATTTTCAACCCCGTGAGAATCTCAGCCTCGTAGCGATTGGGTGTAATCACCGTTGCATGGGGAAATAGAGTTTCTCGCAAAGCCATAATCGCCTGATCATCAATCAATTGCGCTCCAGTCCGGGAGACCATCACCGGATCAACCACTAACGGCTGTAGATGCCATTGCTTAACTTGAGTCACAACCTGCTGAATAATCTCAGAGTTGAGCAACATTCCCGTCTTCGTCGCTTGTACCCCAATATCTTCAACAACCGCCGTAATTTGGTCAGCGACAGCTTGGGGTGAGAGGGCATCGACTCGATT
>CAZNCM010000004.1:32909-33243 GCA_964571155.1 uncultured Lyngbya sp. | reverse complement strand
AAGTTAAAGCACTGGTGCCGTGAACGCAATGAAAGGCAAAGGTTCGCAAATCGGCTTGAATGCCTGCACCCCCACCACTATCTGATCCGGCAATGGTGAGAGCGACTGGAATCATAGATTGTGAATTTGCCATTTGGAGCCAATACTAACTCGACTAACGTCGAGGACGCCGTTGTCTGAGGAAGTCGGGAATATCAAGTCCTGGCTGTTGGGATTGTTGTTCAGCAGGCTCTTTTGACGGTTGTTGACCAAGAGGTGAAGGCGGCGGTGCATTCCGGGGTTGGGGCGTGGTTTCTCGGGTGCTAGGAATGCTTTGTTGTTTTTCACCCGAAAA
>CAZNCM010000004.1:26532-32827 GCA_964571155.1 uncultured Lyngbya sp. | reverse complement strand
AATTTTAATTTCTCCCTGTAGCCGTTCATCAATCACCGCTCCAAAGATAATATTAGCATTGGGATCAACCACTTCATAAATCGCCTCGGCTGCCGCATTGACCTCATGAAGCGTCAAGTCAGTTCCGCCTGTAATATTAAAGACAACCCCTTTCGCCCCATCAATAGAAGATTCCAGTAACGGAGACGAAATCGCTCCCATTGCCGCTTCTCTGGCCCTTGATTTACCCGAACCCAAACCAATTCCGAGCAAAGCTGAACCCGCATCTGCCATCACCGCCCGAACATCGGCAAAGTCAACATTCACTAAGCCAGGAATCGTAATAATATCAGAGATCCCTTGTACACCCTGACGCAAGACATCATCGGCATAGCGAAAAGCTTCCTGAACTGGCGTTTGTTCGTTAATCACCGACAATAACTTATTGTTGGGGATAATAATCAGCGTATCAACCCGACTTTGTAAAGCAGCGACCCCTTCATCGGCTTGAGAGATGCGTCGTCGCCCTTCAAAAGTAAAAGGTCGTGTCACCACACCAATTGTTAATGCACCCACTTCTTTCGCCACTTCAGCCACAACCGGAGCACCCCCCGTTCCAGTTCCCCCGCCTAATCCGGCTGTAATAAACACCAAATCCGCCCCTTCCAAAGAATGGGCAATTTCGTCACGAGATTCTTCAGCGGCTTTTTGTCCAATCGCCGGATTCCCGCCCGCTCCTAGTCCTCGGGTTAACTTTTGTCCGACTTGTAAACGTTTCAGTGCTTTTGACTGAGCCAAGGCTTGGGCATCTGTATTGACCGCCCAAAACTCTACACCCGATACCTCACTCTCAATCATGCGATTGACCGCATTTCCCCCACTGCCGCCGACACCAATGACTTTTATCTTCGCTGCGTTGCTTGGTATAATATCGGTACTCCAAGACTCTTCGTGAGGCATAGAATTACTTTCGTTATTGGGGTTTACCATACGCTCGTTTTTGCGGAATGGATTTGCTGATTCAGCGGCTAACCAGAGATTTGCTTTCTGATCAGCTTGCTCATTATTATTATTATTCCTTTGGGTAGACCCCAGGTTATTCTTAGAATCCATTTTAATCGATAGGGGTAGTGAATAACGTTTCAATAAAGGACGCAACTCAAACTCAACTATAAAGTAAGTTGCGATCTAAACCAAGAGGAATTCTCGAAGCAATCAGTTTACCCAACGGACTTGAACCAAAGGGCGACAAGCACAATCAATCGAGGGGTTTAGCTATCTTGATCACGATAGTCGGCACAATAGCAAAGTTTTAGGGTTCTGGCAACATCTGAATGACTGGGTGATCTGGATTCTGTAAATCAATATAGTCCACTAAGGCTAAATCGACTCGTTCCGGTAAATTTCTCATCTGATCCAAAACACGAAGCTGTTGAGTAAATAGAGGACTATAAGCCCCAAGATGTACAACTCCAATGTCGGTGGTGATAATCTCAGAAACCACTACTGGAGAGCGACTCAAGGTTTCATACATTTGTTTCCAATGCGGACGGTACTGCTCTGGGTTGCCAATCACCTTCAGGCGGGGCAACTGTCGCGATCGCTCTAACTTAGCATAGCTTTCTAACGGAATCCAACCCCCATTCGCATCAAGCCAACCGACTTGCGAGGCGTCAGAACGTCGAGTTAAAGTCGGACTGGGTTGAGCGATCGCCACCGGACGTCGTTCTTGGACTTTAATCGTTAACTGAGGGGGAAACAACTGTCGGCTGACGCTGGCTTTGGCAATTTGGCCTTGAGATTCTAAGGTCTTTGCTAACGCTTGAGGTTGAATTTCCCACAGGGATTGAGGATAGGATAAGGGAAGTAAAGCGCGAATTCGTCGATCAGAGAGTAATTGATTACCTTCAATGCTGACTTGTTCGGGCTGATTAATCAACCAAATCGGCTGGTTAACGGCCCAAAACACACCCCCAGTTAAACCACTAACAGCTAGGGCTTGCCAAATAATTTGTACTAAGCGTAAACGACGCTGACGACGCAATTGCTGACGCCGATTTCCGAGATCCCGAGAAGAAACAGATACAATATTCGTCATAAGTCTCTTTTTTCGCGACGATTGGGTTTGTTTACATTCATAACAATGAGCTGAAAAAAATTAGGGATCAATCATTGAGAGATTGATTCGCTCAACATTCAGATTTGGACTGCAACTGCTAACGACTGACGAGGGTATATCAATTAATACCACCAGTGGGGTTAACCCTTCAGTAATATCACCTAGTCGGTTCGACTCTCCTGTTCTGTTTGAGTCCACACCCCACCGAGCCAAGTGTCAATCTATACTTTTAAGTAAAGAATTGTCACACAAGAGAGTCTGCTGTGGTGCGCTTAGATCTAATTCAATTTTACAAAGCCTGCAATCCGAGTAAAACCATTGATATGGCAAATCCCGAGGATCGGCAGTATTATATCGATTTTTCCTCAGTTCGAGGTAGCGATTTGGTTCGAGAACTCTGCCGCACCATTACGTTACTTTCTGGGGATGAACCGACTTGCCAACTGTTTTCAGGACATATCGGTTGCGGCAAATCGACTGAGCTATTTCGACTTAAGGATACTTTAGAACAACTTGACTACCATGTCGTTTATTTTGAGTCTTCCCAAGATTTAGACATGGCTGATGTCGATATTAGTGATATTTTACTGGCAATCGCTCATCAAGTCAGTGAAAATCTCGAAGGCGCTCAAATTCGGATCAAAGCCGGATACTTTGGCAACCTATTCTCTGAAATTTCAGACTTTTTGCAAACTCCCTTAGAACTCTCGGGCGAAGCGGAACTATCAGTTGGATTTGCTAAATTAAGCGCTCGCACCAAAGATTCCCCAAAATTACGCTCTCAACTCAGACAATATCTCGAACCGCGAGTCAGTAGTATTCTCGATGCAATTAATAAAGAACTCCTCGAACGGGCTAACACGGCATTAAAAGCAAAAGGAAAAAAGGGATTAGTTGTGATTATCGATAACCTTGATCGGGTGGATAACTCTCCTAAACCTTGGGGGCGAACTCAACCCGAATATCTGTTTGTTGATCGGGGCGAACAACTTAAACGACTCAATTGCCATGTGGTTTATACCATTCCTCTCACTTTAATGTTTTCTAACGATTATGGAAGATTATCCAGTCGATTTGGAGTTAAACCCAAAGTTCTGCCGATGATTCCAGTTAAAACTCGTCAAGGTGAAGATTATTCTAAAGGAATGGAAATGTTACGAGAAATGGTTTTAGCGAGGGCTTTTCCAAAAATTCCGGCTGAACAACGCTCTGAGTTAATTCCAGAATTATTTGACACTCCAGAAACGCTAGATCGCTTATGTCGAATTAGTGGGGGTCATATGCGACGGTTATTAATGTTGATGTATAGCTGTTTACAACAAGCTGATCCGCCTTTTACTCGCGATTGTCTCGACAATGTAATTCGGGAATATCGAGATGATCTCTTAGGTGCAATTACTGAAGATGAGTGGAAATTGTTGGTTCAAGTTGTCAATCATCAACACGTTCGGGGAGAAGAAGAATGTCAAACTTTACTGCGGAGTATGTTTGTTTTTGAATATCGTGATGGTGATGGTCGTTGGTTTGGGATCAATCCGGCTTTAGAGGAAACTCGACAATTTAAAAAGGTACTTTAGAGCTAAATCAGTCTTTTCGAGGATAGTCTCTCTATGGGTTTTGTTTGAGTTGGTTGTTGTGTAAGCAGGTTAGTCTAAATTATCTTAAATCCTGTATTCGAGTCTAAGCTTGACAAATTACAAAACATACCAATAAAATTTGATTAATACTTTCTTTAACATTAGATATAACTTTCAGTTTATTGATGTTGAGGATAAATGTGTTCAATTTATTTGCTCAAAAAGCAGAAGACATAACCCATCTTGTGGATAAGAACGGGAGTCATCCGAAGACGCTTAAGATCTTATTTCTTCGGTCTAATTTCTGCTGAGATCAAATAAACTGAACTCAGGGTCAACTTTTACTATGATTTTGAGCAAAATGGCTCATCCTATGGATACTCTATTTACCTCCGAACAAACTGCCACCCATAATGATAAATTATTAACTCGATTGGTGCGGTCAATCGCTTTATCTCAAGGACAATTTTCTCTTGTTTTAGTGCGCTGTAACTATTCCAGTCTCCAACTCAAACTCATTCAAAAATTACAACAAAAATCCCCGATTTCGATTCAAAAGTTGATCTTGCCAGAATCAGTTGAAACTCTTTACACAACTTTATATTCAGCGATTCAAAATGAACCTCCGGCTGCCTTGATGGTTTTAGGGTTAGAAACAGTTGCTTCTCTCGATCATTTACTCAATTCTACCAATCAAGTTCGAGATGAATTTCGGAAAAACTTTACTTTTCCATTAATTTTGTGGATTACCGATGAAGTCGCAACTAAATTAATTCGATTAGCCCCAGATTTCAAAAGTTGGGCAGCAGCAACCCTGAAATTTGAACTCGCCACCTGTGAACTGATTGAATATCTCCAACAGCAAGCGAATCTTCTTTTTTCCTGCGCTGAACTAAAAATCAAAGAAGGGGAACTTGCCACTCAATGTTCGATTTCTTTTCCCCAATTTCCCCAGCAGAATTATGATTTTTCTCCCGGTTCTCGACGTCGGCGCGAACTCGAATCAACTTGGCGAGACTTACAACATCGGGGTTATGAGTTGGAACCCACTTTAGAAGCCTGTCGGGAGTTTATTTGGGGCCAAGATCGGGATGCAAGTGATCAAAGTGATATTGCTCGAATTCATTACCAAAAAAGCTTTATGGCATTGCTTCACTATGATAGCAGTTGCCCAGAGGAAAAAAATCAGATTCGTCATCATCAATTGATTAAATGGGAAGTCATAGTCGAAGATTCTATAGATGTCAATTCTATTCCTGATGAGCGGCGTATTTATTCTGATTCTAGTGATTTAGATCAGCATAAATTTATGATTAAATATCAGGGAATTGTGCTATTTTATATTGCTTTAACTTACCGTTTACAAGCTGCTCGAAATCCGGGTTTAAGTCAAACATTATTGGAGAAAGCACAAGTTAGTTTAGAACAATGTCAGCAAGTCTTTGAACAAGCTGGACGACCTGATTTAGTAGCAGGTGTGATGTCTTATATGGGGGAACTATTACAACGTCTGCAAAAGTGGGATGAGTTGCAAACCTTCGCCCAACGAGTATTAAAAATGCACCTCACCTATGGTACACCTCGTCAGCTTGCGAAAGATTATGGGTTTATGGCAGAAGTTAGTTTACAACATTCTCAATGGTTAAAAGCAGATAAACTGACTCGACTGGCGTTAAGCATTTTACCAACATCTGAACCCGTTTCGAGTCGTAGTGTGTATCTTTTGCTGTTAGCTCGAAGTACCAAAAATCTAGGACGATGGGATGAGGCGGTTGAGGTCTTAGAACAGGCTCAAGCGGGAACTGAACCCGAATATGATCCTCATTTATATATTAATATATTAGCAGAGTTACGTTCAATTTACTACGAAAAAGGTCAATATTTAAAAGCATTTAGAATCAAGAAAAAACAACGAGAGATTGAGCATCAATATGGGTTTAGAGCATTTATTGGTGCTCATCAACTTCAGCCGACTAAACAGGTTGTTAATCCTTCGAGTTTAAAGGTTGAAACTCAGATGATGATGGCCGAAGAAATTGTCGCATCTTGTCGGCAAAAAGATATTCATAACCTTTTGCAAAGATTGGGCAGAGACGATCATAAACTAATTATTATTCATGGACGTTCAGGAGTGGGAAAAAGCTCATTAGTGAATGCCGGATTAGTTCCCGCATTAACGAATATTAATTTGAGCGCTCGTCATGTTTTGCCTGTGGTGATTCGTAGCTATACCCATTGGTCAAAAGAAATTGAACAATCTCTGACAAAAGCAATCCTAGCACAAGAAAGTATTTACCATAGAAAACGACAAAATGATATTAAAAAACAATGGGACCAGGTGATCACTCAAGCCGCTTATAAATCCTGGAAAAAAACAAAAAATTATCCCTCTAATTTTTTACTCAATCCCAACTCCTTTGTTTTAAAAAATCTTCATAAAAATGGAGAAAGAAATTTAGTAACTGTACTGGTATTCGATCAGTTTGAAGAATTTTTCTTTGTTAATTCTAGAGCAGAAATTTGTGCTTTTTCTCAATTTTTGAGAATTTGTTTAGATCTACCTTTTGTGAAAGTTGTCTTTTCATTGAGAGAAGATTATCTTCATTATCTTTTAGAATGT
>CAZNCM010000004.1:10277-26503 GCA_964571155.1 uncultured Lyngbya sp. | reverse complement strand
GCAATTAATAATAATATTCTAGATAAAAAAATTCGTTATCACTTAAGAGACTTTTCTAAAAGTGAAGCCAAAGCTCTAATTGAACGTTTAACTCAGCGAGCAAAATTTGAATTAGAACCCGCTTTAATTGATGCTTTAGTTCAAGATTTAGCAGATGAACAAGGTGAAGTTCGTCCCATTGAATTACAAGTGGTTGGCGCGCAACTTCAAGAAGAAGGAGAACAGGGAATTACCACCCTTGCCCAATATAAACAACTGGGAAAAAATCCCAAAGCAGAACTAATCAAACATTCTATTGAGCAAGTGATCGAAGATTGTGGAAAAGAAAATGAAGATGCAGCTTGGGATGTTTTATTTGCTTTAACCGATGAAAAATTTACTCGTCCGATCAAAACTCGCCGAGAGTTAATTACAGCTATTCATTCCCACAATAAATTAGATCTATCCAAAGATTTACAACAACCTGTATCATTTATTGATGTGATTTTAGAATCGGGTTTATTATTACGACAACGAGAAAAAACCTGTATTCGTGAAGCTTCTCTACCCGAAAATCGCTATCAACTTTTACATGATTATTTAGTCTTACCCATTCGTCAACGCTACGCTATCAAAGAACAACAACGTCGGACTGAAATTCATCGACGACTCAGACAAGCCCAAGTGGCGAAAAAAGAAGCAGAAGCCGCATTACAAAAAATGAGTCAACAGCAGTTGATTCATCGCAACCGAGTTTTAAAACAATTATTAGGATTAGCCGTGATTACCGCAGTCGGACTTGCTTTCACTGTAAAAATTGCTTATAAACAAAAACAACTTGCTAATATTGCGACTTTAACATCCGCTTCCGATGCCTTATTCTTTTCCCATCAAAAATTTGATGCTATTATGGAAAGTCTAAGAGCGGTAAAACGCTTGCAACAACTCAAACGATTAAGCCTGATTAACTTTGACTTACAAAACACCGAAATTTCAATTGCAGCAACCCTACAACAAGCGGTTTATGGGATTCATGAATTCAACCGCTTAGAAGGACACAACGAAGTGGTTTGGGATGTTAGCTTTAGTCCAGATGGGAATATTATTGCTTCGGGGAGTGTAGATCAAGTGATTAAACTCTGGACTCCGAAAGGGAAACTTCTCAATACTTTGAAAGGTCATGAAAAAAGTATTACCAGTGTAAGCTTTAGTCCAAATGCTCAGATGATTGCCTCATCTTCCCAGGATCAAACTGTAAAGTTGTGGACGTTGGGTCAAGACACTCAAATGACAGCGATTCCCATTACATTCAAAGGTCATGGCGATATTGTTTCTAGTGTGTCTTTCTCACCGGATGGTCAAATTATTGCTTCCGCTTCTGAAGACAAAACGGTAAAATTGTGGAATTTAGAAGGACAGTTGCTCAGAACAATAACTGCTCATAATTCTCCTTTAAATTGGGTGAGTTTTAGTCCCAAAGGTGATGTAATTGCCACCGCAGGAAACGACGGCACAGCCCGATTATTAACCCCGAGAGGAAGAACCCTTAAAACACTGCGTCATAGTAGTTCTGATGAGTCGAAAGTTTATACTGTAACCTTTTCACCCGATGGTGAATTAATCGCGACTGTGGGTTCAGATCGAACGATTAAATTATGGAATCGTCAAGGCCGTTTACTCAAAATTTTACGGGGACATGAACAGATCATTTATGGTGTTGAATTTTCTCCAGACAGTCAAATGATTGCCACAGCAAGTGGGGATAAAACCGTTAAACTTTGGAGTCGAGATGGAGAACTTTTGATAACTTTTGAAGGACATGGAGATCAGGTGACGAATGTGAGTTTTTCACCGGATGGTAAAATTTTGGCTTCTTCGAGTTATGACAAAAAAGTAAAATTGTGGCGGATTGAAGATATTCCACTGAAACGATTAGAAGGACACGAGGATCGCGTTTTAGACGTTAGTTTTAGTCCCGATGGTCAAATCTTGGCTTCTGCCTCTCAAGATCAAACAGTCAAACTGTGGAGTCGTTCCGGAACTTTACTACAAACCTTAAAAGGATACCAAGATCGCGTTTCAGCGATTAGTTTTAGTCCCGATGGTCAACTGTTAGCAACGGCGAGTTATGACAAAAAAGTAAAACTGTGGCGGATGACTCCTCATCCCAAAAAAGTTCAACAACAAGATCATTTTCTCTGGACTCATACATCATTGCGAGAACAGCTTTATTTTCGATCCTTTTATTTTCCACTGAGAGGAAGTCTAGATTTTGATCAATCTTCTATTGAGTCTAAGGCTTCAGTTTTTCATCCCTTATCAACCGTGAATACGTGGACGGCGCATAGTGATAGTTTAATGAGTGTGAGTTTCAGTCCAAATAGTCAGTTAATTGTGACGGGAAGTAAGGATAAAACGGTTAAACTGTGGACTTCAGAAGGTCGTTTACTCCAAACGTTTGTGGGTCATCAGGGATGGGTTAATAGTGTGAGTTTTAGTCCTGATGGTCGAATTATTGCTTCGGCGAGTGATGACGGTACGGTGAAGTTGTGGAATTTACAGGGAAGATTGTTGAAAACGATTATAGCCCATAACGCCTATGTGTTGGGGGTGAGTTTTAGTCCCGATGGTCATACGATTGCTTCAGCCGGTTATGACAATACAGTGAAGCTTTGGAGTCGTGAAGGGATTTTGTTGAAAACGTTATTAAAAGGTTCGAGTGATAGTGTTACAAGTGTAGTTTTTAGTCCCAATGGTCAACTCATTGCTTCAGCGAGTTATGACGGGTATGTGAAGCTGTGGAGTCGTCACAATGGGACTTTGCTCAAAACGTTATTGGGTCATCAAGATGGGGTGATGAGTATTCGTTTTAGTCCCGATAGTCGGGTGTTAGCCTCGGCGAGTCGAGATCAGAAGGTGATTTTATGGAATTTGGATCTTGATGATCTGATGGAACGGGCTTGTGAATGGGTGGGTGATTATCTTAAGTACAATCCCTATATCAGCAATGAAGATCGGAGTTTGTGTCAGTTAACAGGCAACAGGGAATAGGGAACAGCCGCTCTTGCAAGAGGCAACAGGCAAGAGGCAACAGGCAAGAGGCGCTTTTGCAAAAGGCAAAAGGCAATTCTGAACTCCTGACTCCTGACTCCTGACTCGGTGACATCTGTCCTGTAAGAAAATTCTATGTTAAAGTTAACAATTGTAAAGAAATATAAGATTTCGATTATCTGCGGGTTAACAAAATCCTTTATCCTTGACAATTTAAACCTTGATAGAAAATCCCATGAAACAGATATGGCTTCGTCGGCTCTTGGTCTCTATCGTTGCGTGTTGTCTAAGTGTATCGACTTGGATGATCGCCCCGGCTGCTCAGGCTTATGATAATCCTGAGTTACTTCCCAAAATTCAAACTCCGATCATTGACTTGGCGGAAGTTCTCACCGATACTCAAGAACAATTGATCGCCTCAGAAATTCAACAATTTGAGTCGGAGACGGGCTGGAAACTCAGAGTTCTGACTCAATTTGATCGCACTCCAGGTCGTGCGGTTAAGGATTACTGGGGACTTGATGATAAAAGTGTTTTGCTGGTTGCTGACCAACGAGGCGGAAATATCCTCAATTTTAACGTCGGTCGTGACCTCTATGCTTTGCTTTCTCGGACGTTTTGGGTGGAACTGCAAACCCGTTATGGAAACCAATACTTTGTACGAGACAATGGCGAGGATCAATCCATTATTCAATCTTTAGATGCGGTTAAATCTTGTTTAATTCAAGGGGGTTGTCGAGTCGTACCCGGACTTCCCCGTGAACAGTGGATTTTAACTCTGATTACTTCTGCTTTGGGCGGGATTATTTGTGGTATTGCGGCGATTCCTCGTAAACCCGGACAAATTGTGGCTTGGCAGTGGGCTTTAATTTTCTCTCCGTTGTGGGGAATCTTATTTATTGCGTTTGGGATTGGCCCGGTTGTCTCTCGGACTTCGGACTGGGTGCCGTTAGTTCGTAATATTGCCGCATTTCTGATTGGTGTTTTGGCAGCTTATCTAACTCCTGCGTTCAATCAGCCTTCGACTTCTGAAAGCTAATTTTAAATTCAATAATCTAACTAATTTGACTACAGGATTGGGAATTGACGAAACTCTCGATCCTGTTTGATTTTGAGCAAGTCTAAATTCAATCCCTCGAAAGTGATCGACTCTACATTTTGCCTGATAAACTTATCTAATATATAGAATCGTTGCTGCACTCAATTCCCATCCCGAACTCCTGTAAACAGATCAAACCTGGCTCAGATTTTTTCGGTTCGGGGGTAATGCACCGATTCACAGACGGATAATAGCGGAAGATCATGATGGAATGGCACATTACCGATGCCCAAAGTCTAGGGATTATTGATCACGAAATTGGTGATCACGTTTTTTCTCCAGCCGAGTATGAGATTGTCCGTCGGGTCATTTATACGACTGCTGATTTTGAGTACAAGTCCCTCGTTCGCTTTTCTGATCAAGCCTTACAAGCCGGTGCTGCGGCTTTAGCCGCCCGGACAACGATTGTTGTAGATGTACCAATGGTACAGGTGGGGATTAGTCCCCAGATTTTAGCGACTTTTGCTAATCCTGTTTATTGTTCGATGGAAGCGGTGACTCGACCCCAACGAGAAAAAACCCGCACCGCTTGGGGAATTCAAACTTTAGCCCGACGTTATCCCGAAGCCATTTTTGTGATTGGTCAAGAACAAACGGCACTTTCGGCTTTGGTTGATTTGATTGAAGCTGAAGAAATTAAACCCGCTTTAGTGATTGCAACGCCTTCGGGTTTTGTGGGGGCGGATGTGGCGAAATCTCGTTTACATGATTCGATGGTGCCTCATATTCGGATTGATGGCCGCAAAGGCAGTGCGGTGGTCTCTGTTGCAATTGTGAATGGTTTGGTCGATTTGGCTTGGCAAGCCTACGGTCGAGAGGTGAATGTGAATTAGTTTTTTCAAATTTAAGGGCGCTGTAGTTTGCGCCCCCTCTGTAACCCAGGAGTGGTTAAGACTTTTTTATCCAATGCTTGAGTAAGTTATCTTTAACCATATTCTGACGCATCAGTTCAATCAGGTAGGCTTGAGCTTGTTCTTGGGTTAACCGTTTGACTTCTTTTTGCAGAACTTCTAACTTGAATTGCTGCTCTAAACTGAGAGTTCCAGGTATTTCCATTGTGTTTCCTCCGATGAATAAACAGGAAGTTGACCACCCCAGATACCTCTAATTTATACGAGCATCTTCTCCGGCTATCAGTCGTTTTTTCAAATGAAACGCAGATGAAGGATACCCGGATTTTATCGATCTACAGAAGTTTGCGATCGCCTACGAGTATCGCGTTGGGAACGAACCCAGCGACTTAAATCAACAAAGGCATCTCGACGCAAATAAGGATAGTTACTAACCCACAAGTTTTGACTGGGAATATAGAGATCGGAAACTTGGCTAATCCGGCTTAAATCTTCGAGGTAAGACATGACAATCAGTTGAGCGACTTGACCTCGATGAAGTTTTTTGTGAGAGCGATTTAGGGGGGCTTGAATGCAGGTTGTAAATCCTTTTGAATCTCCCACTTCTACATTAATTCGCCGCTCCAAGTTTTCGATAATAATTAAATCTCCCCGTTGATTGACCGATTCCTGTTCGCTGGTCACTTCTTCGGTAATATAATAGTCGAGAACTTTTCCCTGCCAAAATCCACAGTAGGGATATTTACGACATTGTAGATTGCGTAAACTGGCTTCAACCACTGGCCCCCAAAACCAGTAAAGAATGGTGATTAATCCTAAGACTAAAAAAACTGATTTGATGCTATCGGATTCAACGGCAATCTCAATAATAATCCAAACCGAGGCACAAACAGCCGAAATCAACACTCGCTTTAAAAAATCCGGGAGTTTTCCCCAAGCATAACGATATTGATCGCTGGTGGCGACAGCAGGAATCAATTCCTCAAAGGTTTTGCGAGTTAAGGGAATCAACATATAGTTTCAGTGGTATTTGATCGGGTGTTGGGTGATCGTGTGATCCGAGGCTTAGACAATATTAATCAGTCTAATTCCCCTGAGTTTCTATCCCGAACCCTAAACCTCTATAATATCTTTTCTAACCCATAAACGAGGGTTTTGAGTTCCATAACTTTACGAATCGCTAGCTTTACGCCTGGCATATAGCAAGCGCGATCGGTGGTATCATGGCGGAGGGTATAAATTTCACCGGGCGATCCAAAAATCACTTCTTGATGGGCGATTAATCCTGGTAAACGAATACTATGAATGCGAATATTTTCCGCTGCTGTCGCGCCTCTTGCTCCGGTTAATTTCTCGCTTTCTTCAACACTCGGAGGGTTGTAGGCTTTCCCCAATTCTCCTAACATCTGTGCAGTTTTGATGGCGGTTCCACTGGGAGCATCCGCTTTTTGATTGTGGTGAAGTTCGATAATTTCTACATGATCAAAGTATTGAGACGCGGTAACTGCGGCTTGTTGAAGCAATACCATCCCAATACAAAAGTTAGGAATAATCAAACAGCCAATACTTGCTTTATCTGCAAACTCTGCTAAGTCTTGAATTTGCTCAGGACTTAAACCTGTCGTCCCCACAACCGGACGGATACCATAGGCGATCGCTGCTCTAACGTTATCATATACAAAATCAGGATGGGTAAAATCGACCATCACACCGGGTTGTTTTTCCTGGGCTGCCATCACCAGCGTCCCTTCACGATCATTGGTAATCGGAATTTCTAGAGGCTCTATTCCGGCTAAAGATCCAGCATCTTGGTTTAACGTTTTTGGGTTGTGATCAATCGCACCCATTAGAGTCAGATCTGAGGCAGTCGCAACCGCTTTAACCACCTCTCGCCCCATTTTACCACCGGCACCATTAACAATGACTGGAATCGGAAATTGATTTGTCATCGGCTTTAATTTACCCTGCACTTTAAATTACGAGATTTTAAAACTCAAAACTCAGACTATCATAAGTCAGTCAGAGCCAAAATATATATTGTCAGCTTAATTGTTTCTTCAGGGGGAAGTTACAATAGTTGGATGACGATTTCACAGTCTAGATGACGTGATTTGGTTTGAATTCGGATTTTGAATTCTACACTTACTCCATGTGGTCTCCTAAACTTCGTTCAATTTTACCGCGAATCTCTTTCCTCAAAAGTGATAAAACTGGTGTTTATACCGGATTAAAGACTCTCCTCTGTCCGGGGTTAATTGCCAGCTTGGCGATCGCTTTGGTTGTTGCTATTGTACAACAATTGGGCAGTTTACAGCCTTTAGAATTGAGGGTTTTTGATCTGTTGGTGCGACTCCAACCCGAAAAAAAACCTGATCCTCGACTGTTAGTGGTGACGATTACAGAAGCAGATTTAAAAAACCAAGGCTGGCCATTATCAGATCAGGTTCTGGCTGAAATCTTAGCTCGACTCCAACAGTATAAACCTGTCGTGATTGGAATTGACGTTTATCGAGATTTACCGCAACCTCCAGGAATGGATAAACTCACCACTCAACTCCAAGCTGAGAATATTATTGCCATTACAAACTTAGGGGTTTCACCCATTCCACCCCCGCCCAATATTCCGCCTGAACGCATTGGATTTAATGATGTTCCCGTTGATCCCGATGGTGTGATTCGACGTCAGCTTTTGTTTGCAAGTACAGAGAAGGAAACATTATTTTCTTTTTCGTTGCAACTGGCTCTATTTTATCTGCAAACTCAAGGAATTCAACCTGAAAATTATTCTGCTAACCCGAATTATATGCAGTTGGGAAATCAGGTCTTTGTTCCCTTGAAAAATTGGAGTGGGGGATATGCAAAAGTTGACGATTTAGGATATCAAATTTTACTCAATTATCGCAGTCCTCAGATCGCAAAAACAGTTTCAATTGGAGAGATTTTAGCCGGAAACCTCAATCCAAGTTTAGTTCAGGATAAAATTGTCTTAATTGGTGCAACAGCCCCGAGTTTAAAAGATTCTTTTTTTACTCCTTATAGTGCGGCGGCTTTAAATGAAGCCATGATGCCTGGCGTTTTTGTTCATGCTCAGATGACGAGTCATCTGATTAGTGTTGCATTAAATAATTTTGGCATCAATCAATCTTTAAAATTCTGGCAATCTCCCCAATTATTTTGGTTTTTACCCCGATGGCTAGAAGTCATTTGGATTCTCGCTTGGGCTTTGATTGCTGGAAGAATAACTTGGCGAATTCGACATCCGATTAAACAAGCGATTACCTTGAGTAGTGGACTGCTGATTTTATTCGGAATTGGCTATGGATTATTTGTGTTTAAAGGATGGTTTCCTCTGATTTCACCTGCACTCTCTTTTGTGCTAACCAGTATTAGTCTTATTGCTTATAAACAAGTTTATTATCTTTCTCATGATCCCTTAACAGGTTTACCCAATCGAGGTGGCTTTTTGAATTATATCGAGAAAGAAATCAATCTCAATACAAAGCAAAAAATATTTTGTGGAATCTTGTTTTTAAATATTGATCGTTTCAAAGTGATTAATGATAGTTTAGGTCATCAGGCAGGCGATCAACTTTTAATTGATTTAGTTCAACGGTTGAAAACTTGTGTGCGAACCAGTGATATTATTGCTCGCTTGAGTTCTGACGAATTTGCCATTTTAATTGAACATCTTAGACAGCCTCAAAATGCAATTTGGATCGCGGAACGGATTCAGCAAGCGTTGATTACGCCTTTTTATTTACAAGGACAAGAAGTTTTTAGAACAATTAGTATTGGTATTGCTTTAAATGACTCTACAGATATCACTGCTGAGGCCTTACTCCGAAATGCTAATACTGCAATGTATCAAGCGAGAAGTCAAGGAACAGGTACTTATCAAATCTTTGAACACAAAATGAGTGTGGATGGAAAACAACATCTTCAGTTAGAAACTGATTTACGACGGGCTTTAGAACGTCAAGAATTTATCCTGCATTATCAACCTTTGGTTTCATTGAAAACGGGTAAATTGATTGGTTTAGAAGCCTTAATTCGTTGGCAACATCCTCAAAATGATTTACTATTTCCCGATGAATTTATGTCAATTGCGAAGGAAACAGGTTTAATTATTCCGATGGGTCAATGGGTGATTAAAGAAGCTTGTCGTCAATTGAAAAAGCTGCAAGATCAGTTCGGAAACACTCTAGATTTAATTATGGGGGTGAATTTATCAAGCCGACAATTTTCCCAACCTGATTTAGTTGAACAAATTCAAGAGATTATTTTAGAATCAGGTATTGATCCTCGGAATTTACGACTAGAAATTAGTGAAAGTGTTGTGATGAAAGAGGTTGATGAAACGATTACTTTATTACAACAGTTAAAAGCCCTGAATGTGCGGCTTAGTATTGATGACTTTGGCACGGGTTTTTCTTCACTAAGTTCTCTTAACCGTTTTCCGATAGATACGCTCAAAATTGACCGCAGTTTTATTTCTCAAATGGAAGCGGATGGAGAAGGAGAAAATTTAGTGGTTGTACAGACGATTATTACCCTGGCTCATGTGTTAAAATTAGCAGTGATTGCAGAAGGAGTTGAAACCCTAAAGCAAGTCGAACAGTTACGCTGGCTTGGTTGCGAGTTTGCTCAGGGATTCTATTTTCTCAGACCCGTTCCGGCTGATCTGGCTATTGCATTTATTGAGTCTGATCCTCGTTGGTAGACCGATGATTTTTTGCTTAAATGAGAGTGTTAACTCTAACTTAATTTTCAGTTTTCTGTCGGCATCTGACTTTCTAGTTTCCAGCTTAATAAAGCAAATATCGTTAAGGGAACAGTTGCCAAAATTAAGAGCATTAAAAATAGACCGCTTTTCACCCAGTTGCGAAGGATAAGCAAAGAAGGAGTGTTGAGAGAAGAAAAGCTCGATTCAGAGTACAGCATAAGAGGGATTGAAATAACTTCTACTTTTATTGTCCTACGAATCGCCTCAAAAGAAAACCCTCAAAATACTGATTTTTTTGATTGATCCGTCTGGATAGACCGTTGAAAACCCCTTGAAATTACTGAAAACTAAGGTTTTAAATAATACCAGTCTTCAAAAGTCCGTTGATTTATCCAACTTATATTGATGACTTAATTATGACTTCAAACTTCCACTTAATTGACCAACTGTAGTAACAAAATTAAAATTGAAAAGATAGAAAAAATTTCGCTTTAAGGGTTGACAATGCGGAATTTTTCATTTACAGTAGAGGTAATGGTAGTCTGAGGCAATGCTATGGCTCATATGAAGCGATGGGAATCTCCACGCCGCCAGGGAAGAAACAATAAAGGAAAAGGCGGTTCCGCACGAGCAAGACAACTGAAAAAACGGCAACAAGTTCTGCGAAACAAACTGAAGCCCGAACAGGGCAATCAAAGCAATCCAAACCAACCAGAACAGCCAGGGAAGGGAAAATCAGAAAACCCCTTCCCTTTGTTTTTGGGACTAAAGCTGAATATTCGGACAAATGGTTTGCGCGGCTTGGTTAGGTGAAGGTTGCTCTTGCCAATGAGCGAGTAACTCGTTTAACTCCCCTCTGAGGGTTTCTAAGGCGACAATTTGCTGATTAATCGCTTCAACCTTAGACAGCAAACACTGCTTAACTTCGCCACAAGGCAATTGACCGAGATCCCGAATTTCTAAAATTTCTCGAATTTCACTCAAACTCAAACCCAAAGATTTAGCTCGTTTGACAAAACTCAAGCGCGTCAACACCGAGGAATTAAACAAGCGATACCCGGACTCAGACCGTTCAACCGTGGGACTGAGCAAACCAATCTCCTCATAGTAGCGAACCGTTTTTACAGATAAACCACTTTCGTTAGCAACTTCCCCAATTTTGAGTGGCTTATCGTCCCTTCTAGAAACCATCAGAACATCTTTAAAATTCAACTAAAAAGGAGGACGCTTATGTTTGGGGTTCAACATCGGTAAGGGAGGTCGAGAAGAACTAGAAGGAAGATAATATTCGGGCGCCGCTTCTGGTGACTCCACTTTAGAACCTGGACTTTGCCACCATCGAACTGCAACTGCAACACCGACTGTTCCCAATCCAAAACTTAACAGCGACCAACTCGCACCGATTCCGCCAATCATAGCATCAACTACTCCGACAGTAATGATAAAGCTGACAATTGGCTCTCTACGATAAGCGGACTTAAACATTTGTCGCCATAATGCGTTCATCTCTGCTGACTCTACTCTCTATTATCGTTATTTTCTTTGATTTTTAGTGGGCATCCGTAATGAAACTAACTCACTTGCTCAATTCAATTCACCTGAACAGATTAAAACGTCCTGGGAGAGCAATTTCCTCTAGCCTCGCAGGAGGAGAGGAAGTTGCCCATAGGTTAACTCAAGCCTAGCCAGGATAGCAACCCCTGTCCGGTAAAATATTCAATCGCCAGGGTAATGACAAATCCCATCATCGCCGCGCGGCCATTTAAACGTTCCGCATAGTGATTAAATCCAAATTTCGGTTCTTCTAAGTTCGGTGTAGTTGTCGGTTGTGGTTGTGTCATAAATATTTCACTGTCCTACATCAGTCTTAACTTCAATTTTAGTCTTTCTAGCAGAAAACGTTCTCAGTTTACTTGTGCTAAGAGACATCGACATAGTATACATTGAAGCGGGCGATCGCCAAATCCCTGGTGTAGACCCAAATTGATGATCCCATCGGAGGTTTTGATTAATGATAGCCGACCAACCCACGCTTCTCGCCCTTGATTTTGATGGGGTTGTCTGTGATGGTATGATTGAATATTTTCAGACGGCATGGCGAACCTATTGTCGAATTTGGTCGTCTTCTGATTCTGTTCCTCCTGATGATCTCGCCCAAAAATTTTATCGAACTCGTCCAGTGATTGAAACCGGTTGGGAAATGCCTGTATTGGTGCGAGAATTGGTAAAAGGAACTTCGGAAGCGGATATTTTACAAGATTGGCAAAGTATCGCCAAACAGACGATTACTGAAGAAAATCTTGATCCCAAAATGTTATCGACTCAACTTGATGGAATTCGAGATCAATGGATTTCTGCCGATTTGCCGAGTTGGTTAGCTTTGCATCGGTTTTATCCAGGGGTCATTGAACGGGTTAAAGCTTTTTTACAGGAATCTTTAGAGCTTTATATTATCACAACCAAAGAAGAACGGTTTGTGCGATCGCTTCTAGAAAAAGAAGGGGTTAATCTGGAAAGGGGAAAGATTTTTGGAAAAGGGGAAAAACGTCCTAAATATGAAATTTTGCGAGAGTTATTAGCGGGAGTTCAACCGACTCCTCAAATTTGGTTTGTTGAAGATCGACTCAAAACGTTACTGAAAGTTCAACAACAACCCGATCTAGGAGATGTAGGTTTGTTTCTCGCTGACTGGGGTTACAATACCCAAACCGAACGAGATTCTGTTTCAGAATTTCCGGGTATTCAGCTTTTATCTCAGTCTCAGTTTACTCAAGAGTTTTCGGCTTGGAGATCCTAAAAATCAAAATGGATGTTGAAAAGTTAATTTTATTCTAAACTTAAAGAAAGTACCTGTTTTCTTCTCGGGTAAAACACCATGCTTGATCTCACCAAACTCTCCCAACAAATGCAGGGAATGAGTCAACATATGAGTCGGGAAGTCGAAGCCGCCCACAAACGGTTAGAAATTGCTCAACGCTTTTTAGAAGCGGCTAAACCCCATCAAAGTCAGTTAGTTGAACATCAAGAAAATTTGGGAAATCGCATCCTGTTTAACCCCGCTAAACCGGTTGAACCGATAGATGCTTGTTCCTATATTCCTGTTCCTCCAAAAGTTCATACAGTATTCGCCACAGATGGTTCTCAAATTTCACCTAGCGCCCACGAAATCGCCTATTGTTATTTGTTAAATGTAGGTCGAATTATTTTATATTACGGTCAGAGTCGTCATCCGGTTTTAGATAGTGTACCCGAAATTTATTATCAGCCGGAAGATTTGTATATTTCTCGTCAATGGGGAATTAGAACTGAAGAATGGATGGGATATCGACGTACGGTTTCTGAAGCTATTATTCTAGCAGAAATTGGAGAACATTTATTAAAAACATTAGGAAATAAACACAATACACCAACCTTAGCAATGGTGGATGGTTCTTTAACCTATTGGTTTCTTGAACAACTTCCCTCAGAAGCCCGTAATTTAATTTTAGAACCGATCTTACAAGCTTGGGATAGTTTACGGTTAGCCGGAATTCCGTTACTCGGATATGTGAGTGCTTCTCGTAGTAGTGAAACGGTGTCTTTTTTACGGTTAGAAGCTTGTCCTCACGAAGAACCTAACTGCGTGAAATATTGTCCGACTGTGGGAATTATTGATAGTAAAGGCTTTTCTAAAAAAGCACCCTGTCAAAGTTTTGAACCTTTGCGAGATACCGTCATTTGGGCGTCTAAATTACAACCGGGTCAACGCAGTCCGTTATGGCGAAGTCAAGCTAAAATATTAGATCTGTATGATTGTCATCAAGTTTATTTTTGTTATGTAAATGTGGGGACAGAAATTGCTAGAATAGAAATTCCGGCTTGGGTTGCAGAAAATTCTCAACAGTTAGAATTGGCTTTGGGAATGATGATCGCCCAAGTTAAAAAAGGCTATGGTTATCCCGTCGCGTTAGCAGAAGCCCACAACCAAGCTGTTGTTAAAGGAGGCGATCGCTCTCGTTTTTTTGCAATGTTAGAACAAGAAATGATTAAAGCGGGAATGAAAAATATTGGAACTTCTTATAAAGAAGCCCGAAAGCGGGGAAGTATTGCCTAGAAAATGACTTATTTAGAGTTTAACCAATCTTGGATTTCTTGAGCAACCCAAAGACATTCTTCTTCTCTTAATCCTTCCATAATTTGATGAGTGCGATTTTCTGAACGAATTGTAACTGCATATTTGTTTGACTTAGTTTCTTTTATAAATACACCTAATATCTTAGTAAGATTTATCTTTTTTAGTCCATAATTTAATCCCAACGATTTACGTTGAATTTCCATTTGATGTGGCTTTAATTTAACATAAGTTTTCTCATTCATCAAAATAATCCCAATCCCCAATAATATAACGATTACAATTGATAATCTGAACCAGATAAGCGATAAATTAGAAAACAGCACATAAAGTAAAGTCGGAAAAAGCGCACTTAGAAAAAAATAAGTGATTATCATTTGAGGGAGATTCATGGCGTGATAGAGAAAATTTCTCAGTCCTTTACCGGGAAAATAAATATTTAATTCGTGAGGTAATTTAGTCAAACTTATTCGGCTATATTTAGGCTGATCAACTTTTTGGATTTTTGCAGATCTAGAGTCAAAACTATGCTGATTTTTATTAGAAAGAAGATATTCTAATGCAATCTTTGCAGTTTGAAAGCGTTTTTCAACAGCAATTTCTGTCATTGTTTCCAACCAACTGATGAAATGAGGGTTGATAGTAACGCGATCGCGAAATTGAATCCGAGACTCTTTTTGAGGTAAATCTGCGGGAGGAATTCCGGTTAAAATATGAATTAATGTCGCTCCCAACCCATACAAATCAGACGCCGGAACTGCTCGTCCCCAAAACTGTTCTAAGGGTGCATAACCGCTCGTTCCAACTACAGTAAACGTCACTCCCGTCACATGAGCTTGAGCTTGTACCGCTCCAAAATCAATTAAATAAATCTGTTTATCGTCTCCGTAAATCAAGTTACTGGGTTTAATATCTCGATGCAAAACCGGAGGACTAAGCTGATGTAAATAAATCAGAATTTCTAAAACATTTTTGGCAATATTTTTGATATCGGACTCGGTAAATCGTTTTCCGTTTTCAATTAATTCCTGTAGCGAAGATCCGGGAATATAATCTTGAACCAACCCAAACCAAGGTAAACCCGATCCTGTTTCTCTATCGATGGAAAAATAGTCTCGATATCGGGGAATATAACGATGTTCGAGGGATTGTAAAACTTCAGCTTCTCGTTCAAATAATTTTAATTCCTCCCATTCCATCTGGGGACTAAACGCCAGTAACTTGACGGTGACTTGTTCCTGGGTGTGTAAGTCTGTTGATAACCAGGTTTGACGTCCCGCAGCAGTTCGTCCCAATTGTTTTTGGAGTTCGTAACGTTCCTGTAAAATGTTTCCTGAAGTTAACATAGCGGAAATATTGTGAGGAGGTTGTACTCTTTCTAAGTTAGCATAGGTTTCTGTAGCAAAATTGAGTTATTTATTTGTAATAATTTTAGTTTGGTGATGCTAGAATCATATAATCATCAAGTGTATAATGATAATTGTACTTAACTCCTAAATACTTTCTCATTAATTTACTCATATAGACTTGAGGGAATAAATTAGCTCGGGCAAATTGAGAAAACTCACTTCCTGTCATTGTAGCTCTTTTAGGGCTAGAATTAAAATATTTGTACCAAACTAAATTCAAATCCATTTCCCAAAGCATTTTTTCCACTAACTCTTGTTCTTGAACGGGATCTTCACAGCATTTTAAGTTATTAATTTTCCAGAGTTTTTTATCTTGAATGATCAGTAAAACGTAACCTCCGGGTTTTAAGCTAGATTGAAATATTTGTTTGTATTTGAGATAAGCAGAATTGCGAGTTTCAACCTCATAAAACCAGCAGTGAGAAATCACAATAAAATCAAAAAAGTCTTTGGGTATTTTTTGAAAATCTGCTTTTTCGTCGAATAAGTCCACCGTATCAAAGCGAAAATAGGCATTGGTTGGATTTACCTTTTGTTCGCTATATTTCCGCCAAAATTGCAAACCTCTGTATTGAAATTTATCTTGTTTTTCTAGGGAATAGTAAGCAACCTGAACCGGAGGTAACTGAATTGAAAAAAGATGACTACTTTGTAAGAATAAATCTAGGCCGTAAGCAATGGTTCCGGGGCCGGCTGCAATATCAAGAATGTTGAGATGTCTCGGTAAAAATCCAGATTGATAGATTAAAAACCAAGCCAGATAACTAGGATCTTTACCCTCTTTCAAACTTTTGAGATCTTGTATAGCATCTGCTAGCATTGATTCAAATTTATTTTTTGAACGACGACGCTGGTCTTCAAACTCCCATTCAATAAAGTCGGCTAAACTCCGTTCAATATCCTCAAATATTTCTTGATGAATTCCCGTACATTGCAGTAATCCTGTATCGCGTTCTATGAGTTTAAATTGCTCCCAGATAAAATCGATAAACTGTTTTTCGGG
>CAZNCM010000004.1:5942-10254 GCA_964571155.1 uncultured Lyngbya sp. | reverse complement strand
AACAAACAAAATTGGTTATTCGTTGAAACTTCTGTAAGAGAGTTCAATTGATCTAACTCCCGAACAGTTGTTTCTAATTCTTCTTGTAATTGCTTTATTGTTTTATTTTTTTGATTGAGATTATAGGTTAACTTCAACTTTTCTCTATACAGCTTTTCCGGCCAAGAAAGTTGACTTTCGGAAGTTTTAGCGTCTCGAATAATTTTTCGCGCTAAATCTTCGTTCCCTTGTTTTAAAGCCGCACAAAACTTGCGGGATCTCCACAAATTCTTAAACAAATTCATCATATTAATCATAGCCAAATCCTGCTTTTCCTTCAAAAACTTCTACGTCACACAGCAAAGCTTTTAACTTTTCAAGAAAGTTGTTATATTTTTCGGATTCGTTGTCATACCACCATTTATATTTCTCCTTAAGATTGACAGCTTCTTTGCGGGTAGTTGCTGCTAAAACTGATTTTTCACTCGCCGAATGAAAGGCTTGAATCACTACGCGATCAACGACTTCTAATTTACAAATAAACTGGGTTTCATCCTCTGGTAAAATGGGGAGTAAGGGTGTTATGGTTACGGAAAATCTAATTTGATGATCTTGATTATCGGGAATATTATGTCGGAGTTTTCCCACCGCATTCAGTCGGGCTTGAATACTGGGTGATTGAGGTTCAAAATCTTTCCGCACTGACTCGCTTCCTGTGGGAATACTCATGTTTACTCGCAAGCGTTTAAACTGTTTAAGTAAATCAATGTCTCTAACAATAATTGGACTGCGAGTTTGAATCACTAAAATCGGTTGATATGGAATCATCACCGATAATAAACCCCTAGTCAACTTAATTTGAGATTCTAAAGGTTGATAGGGATCGGTGACACTACTCATGTAGATAGTCGGAGGTTTATTCGGATTACGTTTATACCATTTTTTTAGCTCTTTTTCTATCAATTCAACCGCATTTTGTTTGACAATTACCCAATTTCCCCAATCTTGACGCATTTGATTATTTGGACTAAATGCAGCCGCATAACAGTAACTACATCCATATTGACAACCTCGATAGGGATTGAGGGTAAAGTCATAAGAACCAATATATCCTGTTGCCTTATTGAGTATTGTTTTAGAATCTAAATTATAAACATTTGCATTTCCAAACTTTTCTAAAACTCTCGGAGTAGATTGTCCAACAGAATATTCTTGAGATTTCACTGTGTTGATCAGAGAATAAACGGTTTATCTTATCTCTGATATTACCATATGATTTTTGCTGTTATATCAAATCAATTTTTGTTAGTCGTTTATGAATTAAAATTCTTGAAGCTGTCAATTCATATAATCTACAGATATTTCCATGATATACTGACAAAGACCTTGAGTCAATACAAGTCTCTCTGCTAAAAGTTAAGTTTAGTAATTTTGTTATTTTTGAAAATTGTGATGTTTTTTGTTACTGAAAGTCTGAATATTTGGCAACAAATCGCTATAGTTGCAGTTTGGTTGGGTGTTGTTTTAGTCATTGCTGAAGGCTTAAATCGTCTAGTTTTTGTTGAAGCGGAAGTTTCTCGAAAAGTTGTTCATATTGGCACGGGAAATGTTATTCTACTGGCATGGTGGCTAAATATTCCCGCTTGGATTGGAATTTCAGCGGGTGTTATCTCGGGTATTATTGCTTTAATCTCTTATAAATTTCCGATTTTACCGAGTATTAATAGTGTCGGACGCAAAAGCTTAGGAACATTTTTTTATGCGGTCAGTATTGGGGTTTTAATCGGCTGTTTCTGGACAATCAATCAACCTCAATACGCGGTTTTAGGAATTTTAATTATGACTTGGGGTGATGGACTTGCGGCGGTCATTGGTCAAAGTTTTGGACGACATCCCTACAAAATTGGAGAAATTCAAAAAAGTTGGGAAGGTTCTCTAACAATGTGTTTAGTGAGTTATCTTGTCTCTAGCTTAATCTTATTTGCAGTCCAAGGAAATATTTGGCAAACTTGGGTAATTTCTCTAATTGTTGCAGTTGTTGCAACGACAATGGAAGCATTTTCAAAATTAGGAATAGACAATCTAACCGTTCCCCTCAGTAGTGCAGCGTTAGCTTTTTTTCTGAATCAATTATGGGGAGGAATAATCTAGGATTTAAAGCGAATTCAACCGAACTCTTTAGCCAGAGAAATAACCCAAGCCAAAATAATTGTGATCAAAACAATGGCTTCTAAAACCTGAAAAATCCTCGCCGAGTGGTTATTCAAAATCGAACCGATCTGAAAATTGGCTTTCCATTCAGAAATATTTTTTCGCCATACTTTCGGACTATCTTGAGTGCGAAATTTCCAATTTATAATAGATAACAGCAACGGAGTTCCCCCAACTTTCGCCGCCATTAAGATATGAAATGCGATCGCCAACACCAAAATCACCCAAGAAATCAGATGAAGATAATACCAAGTATGATTAAGTTCTCCTTGGGGCAACCATTTCTCGCTCATCATCTTACCGGAGAACAGCGCAAAAGTCAGCGCAAAAATCCCCAATGTATTTGTAATCCGGTGTAGTGTGTACCCAAAAATCGGTTTTCCCGGTTGATTCAGCTTTTGCAGAGAGTCGGGTTGAATCAGGCGTTTTTGACCCCGACGAAAAGCGTATACTACAAAGATGGGAAAAATCAGCAGCGTCCACAGCCCAAAAGTACCGTGAATCCCCTCGATCGCTTCTAACTTCGGTAAAAAAAATCGCCCAAACCGTCCATCATAGGTGTCATAAGTCCAAGCTGCGGTGAAAATTGCCGCGATCGCACATATCCCCGTCACTCCATGCAAAATACGCAGCAGCAGGGGTTGATAGGGTTGAGAAAGTTTACCAGGCATCTGTCAGACTCCGTTTAACTTTGATTTTTGTCTATCGTAAATCAATTAACTATTGACTTTTATCTATAGTTAATTCCTCTACAAACCCCAGAATTAAAGGATTTTCCCCGTATTTGTCCCCGAAGTACAAGAACGAGGTCAAAAAATTTTCGCCACACCCCTTGACAAGTCATGTAGTATGCTTGTAGTATAAAAACATGGCAAGCAAAGGAAAGCGATAAAGCTTGATTGAGCAAGCCATCCGCACCTTGACAACTGAATATTATACTACATTTTCCCGATGTAGAATAGCGAAGTCGTGGATATGTGTTATGCGGAGACTACACCAACGCATTTCATCATCCTCGCTCAAAGCCTTGTGGACGATTAGAGAAGTCGCTGTGCCTTTCAAGCATAGAGGATCGGGTGCAACTCCCGTCAAGGCTGCTCACCGAGTCCAGGTTGCCAAATGGTAAGGCGTTGGTCTGCAAAACCAATCATTAGGAGTTCGATTCTCCTCCTGGACTTCAACGACGCAGCGTAGCTTAACAGTAAAGCCCCCGGCTCATAACCGGGTTGTTACGGGTGCAAATCCCGTCGCTGCCTCCTGTAGGGATGGTGTAACGGTAACATTTCGGTCTCCAAAACCGACGATCTAGGTTCAAATCCTAGTCTCTGCGTTCTGTAGTATTACGTCATTGTAATACAAACAGTTTGGGTCGGCTCGCCTATTTAGAGGGGGCAACTGTCTGTAAAACAGCCGCTAAAAGCATTGCAGGTGCGAATCCTGCCCGGCCTACCAAAATCAAGGAGAGTAAACCTGTCAGGGGATGGGTGCTGTTTGCTAAACAGATAGAGTGTAACCGCTTGTGGTTCAAGTCCACTGCTCTCCGCCTCTGAGAACGTGGTGTAAGGGGCAGCCATTCATTTAATTGAGGAGTCGCCTAATAGGTATGGCACCGCTCTTTGAAAGCGGAAAAATGCAGGTTCGACCCCTGCCTCCTCAGTTTGTCCTTTGAAATCAAATGTTTGTATGGCAAGGACAATCAATTAATGCTCCTGTGGCGGAATAGGAAGACGCGGCAGACTTAAAATCTGTTTTATTTTGTGGGTTCAAATCCCACCAGGAGTATTAAAAAATATCGAGTTTTTTCCGTTTTTAATTGGGTCGCTAACTCAATGGTTAGAGTAATCGCCTTTTAAGCGAGAGGTTCAGGGTTCAAGTCCCTGGCGACCCACCAAAAAAAACGAGAAAAAAATCAAGTTTTTGGGTTGCTAACTCAATGGGTTAGAGTAGCCGCCACAAAGCGCGGAAAGTTCTGGGTTCAAATCCCTGGCAACCCACCAAAAAACCCCTGTGACGCAACTGGTAGACGTGCCTCGCTTAGAACGAGGTTTATGCAGGTTCAAATCCTGTCAGGGGTATGCGGGGATGGAGTAAAAGTGGCTCGTAGGTTTCATAAGCCTAAAAT
>CAZNCM010000004.1:5159-5932 GCA_964571155.1 uncultured Lyngbya sp. | reverse complement strand
TCACCCCCGCCACCAAAGGCGCTACGCGCAAGTCAGAAGTCAGAAGTCAGAAGTCAGAAGTCAGAAGTAGATGAAAAGAGGCTTTCAGCTTTTACTAATGTCCTAACCGTGTCGGCGTAGTGCTATACAAAAATTTTTATAAGAGGAGGTGAATAATATGACTCAAATGACCGTAACCGATGCGTTAGCAGAATTAACGTTATTAGAAAAACGTATTGAATCAGGCCGAGCCGCTTTAGACGGAAATACTTTAATTACTGTCGTTGAAATTGGTAAAGTTCCAACGGGTTTCAAATCCCGCCAAGATTATACCACTCAAGCCCGTGCTGCCGTTCAAAAAGTTGATGCGTTAATTGCCCGACGCCGAACCATTAAACGAGCAATTGTATTATCAAATGCGTCTATAACCGTTTCGGTGGCAGGTCAAGAAATGACTGTTGCAGAAGCGATTGAAATGAAGAATTTCATCATGTATTCGGAAGCGGTTCTCAATACGATGTTATTGTCTTATAACCGCGCCCGAAAAGATTTTGATATCGCCCAAGCACGAGTTAAAGAACGTCTCGATAAATTGGCGATGGAAGTCTTAGGAAAAAATGCGGCTTCAGAGAAATATCAATCTTTAGCCGATAGTTTCTTAGCGCGAGAAGGCGTTGAACTGCTAGACCCCATGGATTTATCGGCAAATATTGAACAACGGCAAACTTTTGTGGAAGAATTCAAATCAACGGTTGACCGGGTATTATCGATTAGTAATGCTCGAACAATGATTG
>CAZNCM010000004.1:0-5149 GCA_964571155.1 uncultured Lyngbya sp. | reverse complement strand
AATTCCCGATTAATTCATCTAAGATTGTCTGAAATTAAATTACTAATTTTTGACAGTCTTAAACCCAAAAAATCTGTGCTGGTCACTTGAAAACCTCTAAATTTATGGATTTGGTGGATAGCTCAATAGGTAGAGCGCATGATTGAAAATCATGAGTTGTTGGTTCGATTCCAACTCCATCAGCCATGAATCTTAAAGCTTAACGTTCAACGTTTAACGCTTAAATCTCAAACCTCAAACCTTAGACTATCAAGCCTTAAATCCCAAAGATTAACGTTCGATAAAATCCGGGGGTTTTGGTTGTAGGTCCCATAAAACCTTGAGGTTTCCACCCGGCTGAGTGGTCAGCACTTTAACACATTTTAAAAATCAAAAAATGAGGGTCTGTAGCTTAATTGGTTCCACTGTGGAGTCTGAAGTCAAAGCGGTCGAGACGCTGGTTTGTGACACCAGTAATAATGGGTTCAAGTCCCATCAGACTCCCTTTTTGGAAGATACCGCTAAATGGATGGCAACTGGTCTTGAAAACCAGGGCAGGGTAAAACCTGGGGGTTCGATTCCTCTATCTTCCTTTATTTTTTAGTGTTCAAAATTTTGATAAAAACCAATTTAGTTTTACTTAATTTTTAGCTAAAACGGGTTCTAATTCTTGTCGAAATTGCTGCCAATCTTCTACAGCTTCAGGATTAGAATTAGCCCCTTTTTGGAATAAAATCACACCATCTTCAAACCCAATAATACCATATTCATTTGTAGCAGTAAACTGGTCAAGAATCGGAATAATTTCTTTGAGTTGACCTCGCTCTCGTTTAAATCCTTCTTGATATTGCTGCATCTGCCATAAATCCAGAAGAATATAATCCATTTTCACGATCTCTCCAGCATCGTTGCGTAACTCAAATTGAGGAAATCGTAAAACTTCCCGACGACTCGAAAGATGAGGAATAATATAAGTTGTTGTCGCCACACTCGCCTCGGGTGGAATTTGAGCGAGTAAGGGGCGAAATTGATTCACATGAGACCATTGTTTGGTGACAGGAATATAAACCCAAGGTTGAACTGAGTCTGGAATTAAAAAGTAAAGGGTGCGGTTGGGGTTAGACGTTAAGGTAAAGAATAAAGAGAAACCAATACAAAATAGCCAAAATCGTTTAAACTTAGGGGAAGGCAGTTGTTGTTCTGAATGTTGTTTTTGACGATTTGCCCACCAAAGGATGGTACCGTAAAATAATCCGGGAACAACCGTCATAGCGTAGCGAATAGTAATCGATAAAACCGATTCTCCTTTGGCGATAAAAAGTTTAAGTAAAGGAAATCCGGCAATCATCCAAGACGCGGGAGCAACCGCCGGAACAAATGCTAAGGGCAACCATTGACCCAGTAAATATTTAAGCGTCCCAAAAAACGGCGTAAACAGTTCAACCATTAATCGCCAGGGATTACTAACAATTCCCCAAATAATTTCTAAAGTCGAAGCTTCTTCGCCATCAGCATATTGACCAAACCGTTCCATCATAAACCGTTGGGAAATATCTTCAGAAAACAACGGCATAATCAGATTCGTCAGCAAGATCATATAACTGAAGCTAAAGATACAAACTGCAATGCCTTGTTTGGGGTAACGTTTGCTCAACGTCATGTACACCCCAACCCCAAACAACACCACCCCAGAATCTTCTCGAACTCCTAAAATAAAAACAGCCAATAGCCAAAACAGCCACCACTTGCGTTTTTCCATCGCGAGTAACAAACTGAATACAAACAGAGGAATTTGACAAACATCATGGAAATTTGCCAGCGTCGGGCCAATAACGGCGTTAGCAGCGTAAAAACTAATGGTAATTAAAGCCGAGAGAGGGGGTTCTAGATGTTGTCTGGCGAGGATGTATAAGACTAAACCTGCGGCGGTGACCAGAGTGACTTGTAAGAAAATTAACGTTACAGGCGAGGGAAATAAAGCATAGAAAGGGAGCCACAGCAGTAAAGCAGGAGTGAAGTGTTGGCCCAAGCGATGGTAAGACACATCCGGATATTCGCCCTGATGAACGACATTCGTTGATAACGCTGAAGATAAAGAACTCTGAAAAAACCGTCCATGTAGATTATTCCAGAAGACTTGGTTGAAAATGCCATGGTCATAGGACGCATAGAAGCTGAAATAACGATGTAGCGTGAGGAACAAGCAAAGAACAAAAAATGCAATTGCTACTTTGACGACGACTTGGAGTGATAAATTTTTCTGCCAATTTGCCAACATGAGTCATTCCCCTTGGTGTCTCAATCCCTTACTATCCCACAATTTGCACTCATAAGTTAGACTCTAAAGACAAACCGCGACTGTCTGTGTAGTCGGTAACTGGTAGCCTGTCTTACTGAATCATCAGTGATAAATAGCAGATAACTAACTCTTGAAGTGTACATTTGCCGACTGTAGCTCCTGACTCCTCAAAAAAAATGGAATCATTAAGGAGATCTTAAATTAAACTATTATGTAATTATCTTTTGCCAATGCTTAACTCTTGTTCTCCGAGAGACAGCCTAAACGGTAGATACTCCCTGCTCCAAACAGACTTCATGCAGGTATTTCCAGAAAAATCGACCAATCCGGAAGCGTGTCTACAGCTTCTGCTGTTCGCCGACCAGCGTCCTAGTTCTAAGGAACAGATCGGTGAGATTCGCCAATTTCTAGAAAAATTAGATTGTGAGGAGGCTTATGAACTACAAGTTATTGATGTCAGCCAACAGCCTTATCTGGCGGAATATTTTAAACTGGTGGCAACGCCTGCCCTAGTCAAAATCTTTCCTGAACCTCGCCATATCCTCGCGGGTAGCGATCTGGTGGCTCAACTCGAACATTGGTGGCCTCGTTGGCAACGGGCTTTAGAGGAATGTTGTTGTCTGGATCAAAAATCCCGACCGAAAACCTCCAATAGCCCGAATCCAGCTAACTCTGTCACCTCAGTCGCTTATGTCGCTGAACTGATCAAACTCAGTGATGAAGTCTTCCGCTTAAAACAAGAAAAAGAGCAACTTTTACAGCAACTCAGTTTCAAAGATCGCATTATTGAAATCCTGGCTCATGATCTGCGTAGTCCTTTAACCGCAGCATCCCTAGCTTTGGAAACTCTACTGGCATCGACTCAAAATCCTCGCCAAGAAAAAGAGTCTCCTCAGATCACTCAGGCGTTTAAAGAACGCTTAGTTCAACAAGCCCGTAACCAGATCCGAACCATCAATCGGATGATCACAGACATCTTGCAGACGGCAACAGGCCCTAGCTCGAAATTGCTGATTCAACCGAGTCAACTAGATCTAGCTCATTTCTGTCAAGAAATTCTAGGTGAGTTTAGCGTTCAGTTGCAAGGAAAATCTCTGCAACTTAAAACCGATATTCCGAACGATATTCCTCCGGTCTATGCTGATCCTGAGCGCATTCGTCAGGTGATTGTCAATCTTGCATCGTACCACTCAAAAAATACAAGTCAGTATTTGTGACAGCGGGCCGGGCATTCCCGAAGAAAATCGCGATCGCATTTTTCAAGATCGGTTTAGACTCGAACGAGATGAATCTCACGATGGTTATGGAATTGGTTTATCCCTGTGTAAACGCATTATCCGCGCCCACTATGGTCAAATTTGGGTAGACTCCTCTCTCAATCAAGGAAGTTGCTTTCATTTTACGCTCCCCGTTTTTCACTATTAGAGGAAAAATTGTTTAAGATGTTCTTGTTTTTTTCAAAGCGGCAATAATTTTTTCATTCGCCTTGGGAAAGGGAAATTGTTCGATTTCATCTAACGTTACCCAGCGAATTTCGTCGCATTCTAGGGGCTGAGGTTCTCCACTGAGATGACGACAATGATAAACATTGAGGGTAACGCGAAAATGAGTATAGGCGTGTTCGAGGGTGATCAAGTGCGATCCGACTTCGACTTCAATGGCTAATTCTTCCCGAATTTCTCGCCGAATACACTCTTTGATAGTTTCGTTGGCTTCCAGTTTTCCGCCGGGAAATTCCCATAATCCTCCCAGTAATCCTTTCGCGGGTCGTTTGTCAATCAAAATCTGTCCTTGTTCGTTCCAGATGACAGCAACACCGATAATTTTATGGGGGAGGGGAGAAGTGGCTTCACGCATGGGAATTTGGAGTTGTAGGTTAGATAAATGAGCCTGACAGTGAGGTTTCCACGGACATTGGCAACAGTTGGGGGTTTTGGGTAAACAAACCGTTGCCCCTAAATCCATGAGGGCTTGGTTAAATGCTTGGGGATGGATCGGATCAAGTAAGGTATCTGACAGTTGCCAGAGATCTTTGATCGCTTTGGCAGGGGGAACTCTTAAAGCGATGAGTCGAGCTAACACTCGTTTAACGTTACCGTCTAAAATGGAGATCGGTAAATTAAAAGCCGCACTCAGAATTCCTCCTGCCGTTGTTCGACCAATTCCGGGTAACTTTAATACCGTTTCTAATTGTTGAGGGAAAACGCCCTGATGTTCTTCGACAAGAATTTGAGCCGCTTTATGCAGATTTCTCGCCCGAGCATAATATCCCAAACCTTGCCATACTTTGAGAACCTGTTGCAAATCAGCGATCGCTAAAGTTTCAACCGTGGGAAATTGACTCAGCCAGCGTTCATAATAGGGAATGACCGTTTTGACTTGGGTTTGTTGCAGCATAATTTCTGCGATCCAAATCGAATAAGGATCGTGGAGATTTCGCCAAGGTAGGGTTCGACCTTCACGGTCATACCAAGTTAAGAGCGATTGCCGCAACAGATCAATGTCTGCCGACGATAAACTCATATTTAAGTGAGTGACTGAAAAGACGAGATGACTGCACTATGATTAACGGTCTCGATGTTTGTCTGTCGCCTGCACCGACTGTTCAAATGCCATCCGTTGTTCAGCGTTTCGCAGGAAATAACCGCTAATCATCGCGGAGGCTAATAGCCGACCCAAATGTTCGCGATTGGTTGTGATGCTCATCCCAAAATGTTCGGACGGCAAATTGCCTAACAAACCGATAATATTTCGTTCCATGACTTGAAAAACATCGGAGGAACCGGGTTTAGACAATTGAGAAATGATATCGGGACTCATCGCTTGCACGTATTGCCAGAGCAAGTTATTTCCTTCGCCTCCTTCTCCTTC
>CAZNCM010000003.1:46693-48764 GCA_964571155.1 uncultured Lyngbya sp. | reverse complement strand
GGACAATTCCCCTCACTGGCGGTAAAACCGGAACTTCTGAGGTGTTGTCGCAGCAATCACACTCTCTATTTGTGGGGTTTGGGCCGGCAAATAATCCAGAAATTGCAATTGCTGTGGTGATTGAAAATGGCGGTTATGGGTCTGTTGCGGCAGCTCCTGTGGCCAAGCAAATGTTCCAAACTTATTTTGGCAAGAAAGGGAAACAGGGAACAGTCAACAGTGACCAGTGAAAACAGTTAACAATTAAGTTAACAATTAATAGTTTTCCCCAACTCCCGACTTCTGCCCTCTGCCCTCTGCCTTCTGCCTTCGATTAAATGACTTTTCGAGTTCCAATTACCCATTGTTCAGCTTCTTTGGGGTGTAGGGGTTTTGAGAAATAATAGCCTTGACCATATTTACAGTTGAGGTTTTGCAACTGGATATATTGTTCTTTTGTTTCTATTCCTTCGGCGATCGCATCCATTCTCAGACTCTCTGCGAGTTCCACGATCACTCTCACAATTTCTCGTTTATCGTCTAGCTGCATTTTATTAACAAAAGAACGATCAATTTTCAGAATATCAACGGGAAACTGATGTAAATATCCTAAAGAACAATAACCCGTTCCAAAATCATCAATACAAATCATAATTCCTCGTTGCTTCAATTCATTTAGAGTGGCGATCGCCAGTTGAGGATCAGTCATAATTGCAGTTTCAGTGATTTCTAATTTCAATTCTCGCCCTAAAATGTCAGTGTCTTGGAGAATTTTATCAACCCGTTGACTTAAATCTGCGGTAAATTGTTGGCTTGATAAATTCACACTCATCATTAAGGGTTTGGGAGAGATAAATTTTTCTTTCCAGATATGAAGCTGACGACAAGCTTCTCGTAATACCCATTCTCCGAGAGGGACAATAATTCCAGTTTCTTCTGCAACGGGAATAAATTCACCGGGAGAAATAAATCCTTGTTGGGGATGTTCCCACCGCAATAAAGCTTCAAACCCGGCGATTTTACTCGTACTTAATTCTATAATCGGTTGATAGTAAAGTTGAAATTCTTTTTGTTCCAGGGCAAATCGCAAATCCGTTTGAATTTGTAAACGTCGCAACGTATCGGTTCGCATAGCAGCATCAAACAGAACAGCACAGCCTTTTCCTTGTTTTTTGGCGCGATACATCGCCGTGTCTGCATCTCTCAAAATCTCTGGAGGAAGATGATATTCACGAGTTCCTTTAACAATACCAATACTTGTCCCGACAAACACTTTATGACCTTTGATAGTAAAGGGTTTATTGAGTATTTTCAGCACTCGGGAAGCGAGTTCTTGAGCTTCGTTGATATCTGAAATTCTTTCTAATAAGATTGTAAATTCATCTCCACCTAATCGACATAAAATATTACCTGAATGAAGACTACTTTTTAGACGTTTACTAATTTCGATTAATAACAAATCTCCCATCCCATGACCTAAACTATCATTGATAATTTTAAAGCCATCTAAATCTAAAAATAAGACTGCAAATCGATAATTAGAATGTTTATGTAGACGAGTGATAGATTTTTTGAGTCGTTCAATAAAAAAGGATCGATTCCATAAATTTGTTAGAGCATCGTGAGACGCACTATACCGTAATCGTTCTTCAGTTTTCTTGAGATTTGTAATATCAATTACAGAGCCTTCATAATAGATCACTTGCTTTCCTTTCGACGAACGAATAGCTCTAGCATTTTGTAAAATCCAGATTAAACGTCCATCCTGACGATAAACTTGTGATTCAAAATTAGAAACTTCTCCCTGTTTATTTAACGTTTGAATAAATTTAGAATACTGTTCGCTATGAAAGTAAATATTTTTAACTGGGGTTTGTTTATTGAGTAAAACTTGGGGAGAACTATAACCCAAAATATTGGCTAATGCTGGATTTACACTGGTATATTGACCTTTTAAATTCATTTGAAATATACCTTCAACTGCATTTTTAAAGATATTTCGATACTTCGCTTCTGCTTGTTTGCGTTCAAAGACAGTCCCGAGTTGTGTGGCGATTGAAGAAATAAATTCAACTAAACGTCTATCCTCCGC
>CAZNCM010000003.1:42794-46580 GCA_964571155.1 uncultured Lyngbya sp. | reverse complement strand
GGTTTTTGAGAAGACCAAACTCGTCCCGGTAATCCTTCGTTGGGTGCAAATTTAAGACTGTGACTTTGTTGACGAAATGCTATTGCTTTAGAATGATTTTCATAGCCAATTGTACTGTATTCTAAATAAGTTTTTTCTGCATTAGGAACCCACGCCTCGCCAAATTCCCAACCCGTCGTTTCACAGACTAAACGCAAAGCCACTTCGATAGCGGAGTCAAAATCTGAAGCAATACTGACAGCACTTGTAATCCGTTGAAGCAGTTGTAATTCTTCTTCAGCTCGCTTGCGTTCAGTCCTGTCTAGTCCAGCCCCTAAAAAGTATTCATACTCGTCTGTTTCTGGGTTAAAAACTGCCCGACCATACCATTCTACAATAATTTCTTTGCCATTTTTCATCAAGACTGTTTCCTCTGTTCTCAGCGGGAGTCGGCGATGAATCATCAACTCAAATACCCAAGGTAAAGCGTCTTTATTCTGGCGAGGAACAAATGTTGTTAAATAATCTGTACCCACAACTTCTTCGAGAGTATAACCCAAAGCCTTCAGCATCGTATCATTCATTAATTTGACTTTTCCTTCTGGATCAAGCACAATTAAGAATGCTGGATTTGCATGAAAAAGGGTTTGATTAAAGTCTTTTTCTTGACGTAAAGCAATTTCTGCTTTTTGACGCTCAAGAATTTCTGCTTGCATTTGATTCGTCAGAGGACGTAAAATTAAGACAACTGCCGTTGTTCCGAGTCCAATTAAGATAATAATTGCTCCAGCAACCGTTAGAAATTGTCGATAAATTGAAGAATAAAGTTCAAATTTTCCCGTCGCCAGTAATAAACCCCCATTCACGGTTTGAACTGGACTATAAGCGATAAAATAGTCACACTCTTTACACCATAATGCTCCAGTTTCTCCGCGAATAGATTTATCAATCGCAATCTTGATTGACGGATCGAGAAGTAAGAGATCATCAGAGGTCGATTGGAAATTACTTAAGGGAAAAAATGCTTCTGTTTTTTCGGGTTGTCGAATTCCTAAAATGGCGTGACAAACTTGGGAAAATCGAGTACACTTATTAAGTTGCTCAATCTGAGGAAATTGAAACAGAACAATACTGGTTCCCACTTTTTTGGAATTGATGACTGGATTAATCACGGTAAAGTAAAAGTCTTGCTCAATCTCAAATAGCTTGACTTTAGATGAGTTTGTACCCGAACTCAAACTCTTAAAAACTTGATCGGGTAAAGGTTTACCCACTTCAAACCGTTTTTGATTTTGAGAATCAAGGTAAACAATTCCGACCACAGATTGATTTAATTTTTGTTGCAAATCAGCTTTAATTTTTTCTGAAGAAATTTTTCCACTGATTCCGGTATTTAAACTCGATAAAACTTGCTGGACTTGTAGATTTTGAGCAAACTGTAATCCCTGTTCCTGAGCTTTTCTTAAAAAAATCTCGAGAGCCACAGCACTTTGGTCAGTTTGTAATAACAAACTCTGTTCTTCTTGTTGTTTAATCCGACTATAAAGCGGGAGCAAGCTAATCAGAGCAACCGTTGTACTAATGACCAAGAGTCCACTTGCAGCCCCAATAACTATCGCTTTTTTTATTTTTTTGGGGTTCATTACCATACTGGATAAAACATTAAAAATTTAATTTTATTAGTTTGATATTAAGGTTTTTAACCTGTAGAATGAAATTGAGTCTAAAAAAATAATTGCTTCTCCGACAACTCTTAAAAGAAAAAATAGAATCTCTTTGAAGCCGAAGGTGGGATTTACAATAAACACTCAGTCGTTATTCATGAATCTTTACCCTCAGCAAATTGACAATTACCAGATAGATAAACTGAGTGCAAGTTAGGAGATCAAGCATGATTATTACATTTGGGCGAGAAATCTGTTGTGATCTAGCGTCTGCTGAATCCCGAGAATGGCTAGTGACCAACGGAATAGGGGGTTACGCTTCAGGTACAATAGCCGGGGTCTTAACCCGTCGATATCACGGATTACTATTAGCAGCTCTCCATCCGCCCTTGGGTCGGACTTTACTCTTAGCAAAGCTAGATGAGACGGTGAGTTATGACAATCGGGTATTTCCAATTTACATGAATCGTTGGTCAGACGGCAAAATTGATCCCGAAGGCTTTAAACATCTAGAACAATTTTATTTGGATGGGACAATACCAACGTGGAAATTTGCCTGTGCAGACGCTTTACTCGAAAAACGGGTCTGGATGCAACAGGGAGAAAATACAACCTACATTCAGTATACGTTGCGTCGTGCCACTCAACCGATGACGCTGACCCTCAGAGCTTTAGTCAACCATCGAGACTACCACCATAATACCCACGCCAATCAATGGCCGATTCAAGTCGATACCATTGAACATGGAATTTGTATCAAAGCGTTTCAATTAGCCACTCCCTTGTATTTACTCACCGATGGGGCAAAAGTTGCCACCTCTCTGGCGACTCATCCCTGGTATTATGGCTTTGATCTGGCCGTTGAACGGGAACGAGGTTTAGATGATACCGAAGATCACTTACACGGTGCCACCTATTACACCACCCTCGAAGCCGGACAATCAATTACCTTTGTCGCCACAACCGAACCCCACCCCCAACTCAATGGTCAAATAGCTCTAGAATCTCGCCACAACTACGAACAAAAACTGATTCAAAATTCACCCGTTACCGAACAAACCCCCGCCTGGGTGCGTCAATTAGTTCTCGCCGCCGATCAATTTATTGTAGATCGTCCCACTCCAGATGAACCAGAAGGAAAAACAATTATTGCGGGATATCCCTGGTTTGGAGATTGGGGACGAGATACCATGATTAGCCTTCCCGGTTTAACCTTGTATACTGGACGCTTAGATGTTGCTCGCTCTATTTTGCGAACCTTTGCTCAATACGTCGATCAAGGAATGCTCCCCAATCGGTTTCCAGATCGAGGCGACGCTCCCGATTATAATACGGTGGATGCCACGCTCTGGTATTTTGAAGCAATTCGGGCTTACGTTGATGCGAGTAACGATGAAGGCTTAATACAAGACCTTTTTCCCATTTTGGCTGATATTATCGATTGGTATAAACAAGGAACTCGTTATAATATCAAACTTGATCCGGAAGATGGTTTAATCTACGCCGGAGAACCCGGAACTCAACTGACGTGGATGGATGCAAAAGTCGGAGATTGGGTCGTCACTCCCCGGATGGGAAAACCGATCGAAGTGAATGTACTCTGGTATCATGCGCTTCAGATGATGATCCGTTTTGCTCAAAAACTAGGTAAACCCTCCGACGAATACCAACAACTCGCTCAACAAACCGCTAAAGGCTTTGCTCGGTTTTGGAATGAAGCGGCTGAATATTGTTACGATGTTCTCGATACTCCCGATGGCAATGATGCCAGTTTGCGTCCCAACCAAATTTTAGCCGTTTCTCTGCCGCCTTTGGGAGAAAACTCCTATGCTTGTCTGTTAAATTCCAGGCGTCAACGTCAAGTCGTTGAAATCTGCGCTCAAGAACTGTTAACCTCCTATGGACTTCGGAGTTTGGCTCCTGATGATCCCGACTATCAAGGCACCTACACCGGAAATCAACTGCAACGGGATGGTGCTTATCATCAAGGAACGGTTTGGGGATGGCTGATGGGGCCATTTGTGTTGGCTCATTTACGGGTCTATAAAAATTCTGAGCAGGCTCGTGAATATTTGCAACCCCTCGTCGATCATTTATTTGCTGCGGGAGTGGGAAATATGAGTGAGATTTTTGAAGGAAATGC
>CAZNCM010000003.1:28650-42764 GCA_964571155.1 uncultured Lyngbya sp. | reverse complement strand
TTGGACAGTCGCGGAGGTGTTACGCGCTTGGTTTTTGAGCGAACCGCAAGCCTAAGTTGAGGTTTCTAGCGTCAAATCGGATAAACTTTTGAGTAAACTGAATTGTTTTGAAGAAGACCAGATCGCGCCAAATCGCAATTTTAAACCTAAAATTATAAACTTGAAAGATGGATTTACAACTGTTGGGATTGAGTTTTATCGCTGTGTTTCTCTCCGAGTTAGGAGATAAAAGTCAAGTCGCGGCGATCGCTTTGAGTGGTACGAGTAAGTCACCTCGGGCGATTTTCTTCGGAACCGCACTCGCCTTGGTATTAGCAAGTTTGATCGGAGTGTTAGTCGGAGAAGGAATAGCAGAAGTCTTACCCACTCACTGGATTAAAATCTCTGCGGCGGTGGGATTTGCGGTGATGGGGGCGCGATTATTGTTCTGGCCGAGTTCTGAAGAAAGCGAAGAATTAGATTAACCTTCTTCGTTCAAAAATCAGTAAAAAAGGGGGAAGAATTTTTTCATCTTTCCCCCTCTTTTATCTTAGATATCTGCAATGAGTTAATATCATTGATTTGTTCACAAATAGAACAGAATACTGAACAATTATTAATGAACGGCTTCGCGGCGAGTTGTACGAACACACCAGCCTAAAACGATACCAACAAGGGTGAGTTTAATCAGTTCTAAACTAAAATAACTGAAGTGGAGTTGATTCATCCCCGTCGGAACTTCAACAACAGGATTAAACAGATTCAGATTTAAGCCTAACGCCGTCATTTGGGGAGTTAAACCGTAAGTGTAAGTTAAAGCGATAGCGAATAAACCCACCGCCAAAATACTTAAGGTACGAATGCGATTACTAAAGCCTTCTGGTAAGGTAATTCCCAACGCCATCAAGCCTGTTAATCCCACTGCTGCACAAAGGAGTTCCACGCGATTAAAAGCAGAAAAAATCATCGAACCCGCAGAGGCAAACTCCGATTGATTCATCATCCCCGTCATATACATACTGGGCATAATCACGAAGTCTAAAACCATACTCCCGCCCATCCAGAGTGCCAGCGTGATTAAAATAACCGTTAACCAACGAGAAGGATTGTATTCGACTTTAGAAAATGTTGTCATAAGATAATACCTGAACACTGAATCATTGTGTCTTGCTTTCTATTTTAACGAACATTGCAGCAAACAAACATGAAGTAATCTTTCGATTTGTACCGCAACCCGTAAAATAGATTCGTTAACATTTAATACTCTTGTCTTCCGTCAATTTGATTAATTTTTGTTAAAATCACGGTCATCAAAGTGAAAATAGCAGTAAGAACTCAAAACCGTGAAAGCCGTTATATTACTATCGGGTGGATTAGATTCCTCAACTGTTCTCTATCAAGCCAAAGCTGAGGGCTATAAATGTTACGCCATTTCCTTCGACTATCAGCAACGACATCAACGAGAACTCGCTTCTGCCCAACAAATTGCTCAAAGTGCAGGTGTCGCCGAACATCAACTGGTAAAATTTGACTTGAGTTTATGGGGCGGATCAGCGTTAACTGATCGTAAAATCGATTTACCCCACGATCGCTCATTAAACCAAATGAGTGAAAATATTCCCATTACTTACGTTCCCGCCCGCAACACCATCTTTTTAAGCTTTGCATTAGGTTACGCCGAAACCGTTAACGCCAGTCGGGTTTATATCGGCGTGAATGCGTTGGATTATTCGGGTTATCCCGATTGTCGCCCCGACTATATCGCCGCCATGCAAGACGTGTTTCGACTGGGAACTAAACAAGGCAGAGAAGGAAACCCGATTACTATTAATTCTCCCCTGATTCATCTCAAAAAAACAGAAATTATTCAACTAGGAAATCGCTTAAGAGTTCCCTGGGAAAAAACATGGTCATGCTATGCCGGAGAAGAAAAAGCCTGTGGTGTTTGTGACTCCTGTAAACTACGGCTAGCTGCATTTCAAGAACTCGGATTAACTGATCCGATTCCCTATGTAGAAGGCATTTTAAATTAAACACAATTTCAACCCTTTACTGTTGTGCTAGGAACTGATATTAAGTTAGTTTCTCGCACATTTTTTTTTTATTATTCAACTTTATATCCATCTTAAATCGTTCTGAGAATACCCTATTTTACAGCATGATAAAATCAAAATAGAGACAAAACTCAAACCCCCATATCGTTATCGAACCCTTGATATATGAGGGGTATATGCTGCCATTCAGCAGATGAAGTCCATTCAAAGAGGGGTTAATAACATCTATAAATAAGATTAAGAACAATTCAAGAAAAATTGTTTTATTCAAGCCATTTTATCGAGTAAAATTTTGTGAACAAAAGCTTTAAATCAGCTTGTCTGCAATAAGATTACTAGAGTTAAGCTTTTCGGAAGTTCGGAGTATAGGGACAAAACATTAGATTTGAGCCAGTCTGAATTGTATTAACCTGTTAACCTCAGTTTTGGAGGACGTTATGACCAGTACAAATCCGTTAGATTGGGAATATCATCAAGTTGATCACCTGTTTTTGTTGATTGGGGAGAATCCTTTACCGAACTATGTAGCCGCTAAGACATTACTGAGAGAAGGTGGTAAACCTTATCTAGTTTACAGCGAACATACTTTTGAGGCTTACAAGCGTCTAAAAGAAGTTTTAGATCCTAAAGGGTTAACCGTTACTGAAGAAGAAAAAGTTGAACTTTGGAACAACGAAGCCAATGCGTTTGAAATTCAAAAAGCTATCCAAGACAAAGTAAAACAACTTAAAAAACACTACCCCGAAAAAACAGTATTTGGATTGAACTATACGGGTGGGACAAAAGCAATGGCTGTTCATGCCTATCAAGCTTTACTTGACCCGGAATTGAAACTATCTGAGGAACCACGATTTAGCTACCTTGATTCCCGTACTTTAAAAATGATGTTCGATCAAAAGAACAATCAACCAATTCCATTAGATGTACCGACAGAAAAACTAGATATAACAGGAGAAACGCTGTTTAAGTTGCACGGCTTGTATTGGAAAAAAGGAAAGAAACCAATTAATAAACCTAAATTGGTTGAAGCTGCTAAAGAATTGCTAACATTGTATATGAATGATAAGGAGAGAAATCAGTTTGATAGCTCTTGGTTAAAGTGGTGTGATAAAGTCTTAACCCCAAATACACAAAAACAGAATAAATACGGACGATATGTAGATTGGAAAAATGAAGAAGAGTTAGAAAATGTTTCAAGCCTTGATTTCAATGTAAATCTAGAAATAGATGATCCAGAAAAACCTGGCAAAAAGAAACATCAGAAAATAGAAGCTCCTGATCAAATCAAAAATATTTTAATCGACTATTTAGGCGCATTATCGGGTAATTTGTCGTTAACAACAGCTAAAGAAAGAGGAAGTTTTGAAAAATTATCTCATGTTTGTGAGTGGTTGAGTTGTGGTTGGTTAGAACATTATGTCCTAGATAAAATTCAAGAAATTTCTCACGAACCACCACTGAAGGACAAAACTGTAAAAATTGAAATCAACCCTAAAATCACTGCTAGTGCGATGTCTTTCAACATCATTGATAAGCCGGATGAGGAATGGGAAAAGTTTCAATTTGATGTAGCATTTAGGCGCAGTTATCAACTATTTGCTATTTCGTGTACAACTTCTCGTACTACTGAACGTTGTAAAGAAAAGCTATTTGAGGCATACATACGAGCCAAACAGTTAGGTGGTGCTGAGGCTAGAGTCGCTTTGGTTTGCTTTCACAGTAAACCTGAGAATATAGTAAAAACTTTTAATTCTCTCATTGAAGACACCAAAATAGCTGTTTTTGGTCACAAACATCTCAAGAATCTATCAAGGAATATTGCTAACTGGATTGATGGTAAACCTTATTAAATAAAACTAGCATGAATAACTACATTGCCACAGTTATTGACACAACAGGAATTCAGAAGTACGTCTTCGGTAGCAACCGACTGAAGGAAAATATTGGGGCTTCCCACTTAGTAAAGTTAGCAACAACTGATTGGGTTGAGGAGTTCCTTAAAGATTTTGGTTTTGACAAAATTCATATTCCTAAACCGGAAGCGAATCAATTAGAACCACGCATAACCAAAGAAGAAAATTTGGTAGCTGAGTTAATTTATGCAGGTGGCGGTAATACCGTGTTGCTGTTTAGAACTATTGAATACGCTAGAGATTTCACTCGCAAGCTGACTAAAAAAGTATTAGAAGAAGCACCAGGACTCAATCTTGTAATTGCTCATCATCCTTTTAATTGGGAACGACAATTGTTACAAGATATAATAGAAAACCATCTCGTAAAATCTCAACTAGATGCTCAAAAAAGAAAACCTAGACCTTCTGTTCCATTATTGGGTTTAGGTGTAACAGCAACTTGCAAATCAACTGGATTAGTAGCTGAGGAAAATACTGATGGTAAATATGGAATTCCAGAAGGCGAAGGCTATCTTGCTTCAAGAGAAATCGTTAAGAAATTGAAAGCAGCCCACGAATTAGCTAACAGCAATCTTGAACAAATGCTCTTTAACAATAAACCCAGTAAATATAAAGTGGCTCGTGATGTGGATGATATGGGTCGCTCAGAACAAGAAAGCAGTTATATTGCTGTGGTTCACGCAGATGGTAACAGAATGGGCAAGCGATTTGAAGAGTATGGAAAAGCAGAGTCTAAAAACAAACCTATTCCAGATGCAAATCGAGATTTTATTATTGCCATGCGAAAACTATCTTGGGCAGTGAATAAAGCAGGTGAGCAAGCTTTAATTGCTACGGCTGATTTGCTTATTAAGTCTATTGATCAAGAAAATAAAGTGGCAGGAAAGTTTCAAATCAAAGAAAATTATTTACCTTTTCGTCCTATTGTTTATGGGGGCGACGATGTTATCTTTGTGTGTGATGGTCGGATTGGTTTACCTTTAGCCGCTAAGTTTTTGAAAGCATTTGAAGAAGAAACTCAAGATTTACCTGATGGAAAAGGTAAAGCCACAGCTTGTGCGGGGATAGCTATTGTTAAAACTCACTATCCTTTCTCAAGAGCTTACGAACTTTGCGAACAGCTATGCACTAATGCGAAAAAGTTTGTGCGAAAAGAAACAAATCAATATTCAGACAGAAAAACAATATTTTCTGCTCTTGATTGGCATATTGCCGCTAGTGGCTTGTTAGGTTCAATTGGAGAAATTAGAGAGCGAGAGTATCAAAATGGAAAATTAACAACACGACCAATGCGATCGCACGAATATACTGACTTCTGGCTAACTTGGACTGATTTTGCGGAAGTCATCAGATCCTTTAACGAAGAAGAACCTTGGAAAGATAAACGTAATAAAATTATTGCACTTCGAGAAGTTTTACCGGAAGGTATAACCGCAACAGAGCAATTTCTCAAAGCATACGCCATAGATGAGTTACCCACTTTCCCTAAAGCTAATTCCTCTCTCAAGAAGAAAGGTTGGGATAGAGGAAGATGCCGCTACTTTGATGCAATTGAAGCAATGGAATTTTACATCCCATTAGGAGAATAAGTTATGTACACCATCAAAATCAAACTCTTGAGCGATACAACCTTTGGACGAGGGGATGGAATTGCAGGTTTAATTGATTCAGAAGTAGAACACGATCGCTATGGTTTTCCCTATTTGAGAGGACGCACCCTCAAAGGTTTACTAAGTGAGGAATGCGATAACTTTGTTCTTTTACTTCCAGAAACTCAGCGTCAAGAATGGCTGAAAATCAGAAATACTTTATTTGGCGAACCGGGTAGCACTGACGAAACAATGGCAAAAATGCACGTTGGTGATGCTTGTTTACCTGAAGATTTACGCGAGGCTGTGGCATATCAACGACAACAAGATGAATTTCCAACTCGTGAAGATGTCCTTGCTTCTTTGACTGCTATTCGCAAACAAACCGCGATCAATCCTGAAGATGGCGCACCTGCGGAACATAGCTTGCGGTCATTTCGAGTTGTCATACGCGATCCTTTGGATGCTGCACCCAGTTTTGAGGCTCCTTTATTCTTTGATGAAAATCCTACACCAGAAATGTTGGCACTTTTGGGAGTCGGTACATTGGCACTTCGGCGTATAGGAAGCGGACGCAACCGAGGTAGAGGTCATGTAAGATGTACCCTCCATTACAAAGACAAAGATAACAATATTGATGAGGATATTACTGCAAAAAATCTTAACTATTTTGAGGTGATTAAATGAAAGCCATTACTTTTTTGCTCCATGCACAGCAACCGATTCTTGCTACATCATTACAAGGTGATCCAAATAGTGATGTTTCTCATTCTTACATTCCTGGCAGCATGATTCGGGGAATGCTAATTGGTCGCTATCTCAATCACCTTACAAAGCATCACGGACTGCAAGAAACCGATGATATTCTGGATAGTCATCGTTTCCCTGATGTAACTCGATTGTTTTTTGATAATACAGTCCGTTACTTAAACGCTTATTTGTTCGATTCAGTAAAAGAACAGCGTACTTTACCCATTCCTCTTTCATTATATAAAGAAAAAGGTCAGGAATTAGATGGAGATATCTGGGATTTTAGCCAAACTGCAATTAACAGAAGACCAGACTCACCTCAACGATTAGATCGTGGTTTTTGTTTAGCTGATAATAGTGAGATTATTATCTATCAAGAAAAACGTAGAATTAATATCCACAATCAGCGTAACCGTCAACGGGGTAGAGGAAATGAAGGCAGTGGTGCAGTATTTCGGTATGATGCTATTGATGCAGGGCAAACTTTTCAAGGTGTAGTTTTATGTGATTCCGAGCAAGATGCTGAGATAATTAAATCTTTACTGCAACCCGAAAAGGAAACAGAAAAAATTAACGCTTGGCTTGGAGGCTCTCAAAGTGCAGGTTACGGTCATGTAACGATTGAATTATTACCAGATGACAATAACTGGCATGAGGTTTATAAAGATTGGGAAGACAGGAAAAAACGCGAGACCAATTTAACTGTTACCTTGCTGAGTGATATAATTTTACGCAATGAGTGGGGTCAATATACTACTGATCCGCAAGAATTAGTTAAGTTATTGTGTGATGAATTCGGCTTAACTCTCAAGCATATAGACACTTATGCCAGCAGTACAATTGTTGGAGGATTTAACCGCAAATGGGGTTTGCCTTTACCGCAAGTTCCAGCAATCCTAGCAGGAAGCGTTTTTGTATTTGAAATCCCGAAATTTTACGATGAATCACAGCAAGAGACTTTTGATGAAAAAGTAAAAATTTTAGAAGCACAAGGAGTTGGTGAAAGGCGAGTAGATGGTTTTGGCTGTTTAGTCTTGAACTGGTTAACGGAAGAAAGCACTTTTTCTGCTAGTAAATATGTAGACTCGACAGCCAGTAATCAAAAAGGAAAGTCTTTGAGTTCAGAATCAGAGAAAATTGCTGAAAGAATGGCAGAAAGACTACTGAGGCAAAAATTAGATGAGTTACTACTAGAAAGGTTAGAAGCTAATACGCCAAAAGATTCTAGTAAAATCTCCAATAGCCAACTGTCAAGGTTGATGATTGTAGCTGCAAAAGCTTTAGCTGAAGGTAAGCCAGATCCACTTTATGAATTAGTCGGTAGAGATGAAAATTCTGATAATTTGACTAAAACTGCTCGTACTCAATTTAAACAAACTGAGATGAGTAACGGTAAAAAATTAGATGATCAAATTAGAGATTGGTTAAATAATCCTGAAAGTTTCATTTTATCCTGGGGGGCAAAATATATAGTTGTCAATCAACCAGGCATTACTATTGCTAGTCAATCTAAAACTCTGGATAACCAGTTATCCCTAGAATACACCCTCCGTTTAATTATTGCAGTTTCTAAAAAAATGATGAAGGATAAAAACAATGACTGAACTTTATAGAAAAGACCATCGGCTGATTACTAAACGCATTGTTATACGCGGAACATTAGTGCTTGATACTCCGACTTGTTTAGGCACAGGAGATGCAGATAGTCCTACCGATTTACCATTACGGCGAGATAGCCTTGATGATAAATATGCTTTACTTACAGGTTCATCAATTGCGGGTGCTTTACGGAACTATTTACGCGAACGAAAGAAAGGATATGGGAAAAGCGACATACGCCATGACATAGCCACGAAACTATTTGGTGATTTGTTCTCTTATAAGAATGAACAGAATAAAAGTGAAACCAAGAGAATCGAATTAAGAGAACAAGACACACAAAGTTCTCTAATTATTGACGATGCTATCAGCGCTAAACCCATTCAATCCGAACTCAGAGATGGAGTGAAAATCAATAGTATTACTCGGACTGCTGCTGATAAAGCTAAATATGACTTAGAACTACTGCAAGCGGGAACTGAGTTTCCTTTGTGTTTTGAATTGTTGATTGAGGCAGAAGATATAAAAATTACCTTAATTAAGGCTATTGCTACAGAAAAGCAGTTAGCTGAAACTAAGTATTTCTCCAATTTCTTTTTTAAGTGGTTAGTATATCAATACAAAAATAAAGCTACGTTGCTTAAATCTTTGGCGATCGCGCTCTCTGGCCTCGAACAAGGTGAAATTAGCCTTGGTATGAAAAAACGTCGGGGTTTTGGTCGCTGTCATGTCAAAGAATGGCAGGTTTGGGATTTTAATCTGGAAGATCCAGGCGATCGCATGGCTTGGTTAAAGTTTGAGCATTGGCACACAGCTTTATTTTCTGAACTTCCTAGTTATTCATCAATTAAAGACGCATTTACTCAAGCTAATATTAATAAAGTAGATTTCGATGAATTAGAGAGAGAAGATCAGCGCGATCGCTTCACCATCAACGCCACATTTACCCTCGCCAGTCCCTTACTTATTCGTTCCGGTCAAGCAGAAACGGGACGCGCACCTGATGTTGTGCATTTGAAATCTTACCGAATAATTAATCAACAAATTAAATGGCTGTTTGACCGAGCTATCCAGATTCTAGGTGAGTTGCCATCAGAAATAGATTTATGGAGTTCTGAAAATTGGGAATTATTTTTCTTTGCACATAATCTTCTAAAAGCAAAAGTCTTAACATCTGTTCTCTCTGGTACAAGTTTAGCAGGAGTATTGCGTCATCGTGCTGAACGAATTGTCAAAACACTTCAGTGTTCATTTGGTCAAAACCCGGAATGTGACAAAGAACCGGAAATTGTCCAATGTATTTTTGGGGATGTAAATAGAAAGCGATCGCAAGCAAGCCGTCTAATTGTCCATGAGAGTACCATCAATCATACAACTGATTTGGTACAAACTCGAATCGCTATTGATCGCTTTACAGGCGGTGCATATCACGGCGCTTTATTTCAAGAACAGCCTGTTTTTGCAAATGATGAAACAGAGCTAAAATTAGAAATAGAACTACGCAACCCTATAGAACACGAAATTGGCTTACTGTTACTACTACTTAAAGATTTGTGGACAGAAGATTTACCCGTTGGTGGTTCTAGTAGTGTTGGGAGAGGAAGGTTACAAGGAATTAAAGCAGACTTAATTTGGACAAAAGAGCAAAAGTCATGGAAAATTGCTCAACCTGACTTAAGTAAAAACTCTTTAGAAATTACAGGTAGCGATCGCCAAGACTTAGAAAATTATGTTAACCGATTAGTCGAATATGCTCAACAGGAGACTACCAAAAATGATCAAGCCTGATTGCCAATTGCTTAAAGATACTGAAATAATTGTAGATCCTCAAACTTTATACTCTTGGCTGCAATATAAAGCCAAAGAGCAAGAGTTGAAATATTTATTAGCTCATGCCGATGATGGTGTAATTTGGGGCAAGTTTGACCAAGATGGGAATTTAATCACAGCGAATCCGTCTAAAGAGTTATTTCCTAATTCAGAAGAGTTATTTCCTAAACATAACTTGCCTGTTTTGCGATCGCAAACTCTTCAACAATGTCGTATCTTTGGTGAAAATGCTGAAGTGATGCTTTGGAAAGTCGGTGACAAATTCAAAGCACGACTAATAAAAGATGATAATAACCCAGAACATCTTCCTGATGAAAATCAAATTCTCTGGGGAACTCAACGAGAAAGAGAAAAAAATGGTTTTACTTTAGTTTCAGATGGTTCTCAAGGACTAAAACACGCTGTTCCTTTAACGGATATTACTTTACGATTAAAAGTTCGTCATTATATTGATTATGATGAGAGTGGAATGGCGAGAATTTATTTAAGTCGGTTGGTACATTTAGAATCTGTTAAAATAGAAAGTAACAAAAATGAGGAAAAGTTATGATTGCTGAACCCCAATATCCTCAAAAAATGACCCCAGAAGAATACTTAGAATGGGAAGCCAAGCAAGAACTTCGCCATGAATACATTGACGGCGAAATTTTGGCGACGACAGGGGGGAGTATTCCTCATAATGATATTGCCCTTAATTTCTATACAGCACTCAGAGCTTATCTACGTCAGAGAGGTTGTCGAGTCAATGTATCGGATGTGAAAGTTCAGGCTAGTGAAAAAAGTCGTTATTTTTATCCTGATTTAGTGGTTACTTGTCATCCTGATGATTTAAAATCTCGTAATTTTATTCAACATCCTAAAGTTATTATTGAAGTTCTTTCTCCCAGTACAGCTTCTTACGATCGCGGTGACAAATTCAAGTATTATCGTCAGATTCCCACTTTACAAGAATATGTTTTAGTAGACTCAGAATCAAAGTCAGTTGAAGTTTATCATCGAGGAGATGGGAAAATGTGGCTTTATTATGCGTGCTATGAGGGAGAGGCGATCGCATTAAACAGCATTGAGTTTGAATGTCCAATTGAAGTTTTATATGAAGGGGTTACATTAGGAAATGAATCCCAGGAGTCAATTTAGCTACTAAGGAGGAAAATCATGGCTGAAATAATACCAAAAAACGATACGCTTTACGAGCAAGATTTTGTAGCCTGGTGTGAAGATACTGTGGCTAAATTAAAAAAACGAGATATTGATCATCTATATTTTGATAATTTAATTGAGGAGATAGAGAGTTTTGGAAGAAGCGATCGCCGAGAATTAAGAAATAGATTGATGGTACTCTTTGCTCATCTTCTCAAGCGAATGTATGTCAATATTCCTGAAAATTTTAATGGCTGGGAATTAACTATTATTGAACAACGGCGGCAAATTCGGTATTTATTAGAAGACTCTCTCAGTCTCAAACCTTACCTAGCAGAAATATTAGCTAAAGTCTATGCTAATGCGCTAGAGAGTGTTCGATTTGAGTATAAACAAACCAAGTTTCCTGATACTTGGCAATTTGATATTGAAACTGATGTACTTTTATCTAAAAAATATTGGGAGGATAAATAAATGAGTCCTAAGCATATTGATAATATTACCGATCCAAAACGTAGAGCGATCGCACCTTACAATTTTGTTGAACTACCAGAAAAAGTAGTTGAAGCACAGCCTTTACCTGAACAAAACTGCTACCATGACTATTCAGAACATTTAATTAATGGAGAAACAGTAAAAATAAAACGTCACACTGGGAAAATTGAATGCACTTTAACCACTGAATCTCCTCTGTATACTCGTTGTGGACTTACACCTGATAATTTTTCTAAATACTCAGAACCTCCCATACATAAAACGAAAGAAGAAAGAGAGCGATGGGAGAAAGAAGAAAAAGCTAAATGGGAAAAGGAAAGAAAAGAAGTCTTAGCTCCATTTTTCAGCTATCCTTATAATAAACTTCCTGTAATTCCTGGTAGCAGCATACGCGGAATGCTACGGACTTTGGTTGAAATTGTTAGTTTTAGTAAAATTGAGCGAGTGACTGACAAAAAACAATTTTATAGATCGCTGGGCGATCCTGCTTTGAGAGAAATTTATCAAGCTAACTTTGTTGAAAATCTTACAGATGTTGAGGTTCCCCCAAACCCTAAAGCTGATGGCTATCGCTCTAAAGTTCATGCAGGTTTTCTACGCAAGCGTGGTAATTCTTACGTTATTGAAGAATGTGGCTACGGTCGTATTGATAGAAATGTAATTAATAAAGTTATTCCTAATCAGCCTAATATTCCAACCAAACCGCTATATCAAGGATCTAGTCCTTCAAAAACGCCAAGTTGGACATACCAACATCAAAAGATCTATGTTGATATTGAGCCATTGGAACAAGATCACTTTTTCATTCAACAAACTAATAGAAATGGAAAACAACGACATCCTGACCTTTATTTACGCTTTCGTAAAGTTCACTCAGCTAGTTGTAATCCTGCGCCAGGATTACAAAAAGGCACACTTGTAATAACAGGAGATATGCAGCACAAACATCTAGAATTTGTGTTTTTAGATGAAAGACTGAATGAGTACCCCGTTGATGAAGAGATAATCAGGCGTTTTCAAGATGACGATCAGATAACGAAGTGGCAAGAAAAAGCTTATCCTAAAGATAAACCATCTCGCGGTAGTCGTGAACAGGATGGATATCTTCGAGATGGAGAACCTGTGTTCTTTTTGCTAAATAATGATAACACTGTGCGCTTTTTTGGACGAGCGCAGATGTTTCGTTTACCCTACGAGCATTCTCCATTAAAATTTGTACCTCCTAAATTGAGAGATACGTCGCTTACAGATATTGCAGAAGCTATTTTTGGTTATGTGGATGGCAAAAAACCTCGAAAAGAAGCCTATGCTAGTCGAGTATTCATAACTGATGCTACACTTCAGCCAAATCAGGATAAAAAAGTCAAATCGAGTCTTGATAAAGAGCCTGATAAAATTCTGCTATCTAGCCCAAAACCGACTACATTTCAGCATTATCTGGTTCAAACTAGCGATAAAAAGCCAGAACTTAAACACTATGCTAGTCAGCCTCCAACAGATACACAAGAAGGAGAAACTGTTATCCGAGGACATAAGCTATATTGGCATAAAAAATATAAAAAACAGGAAATTCCTGAGAATGCAGATAGTCAAACGAGCTTAATTAAACCTATTGACCCAGGAATTAAATTTACTTTTGATATTCACTTTGAAAATCTCAGTGATATTGAACTTGGTGCATTGTTATGGGTGTTGAGTCTTAGCAGGGATAAATCGCAACCACTGGAAACTGATAAAACAAAGGAAAAATACTGTTTTTCTCTGGGAATGGGTAAACCTTTAGGAATGGGTGCAGTGAAAATTGATTATGATTTGCATCTAAGCGATCGCACCTCTCGTTATAGCAATTTATTCGATGGCGATCAATGGAAAACTGGGCAAGAAAACCAAGCGGAGACTGCTAAACACGAGAAAGACTGTGTAAAAGCGTTTGAAGATTTTATGTTCGATCCAGAAAAGGGAATTAGTGACAAAGATCGGGAACGTCCAGATAAAACGAAAGCAACCAGCCTCAAGGAAACACGACGAATTGAAATGTTATTAGCAATGTTGCGGTGCGATGATAAAACTCCAAATGCAGATCAAACGCGGTACATGACTATCGAAGCGAAAGAGTATCAAAACCGTCCTGTATTACCTACTCCTTTACAGGTAAGCAACCCTAACGGTACTTCTGGTAGTTCTAGCATCACTCCTAAACCCGTACTCAAAGGTAAAGATAAGGGTAGTAAACCAATAATCAAAACAGATCAGCAGGTTCAACAAAAGCCCAAGCCAAAGGATAACTTTGAAGGTAGTAATTCTGATGTTTTAGCTAGACCACCAAAACCTAACCGTTGAAATACGATCGCACTTAAACCTATTCCCCTATTTTAACAATGAATAGCTATCAAGGAAGCGATACGCCTGACGGCACGCTGCGCGAACGCATTATTTCGCCAACGTTTCCAGAATTTGCTCTCACTGTTGAAGAACTGCTCACCCATTAGATTTTATAACGCGATTTTCCCTCAAACTCCACAGCCAATATCATCCAACATTTGCGAATGTTTTTGAACCGATGCCAACGTATTCGCTGCAATCATCCCACTGGCTGCCACCGCAGGTAAACCAATCCCTGGAAACGTTGAATCTCCGCAGCATAACAGCCCCGCTAAGGGAGTTTGAGGGCCGGGAAACGTCCCCTGTCCAGCCGGAATTGCAGGTCCGTAAGAGCCTCTGTGACGGCGTAAAAAGCGTTCATGGGTGAGCGGTGTCCCCACCAA
>CAZNCM010000003.1:27853-28640 GCA_964571155.1 uncultured Lyngbya sp. | reverse complement strand
CAGGAATAACCCGTTCTAACGCTTTCCACATCGGTTCAGCCCGTTCTTCCTTGAGTTGGGCATATTCAGGGCTGCGACGATCCAACCCGGACCAAAGATCATAAGGCTCATTCCCCGGCGTATAAACATGAATAACGTGTTTTCCAGGCGGTGCGAGAGACGGATCTAACACAGTTGGAATAGACATCACTATCAAATTCAGAGGCGAAGTAATTCCCTGATCCCAGTCATTGACTGTAATATAATGACAAGCGAGATCTTCTGGTAAACCCGTCGCGTCAATACCGAGATGCAGGTGCATAAAACTCTCACAGTCAGGAGTCTGCGATCGCTCTTTGACATAGCTTTGCGGTAACGCCCCCAACGGAATTAACTTCAGCGTATCCCAAACCGAAGCCGCAGAAACTACCGCTTTAGAAGCCTGAATTTCCTCGCCGCCCCGTAGACGTACACCCACCGCTCGATTATTTTCGACTAAAACCTGTTCGACATGAGCGCCCAGTTTGAGACAACCCCCGAACTGCCGCCTACGCGATAATCTAACACCACTTCGGGTCTGTACCACTCGGCAAACATAAACGCCACTTCCGCCGCACTGGTGCCACTAGCCGGCAGTCCAGACAACAGAAAACACAACATATCCAGCCAATTGCGAGTAAATGGATCTTTAATCACTTCATCCATAATCGGGCCAAATGCTCCCGTGAGTTTAGAAGCGTGGGGAACACTTTGCAACAAGGGCAGGGCGAAGCGACCTAACGTAAAAATTGCACCCAAATCATAGCGC
>CAZNCM010000003.1:23581-27843 GCA_964571155.1 uncultured Lyngbya sp. | reverse complement strand
TACTCGTTGAAGTTCTCGCCATTCTTGAACGGCTTCCGGCCCTCGCAACCGCATCAACACCTCACAAAACTGATCCGCCCCAACGGAGGTATCAAAATCACCTTCAGGTAAACGACAGCCCCAAACATTGTAAGTTTTCCAGGAGATATCCTCACCGATGGCATCGAGAACTTGTTTTAACGGGTTCGTCGAGGGACTGTAAGACATTCCCGAATACAGCGATGGCCCCGAGTCAAAAATATAGCCCTCCCGTTCAAAGCCATGGGCCGCCCCGCCGGGTATAGTATGACTCTCACAAACCGTTACTGCAAAGCCATAGCGGGCAAGTATTGCCGCACAGCTTAAACCCCCTATTCCACTCCCAATCACGACAACTTCTGTATTTTGAGTTTGAGGAGATGTTTGATCGATCATGTTTGATAATCTCAAATAAGCCTTCAAAGTTTAGGATACAAGAGTTTAGAGGGGATCGCTTAGAGCAATAGAATTGAGAGTCTGATTGTCCAAGCGCGATCGCTAAACTGATTAAATCTGTTAGTTAAATCGAACGACTTTTTCAGTCGCATCCAGATGGGAAACATCGCCATCAAGTTCAACGATCCATTCGTTATCGTGACGAACTAATTTTACCAAACAACAAAGAGAAGCATGAATGTCTGTTTCTGCTAAAGTAGGGACTAAACCGAGTGCTGTACCCAAAACCGAAGCACCATGACCCACAAACAACAAATCCTGATTGGGATAAGCAGCAACAAGACTTTGAGCGGTTTTGGCGGTACGATCAAGACAATCTTGCCAGGTTTCAGGATAACGAGCCTCACCAACGGCAGAGGAGAGGTCTATTTTTGGAAATTTTTGCGCTAAGATTTGGGGGGCTAGAGTTTCGGGATAGGCGGACATCCACTCGGAATTTAACCATTCACCCAAACCCCAATTGAGTTTTAAGGATAAGTCAAGCGTTTCTGCGATCACATGAGCGGTTTGTACGGTTCGCAGGAACGGAGAGGAGAAAATATGAGTAATCCCTTCTCCGACTAAGCGGTTGGCCAACTGCTGGGCTTGAACAAAACCATCATTGGACAAATGGGGGTCATAGGGACGTTCTGCGGTATTGAACCATTCGGGGTTCACAAAATCTATCCGATTTCCGTGTCTGGCTATCCAAACAGTTTGAGTCATGGGTTGGCAATCTGATGATCATTTCCCCTAATAAGATAATTGGTTTTTGCTTCAGGTGATCGGGTAATATGAGCAGGATTCTCTTTATAATTTGATCACAGGGAAATCCTTTGTACGTGAGGTCATTCTCTGTTTTGCTGATTTGTTCATTTCTGTATAAATTAACACGTAAGTCATGGAAATTACTGATTGCGATCGCAGTGAGATCCGTTCTGTGATTGAACGTCAAATCCAAGCTTTTCAAAGAGATGATGCTGTCAGTGCTTTTGCATTTGCCAGTTTAGAAATTCAGACCCAATTTGGTACAGCAGAGCAGTTTATGCAGATGGTTAAAACCGAGTATCCTGCTGTTTATCGTCCTCGTTCTACGGTATTTGAAGATGTCGCTCTTGTTCAAGGTATTCCGACTCAAACGGTGCTTTTACTTTCTCCGAATGGAACCCCTTTTAGAGCTGTTTATATGATGGAAAAACATTCTGATTGCAGTTGGCGAATTGATGGATGTTATCTGGTTTCTATTGAGAGTAAACTGATCTAAATTAAGTTCTCTTCAAAAAATCTAACAATCGTTTTTAATAACTTTATAAAATTATTAAATTTATGGTCAAAATTATTAATAAAATCCGAAAAATAATTACAGCAAAAAGAAAGAGTTTACCGATTTATTTACGTTCTTTAAAAAAAGGATTATTCCTAGTAATTATTTTAATTTTAAGTAGCTTTTTATTGTTCAACCCAGTTTCAGCCCAGGACAACACGGCTGAAGGATTTAAGCAAAATACAGCACCGATTACGCTTGATGGTATACGATTATTTAAGGTGAGCAGTTCTGGAGAATTCACCGCTCAAGATCGAGCCGATATTATTAATTCTAAACTACAGGAAGCAGTTTCTTCACAAGAACCTATAGAGCTAGAAATCAGACAAAATAATGATTTACCTACCATTTGGCTGAATGATCGCTACTTACTGACGATAACAGAACGAGATTCTCAAGCGGGGAATAATCAGCAAGAGCAAGCAGAAAATTGGCGCAAAAAGCTTCAAACTTCTTTAATTAAAGCTCAGAAAGAACGCAGTCTAAAGTTTTTAAGAGATGCTTTTATTCGCTCCATATTCATTTTAAGCTTTGCTATTTTATGTCACTGGATTTTAGGTAAATTTTGGAATAAATCTCTGCGGAGTTTCTTTAAAAAAGTTATTCCTGTACAGCAAACTGAAGACCAAGAACAATCTAAATATCATCGCAGTATAGATCTGTTTGTGTCCCTGACTCTGGCTAGTGTTAGAGTCGGTATTTGGATGGCGACAATTTTATACATTGCCAATCAATTTCCATTCACTCGGCGACTGAGTTTTGAGGTAACAGGGACTTTAATTTCTACTTTAACTTCAGATATAATCAGCTTTGCTAATCAATCCTATTCTATTCCTGATGTTTTATTTTTAATTGCTTTATTGTGGATCTTGATTGTTTCTACCAAAGTTATTAGTGATTTATTGCGATCGCGAATCTTAAACGTTACTGGAATTAATCGAGGCGCTCAAGAAGTTATTACTGTTATTGTTCGATATAGTTTAATTTGCATTGGAACCATTGTCTTATTACAAATCTGGGGATTAGATTTGAGTTCATTGACGATTCTCGCCAGTGCTTTGGGTGTGGGGATTGGCTTTGGTTTTCAAGATATTGCCAAGAATTTTGGGAGTGGAATTGTACTATTATTTGAGCGTCCAATTCAAGTGGGAGACTATATTGAAATTGGAGAATATCAAGGCATTGTTGAACGAGTTGGCGCTCGAAGTACCGTGATTAAAACCTTAGATATGATTTCTATTATTGTTCCCAATTCCCGTTTTTTAGAAATGGAATTGATTAACTGGGATCATGATCATCCGGTTTCTGGTGTGCGTCTTCCGGTAGGAGTCGCCTATGGGTCTAATATTGAGGCTGTTAAACAGTCTTTATTAGATGTCGCCAAAGCAAATCCTGATATTTTAGCAATGCCTTCTCCTCAAGTTTTATTTAAAGGGTTTGGGGATAGTTCTCTCGATTTTGAACTGCGAGTTTGGATTTCTCAGCCGAGTCGTAATGTGATTATTTGTAGCAACTTATATTATCAAATTGAAGCGATATTTCGACTCCGAAATATTGAAATTCCCTTTCCTCAACGAGATTTACACGTTCGCGGAAGTCTTCCTCTAGAGTTGTCTTCTGAGTTAAAAGACTTGCTGATGCGACTCTCTCAACAGCAGAATAATGGTAGTAGTAACGTTGATTCTCACAAAACTGATCTCGATTCTCAGAAACCATAATTACTAAACAGTTCAGAATTTAAAGTTCAGGGCGCTGTCGTTTGCGCCCCAATAAATTATTGTGGATGAATCTCTCTTTCTTCAGAACTCAAGTTAACAAAATCTGTCGGAAACAGTTCTAAACGACTCGAACTTTCAAACGGACAAGTTTGCTCATTCCAGTCACATTGATAAAGATATTTCTGTTGCCAACTTAACGGAATTTCCAATAAATCTCGCGCCCCGGTAATCCCTTGAGCAAAAAATAACAGTAAAGCGATACAATTTAAAGCTGTATGGGCAATGCGCCATTTTTTGTTTTTATAAATTTCTGGAATAACTGCCAAAGAAATTACCATTAATAAAGCGGCTATTATCCCATAATAGTAGTGAGAAATATACCATTCATAGCCCCGTCTAAATACTCCTTCTTGACACCCTAAAAGTATTAATCCCATTGAAGTTAATGTCGCAAAGATACCTCGCCATACAGGTTGATTAGGTTTGGCTTTGTAGAGGAACACTAAAGAAGCAATAGTCGCTACAAAAATGAGTATAATAAAAATTGCTTGTGGGGTTTTTTCGGGGGTTAAATCTTTAAAAACACCCTTAAAATAAATCGAATAGGCAACTGCAATTAACGTAATACCAACCACACTCCCCGTTAACCAGCGCCCGACTTCTAAATGTTCTCGTCCAACCGTCGGGGGAATTTTACTTTTTTGCTTATTTTCTTGCGTTTGAATGCGTCGTTGACGAGTTTGCCAAGCCCGACTCACCGTCATTCC
>CAZNCM010000003.1:16050-23467 GCA_964571155.1 uncultured Lyngbya sp. | reverse complement strand
TGTCTACTGAATAGTTTAAATAAAATGAGTCAAAATAAAATGATTTTTTGCTGAGAAACTGAAACAGTCAAACGGGAATCGAGTAAATTTTGTTTCCATGCGATCGCAGTCGTTCTAAAATAGAGATATCTCAATTTTCAATAAAAGTGATGGATTACGTTTCTAAATGAACCTGATTTCAACTCCTAATCAAAACCCAACCTCACCCTTGAGTCGCGAACATTATCGCCAATTAGAAGCAATTGTCGGTGAATCTGGAATTGATCACTGTAGTGAAATTGATCCGGTTGATCAAAATCGGATTTTTCGCAGTATTGCACCGGAAACCACCGTTAATTCTATCATTTATCCGAACACTCAAGCTGAACTCGCCGATGTTATTGCTTACGCAAAACAGCATCAACTCGGTATTCTTCCTTGCGGAAAGGGGAGTAAGTTACATTGGGGAGGATTAGTCAAAAATGTTAATTTAATCGTCAGTACCCAACGTTTAAATCAACTGATTGAACACGCGGTTGGTGACTTAACAGTGACGGTTGAAGCAGGGATGTCTGTTCATCAACTCCAACAAATTTTAGCAGCAACCGGACAATTTCTCGCCCTTGATCCAGCTTATCCTGAAACCGCAACAATTGGCGGAATAATTGCCACTGGAGATACGGGTTCACTCCGACAACGTTATCGAGGAGTCCGTGATCAAATTTTGGGGATTTCTTTTGTGCGTTCCGATGGTAAAATCGCTAAAGCAGGGGGTCGTGAAGTTATTAACTGGATCTTACGGAACATTGGGAATGATTTCTCAAGTTACGTTACGAGTTTATCCAGTTTCTCCGACTTCTCAAACTGTACTTTTAACGGGAAAAAGTGAGGCAATTGCGATCGCCACTCAAACGTTATTATCCTCTGCTTTAACGCCGATTGCGGTGGATTTACTCTCGCCTCAACTGTTAGAAAAACTGAATAAAGGAAGCGAAATGGGGTTAATTGTTCGCTTTCAAAGCTTACAGGAAAGTGTCGATCAACAAGCAACTCGATTGTTAGAAATCGGTGAGAAATTGGGCTTAATCGGCAAACGTTATATTCAAGAAGATGATCACTTATGGGACCAATTAAAACAACTCATTTGGCAATCAAACGAAGACCCTCAAATCATTTGTAAAATTGGAGTAACCCCCACCGAAGCCGTTGCTACTCTCAGCCAATGTCAAACGTCCGGTTTAATTCATGCAGGAGTGGGTTTAGGTGTGTTACGCTGGGAAACAGTTGCACCCGAAATTGTCCCCAAAAAGATATTAGAACTGCGAAACTGGTGTAATACTAAAGGCGGTTTTCTATCGATTTTAGACGCACCCTCTGAAGTCAAACAACAGGTAGAGGTTTGGGGATACAACGGAAATGCTCTTGCTTTAATGCGTCGAATTAAACAGCAGTTTGATCCCGAAAATATATTCAGTCCTCATCGCTTTGTTGGGGAGATTTAAACGCCCTTAGATTGTGCTAAAAATTGATTTAACCTGTTGTTAAAATAAGTTCCAAAACTCTTTTAATTGACCATGCAAACTTCTGAACACCCTTTAGAAAAAACGACAGCCAAAATTCCGGCTAAAGACAGCAACTTTCTCAGCCAAAATCCTCATCTCAATTCAACCGAAGAATATCCCGGTTTTGATTCCCAAAATCCACCCGATCCCAACTTAATTAATACCTGTGTTCACTGTGGTTTTTGTTTAGCAACTTGTCCGAGTTATCGTGTCATTGGAAAAGAAATGGATTCTCCCCGAGGGCGAATTTATTTGATGGATGCGATCAATAATTCCGAAGCCCCTTTATCTGAAACAAGCGCCCAACATTTTGATACTTGTTTAGGATGTTTAGCTTGTGTTTCTACTTGTCCGTCTGGGGTTCAATATGATAAACTAATATCAGCCACACGCCCTCAAGTTGAACGGAATATTTCCCGAAATTTAGGAGATCGCTTATTACGGTTGCTGATTTTTAATTTATTCCCCTATCCCAACCGTTTGCGTTTGTTTTTAGTTCCTCTGTTTATTTATCAAAAACTTGGGGTTCAAACCTTAGTCCGTTCAACAGGTTTACTCCCAAAAATTTTCCCGCGTTTGGGGGCGATGGAATCGATTTTACCCGAAATTACAGTTGCATCTTTTCAGGATAATTTACCGACTGTTATTCCCGCAAAAGGTGAAAAACGGTATCGAGTGGGGATGATTTTAGGGTGTGTACAACGGTTATTTTTTTCTAGCGTGAATGAAGCCACCGTGCGAGTTTTAACCGCCAATGGTTGTGAAGTAATTATTCCTCAAAGTCAGGGCTGTTGTGCAGCGTTACCCGAACACCAAGGACAAACAAACCAAGCCCACACGCTGGCAAAACAGATGATCGATAGTTTTGAGAAAACAGGCGTTGATGCGATTATTATTAATGCCGCAGGTTGTGGTCATACCTTGAAAGAATATGGTCATATGTTGCAAGATGACCCCGAATATGCAGAAAAAGCCAAAGCCTTTGCAGCAAAAGTCAAAGACGTGCAGGAATTTTTAGCAGAAGTGGGTTTAACTGCATCATTATCTCCGTTAACCGAGGGAGAATTAACTCTGGTTTATCAAGATGCTTGTCATCTGTTACACGGACAAAAAATTAGCCAACAACCCCGTCAACTGTTGCAACAAATTCCGGGGGTAAAACTGCGAGAACCCATTGATGCGGCATTGTGTTGTGGAAGTGCGGGGGTTTATAATCTGTTGCAACCAGAAGTCGCCGACGAACTCGGACAACAAAAAGCCGAGAACTTGCTGAATACCGGGGCGACGTTAATTGCTTCAGCAAATCCCGGTTGTTCTCTGCAAATTCTCAAGCATTTAAAATTAAAAGGGGAATCTATCGCGTTAAAGCATCCGATGGAATTGTTAGATTGTTCTATTCGGGGCGAAAAAATTAACCTTTAATCAAAGCAGAGACGTGCTACGGTGCGTCTCCCCTCTTGAATTAGGATTTACGATAAATCCAGTGAAAGGGAGTATGTCAACGAGTGGGTTGTCTATAGACCTGTCGCTGTTTCCGAGTTGTCCCTGGAACGAGCATATCGTTTAGACTTGAGGGTCTGGGTAGACCTACTCACTAATGGGGGGTCAATTCTAGCGAGTTCCTACGGAAACGGACTTCTACCTGGATACATCCTTAAAAAAATAGTTATTTTGCTCTCCACTTAAAAAAATATTTTAGGTATTCTCGCTCAAAAAATTGAGTTTTTTTTATTAAACTGAAGCCGCTATAAATTCTCTATAAAAATAAAAAAACAAGGCTAAATCTATCAATCAAAAGCACTTCAATGTTTCTAGCATTTGGGAGATTTCATCCTATCAGAGAACCAGATTTTACCGATTTAATCTGTATTTAAAATCACGAAAAAAATAAGTATCCTACACTACTTGAAAGAAATGAATTGAATTATAAAATAAACGTAAACGTAGGCAAAACCGATTGTTAGAGTTTCTAACCCAACCCTTTTCCTAAAAGATTTACCCTATTAACTCATAGGAGAGAATTTCATGTCTTTAGACAGCATTACAACCCAGTCTCCTCATCATGTTGTCATTATCGGTGGAGGCTTTGGCGGACTACACGCCGCTCGTGAACTTGGACGGGCTTCATCAGTTAAAGTCACCCTGATTGACAAACGAAATTATCACCTATTCCAACCTTTGCTTTATCAAGTGGCGACCGGAAACCTATCCCCGGGTGATATCGCCTCTCCCATTCGGGGTGTCATCGGTCAAAACAAAAATACTCAAGTATTAATGGGAGAAGTCGTCGATCTCGATCCAGCAGACAATAAGCTGTATTTCAAAGACGGTGAACTCAGCTACGATACCTTAGTTGTCGCCACGGGAGTGACACACCACTACTTTGGAAATGATAATTGGGCACCGGTTGCCCCTGGACTAAAAACGGTTGAAGAAGCTTTAGAAATTCGCAGGAGAATTTTCTCTGCGTTTGAAAAAGCCGAAAAAGAACCCGATCTCGAAAAACGCAAAGCGTTGTTAACCTTTATCGTCATTGGTGCTGGCCCGACTGGAGTAGAACTAGCCGGAGCGCTAGCAGAAATGGCGCATCAAGGCTTAAAAGATTGCTTCCACAATATTGATCCCTCGGAAGCCACTGTGCTTCTGTTGCAAGGCGCTGATCGCATCCTCCCCACCTTCCCCGAAGATCTCTCCGCCAAAGCCAAAGAAGAACTAGAAGGTTTAGGCGTAACCGTGCGAACCAACGCCCGGGCGATGGATATCGATCCCAACGGCGTAACGGTGAAGTGCAAGCTCGATGGTCACATCGAATATATTGGTGCAACGACCATTCTCTGGGCTGCTGGCGTAAAAGCCTCCCCGATGGCGGAAGTCTTAGCAAACCGTACCAGCGTAGCCTTAGATCGTTCAGGACGAGTTATGGTTGAACCCAACCTCACCGTTGCTGACCATCCAAATATTTTTGTCATTGGCGATGTGGCAAACTTCTCCCACCAAGGCTCAGAGTCTTTACCGGGATTAGCACCTGTCGCCCAACAGGAAGGCGTTTATGTTGCCAAACTTGTTCAGCAACGCCTACAAGCTCGCACACTGCCACCTTTCCGCTACGCTGATAGTGGCACCTTAGCCATGATTGGGCGAAATCAAGCTGTTGCTAACTTAAAATTCGGTAAATTCTCCGGGTTTACCGCATGGGTAATGTGGGTGTTTGTCCACATCTTATTCCTAATTGAATTTGATAACCAATTGTTGGTGATGATTCAGTGGGGATGGAGTTACTTTACCCGTCAAGGAGGAGCGCGACTCATTACCAACCGGACCTCTCCAGAAGAAAGTTCGATTGAACATGAATCGGCGGTCAAAGTCTAACACTTATGGCGCTACGCGCAGGCAAGAGCTCATATGGCAAAAGGCAAAAGTCAGACTAGAAAAGATTTTCAGCTTTTACCAATGTCCTAACCAAAATGCGTAGCGCTATAACAGACACCTTAACTCAGTTTCTCTGGCCAAATGGTCACATATCGGCTCTCAAACCAGAGAAATTGAGTTTTCGAGCTACCCCTAAAAACTGACCAATAGACGTGCTGTGTACAGATGGATCATGGCACGTCTCTAGCTGTTTGGTGATGTCGCTGGTAAAAATCTCCAGAGATGCTTCTGTACGGAGAACACAGGAAAGGGCAAGAAAGAATAAAGTAGTATAATCAATCAGTACAAGGTCAAGGACTTGCTATGATTGGCCAGCTTCTAGACGGGCGTTATCAGATTCTCAAAGTTATCGAATCAACGGAGTTAGGAAAAACCTATCTCGCCAAAGATACTCGTCGTCCGGGTGAGTCGCTGTGTTTTGTCAAGCATTTGCATTTAGTTGCTGAAGATCCTGACTTCGTAAAAATCGCTCGGCGGCGCTTTCAACAAGAAGCCCAAACCCTAGAGAAGCTTTCCCAACATGATCGCATTCCTCAACTCCTGGCTTATTTTGAGGAAAGTCAAGAATTTTATCTGGTTGAGTCTTATGTTTCTGGTCAATCTCTGGCCCATGAAATAGTACCCGGTCATCCTTTACCGGAAGATGCTGTTATTAAAATTCTGATTGAAGTTTTAGAAATTTTACTCTTTGTTCACGGACATGGGGTAATTCATCGAGATCTTAAACCCACGAATTTAATTCGCCGCGACTCGGATGGAAAAATAGTTTTAATTGATTTTGGGGCGGTTAAAGAAATTCATATTCATCAACATCATAATCCCCCAACCGCCCGGATTGGGACAATTGAATATATGCCGGTTGAACAATTTGATGGAAATCCCCATTTAAACAGTGATATTTATGCGTTGGGGATGATTGGAATTCAAGCGTTAACAGGACTTCCAATTTTTGAACTGCGTAAACTTCGGGAAAATAACCAATCTCACAATAATGAATTATCCTGGAGACATCTAGCCGTTGTTAGTCAGGAAATTGGTGATGTTCTCGATAAAATGGTTTGTTATGACTACCACAAACGGTATCAGTCTGCTGGAGAAAATTTAGCGGCTTTAAGACGCTTAGATGAGGAGTCTCAAACTCTACTGGCGAGACTGAATATTTATCGGTCAGAAATCAAACAACGTTCTAACCATCGGGGTGATATTTCCATCGTTGGACGGAAGATTTTAGATGAACTGCGGATCAGTTTGGAACTCACCAAAGATGAAGCAGAAAGTATAGAAGATGAGATTTTAAACCCTTATCGAAAATACCGAGAAAAAGGCGAACGCTACGAACAAGCTTTAATTGAATCAATGCAGCAAGAGTATCCATTTACTCCAGAAACTCGCTCTGAACTGCAACGGTTACAACAAATTTTAGGAATTAGTGATGAAGATGCTGCTTTCATTGAACAGCAGATTCTTCCTCTGTCGATGCGAGAACAAATTTTAAGTCTATTTTCTCGTTCTCAATCTCCAAGACGATCAAATTCTCCCCGTTCAGAGGCTCGAAGATCTAATCATCGTCGTCGAAATCGGCAACGAGTTCAGAGAAGTTTGTCCGGTTTATGGATATTAATTGGGGCTATCGTAGCTGCTATAATTGCCGTGATTTTTGCGATGATTGAATATCAAAGATCGCAGCAAAATCAATTTATTCAAACTCAACAAAGAGTTTTAGAACAGCAAAAAATTACTCGGCTTGAGAATATTTTAGCAGCGGGAAACTATGAACTCTGTGTGAATGAATCAACTAAAATTTTAAATCGTTCCACTCAGAATCTAGAAATTCAAAAGATACAGCAACAGTGCAGAGATGGCTTAAACTGGAGACAGGTTAAAGTTAGAGATTTTGCTCAACATTTAGGGTCAGTGAGTGCGGTGGCTTTTAGTCCGGATGGTCGCACAATTGTCAGTGGAAGTCGGGATCAGACGGTGAAAGTTTGGGATGCAAGAACAGGTGCTTTATTACAAAATTTTTCTGGAGATTTATCTCAAATTACTTCGGTTGATTTGAGTCCAGATGGGGGAGAAATCGCGGCGGGAAGTTTCTATTGGCGAGTCTTAGAATGGAATTTAGAAACGGGTGAATTGTTTCTTCCGCTTGAACATCAAGGAACGGTTTGGTCGGTGGCTTTTAGTCCGGATGAACGCACAATAGCCAGTGGAAGTGGCGATCGCAGTGTGCGCGTTTGGGATAGACAAACCGGATATATTTTGTATGATTTTATCGATCATACTGATATTGTTTACTCTGTTGCTTTTAATACAGAGGGGACAAAATTAGTCAGTGGTTCAAAAGATACCACAATTAAAATTATGGACTTAGAAACGGGAACGGTTCAAACGACTTTAGAAGGACATACCGATGAAGTGCGATCAGTCATGTTTACTTCTGATGGTAC
>CAZNCM010000003.1:222-16040 GCA_964571155.1 uncultured Lyngbya sp. | reverse complement strand
GTTGTCAGTGGGGGTTATGATGATACCGTGAGAATTTGGGATACGAATACCGGACAATTATTAAATACATTAACAGGTCATACAGGCGATATTTTTGCGGTGGCGGTGAGTCCTGATAATCAAATTATTGCCAGTGCAAGTAAAGATCGGACGATTAAAATTTGGAATTTAGAAACCGGAGAATTACTCAACACCTTAAGCGGACATACCAACGAAGTTTATACTGTTACCTTTAGTCCCGATGGTAAAACCATTGCAAGTGGGAGTAAAGATCGCACAATCAAACTTTGGAAAAAATAGAAATTGAAATATGTTAAAGTCAGTTAATAATGTTTTTAGAAACGAGGTTTTATCAATGGTTGCACCCGTTCAATCCTCAACTCAATCTAAAATTTATTACCCAGAAGATGACGGTTTACCGATGTCTGATAATACTCTGCAATTTCGCTGGATTACGGTTATTCAATATAACCTAGATTGGTTATTTGCGGATAACCCTCAAGTGTTTGTAGCGGGGAATTTATTATGGTATCCCGTTGAAGGTTATCCAAAAATTTGTCAAGCACCCGATATTATGGTTGCATTTGGAGTGGAAAAAGGAGAACGAGGATCTTACAAACAATGGGAAGAAAATAATACTGCACCACAAGTTGCCTTTGAAATTCTTTCTCCCAGTAATACATTAAAAGAAATGAACAAAAAACTGTTATTTTATGCGCGTTATGGAGTCGAAGAATATTACATTTATGATCCGCAAAAAAATGACTTAAGCGGTTGGATACGTTCAGACAATGACAATGAAAACTTTTCCTTTTCAGTCATCGAAGAAATGGAAAACTGGGTGAGTCCTCGCTTGCAAATTCGCTTTGTTCCGGCTGAGGAAGAATTACAAATTTATCTCCCCGATGGAGAAGCCTTTGTAACCTATTCAGAAGTGAGAAATCAACTCGAACAAGCCCAAATTCGTGCTGAACAAGCTGAACAACGATTGCAAGAAATGGAAGCCATTTTAAACCAATACCGACAACAGTTTGGAGAATTATCCGAATAAAAGATCAAGATCAGTTTGATCCCGTTAGAGAAGGGGTTCGCCAATGGTGAGTAACAAACGACACCTGCGACTCAGATGAAAAAAGATTAATCAAACTCTTATAATCAAGGTGATTCAAGCTTTTCAGGGAAATCTTAACCAATCTCTGAACACTGAGATGCAACTTTCGTCCGTGAATATTAATCATACAAACAAAGCCATCCGTAATATTGATTGAACCCATTGAAATCAATACAAGGTGATATAGAGGAGAGATAATGATGATGATGAAAACACTTCCCTTATTTGGTCTTGTCGCAGGACTGTTATCCCCCACCGTTGTCAGTTTAGCCCATGTTCCCCTAGAATCTTCCCCCAACTTACACCCCCAGATGCAAATAAGCTTAGAATTTCCACCCGCACCTTCTGGGGAAGGGGCGCGAAGTTCAGCCGGCGGCGGTACACGGGGAAACGATGACGAGGACAAAATTTGTACAACAGGAGACATACCCCTCACGGCTTTAATACCCAACGAAATAGACGCGGAAACCACCGTTTCAGCCAATCCGGATTTGTTTGTATTTGTTCCTGAAAATACGGCCAAACAAGGTCAATTTATCATGGTTGATGAAGAAAAAGATGAAGTCTATTTTGAAACATTTGATATACCAAACGAAGCCGGAATTGTACAAGTTAGCCTCCCTGAAACCGTTTCATTAGAAGTCGGTGAAACTTATAATTGGCAATTTGTTGTCTTATGTAGTGCTGATGACCCAAGTAAAGTTGAATTTGTTGAGGGGAAAATTAAACGGACTGAACTCAGTGAAGACTTGAAAACTCAAATAGAAGCCGCAACTGAACCCCTCGAACAAGCCAAACTCTACGCCCAAGAACGAATTTGGCAAGATACACTAATGATATTAGCCAAGTTGCGCGAATCACACACGACCGAATGGGAACAATTCTTAAAATCTGTTGGACTCGATGCAGTCATTGCTTCGGTTCCTCTAACTCCTTGTTGTGTCGAAACAGAAGCAGAACAAGAAGAACCAACCCCCACCGAACCCGACGAACAATAATTGAGGTTTTAGCGAATGTGGGCGGCTTGTAAACGGCTTCTGTGGGACTGGCGGGGCGTTTGGATTACCACTCCCTCTGTGGCGGCGGTAGTCATTCTCCTACGCTTGACAGGGATTTTAGAATCCTTGGAATGGTCGGTGTATGACCAGTATATGCGTCTGCGTCCAGTTGAACCCACCGATGAACGAATTGTGATTGTTGGCTTAGATGAAGCGGATATGAAATATATCGGTCAGGGATACGTTCCTGATGGCGTTTATGCAGACTTACTGCGGAAATTAATCGCCATGCAACCGAGGGCAATTGGATTAGATATTTATCGGGATTTACCCTATGAACCGGGTCACGAAGAATTAGTTGAAATTTTTCAATCGACTCCGAATTTAGTCGGGGTAGAAAAGGTGATTGGGGATCAATTACGCCAACGAGTTTCGCCGCCACCGCAATTAAAAGCCAAAGGACAAACGGGTGCAAATGATCTGATTTTAGATGAAGATAATACAATTCGACGAGCGTTATTAGTACAACCGAATCAAGATGGGGAAACTTATTATAGTTTTTCCTTGTATTTAGCAATGTTGTATCTGCAAGCGGAAGGGATTTCTCCTCAAGTTGCAGACCGAACAGATAATTGGTGGAAATTTGGTGATGTTCTTTTTACTCGCTTTCAAACCAATGACGGGGGTTATGTGAGGGCGGATGCGGGAGGATATCAGGTTCTGTTGAACTATCGCGGGCCAATACGCACATTTGAAACCGTTCCTTATCGGGATATTTTAGAAGGTAAAGTTCCGCCAGATTGGGGACAGGATCGGATTATTTTAATTGGATCAGTGGGTGAAAGTTTTCAAGATTTATTCGTTTCTCCCTATACTTTATTAGCAAATGAACGCATTCCCGGTGTAGAAATCCATGCTAATATTGCCAGTCAAATTATTAGTGCGGCTTTAGATGATCGTCCGTTAATTAAAACGGCGTCGGAACTGATTGAATGGCAATGGATTTTAATTTGGTCAGCAATTGGGGCGAGTTTAACCTGGAAATTGCGTTCAGCCCGTCATGTCAAGCGGTTTCTTTTACGAGAAGTTGGCTTTTTTGTTTTGGCGACAGGGGTTTTATTGTCAACCACTTATCTCGGGTTTTTAAAAGGATGGTGGATACCTGTAATTCCTCCTTTTTTAGCCCTGTCAGGTTCGGCGATGGCAATTACGGCTTATGTCGCCCGCAGTGCGGCGGAAATTCGCAAAACGTTTGGGCGTTATCTCAGTGATGAAATTGTTTCTACATTATTAGAAAGTCCGACGGGTTTACAGTTAGGAGGAGAACGGCGTCGAATTACGATTTTAACTTCTGATTTAAGAGGATTTACCGCTCTTTCAGAACGTTTATCTCCGGAAGAAGTGATCAAAGTTCTAAATTTTTATCTGTCAAAAATGGCAGATGTGATTACTCAATACAAGGGAACAATTGATGAATTTATGGGAGATGGTATTTTAGTTTTATTTGGCGCACCGACTCCCCGCCCAGATGATGCCAAACGGGCGATTGCTTGTGCGGTAGCGATGCAATTGGCAATGGTTGAAGTCAATAAACAAATTGAAGCTTGGGATTTGAATCCGTTGGAAATGGGAATTGGGATTAATACTGGGGAAGTGGTTGTGGGGAATTTGGGTTCAGAAAAGCGCTCAAAATATGGGGTAGTTGGAAGTCAAGTTAATCTTACTTATCGGATTGAATCTTATACCACAGGCGGACAAATTATTATCTCTGAAACAACGTTAAAAGAAGCGGGAGAAGATATTATTGAAATCGAAAATCAGAAGTTAGTTCAACCGAAAGGGGTTAAACGTCCAATTACCATTTATGAAGTTGGGGGAATTCGAGATCAATATAATCTATTTGTTCACAAAGAAGAAGAAATCTTTTATTCTTTATCAGAGTCTATTTTACTCAACTACACGATTTTAGAAGGAAAACACGTTGGTGAAAATTTATTTCCGGGCGTTATTTTAGAACTGTCTAATAAAGGGGCGTTAATTCTTGCGGAAGAAGGAAGTGAGTCTTTACCCACAATGTTAACGAATATCAAATTAAACCTGAAATCAGAATTACCGGAAATGCGCGAAGATATTTATGCTAAAGTGTCAGAAAAACCTGCTGAAAATGAAAAGTTTTATATTCGCTTTACTTCCAAACCTCCCGCAGTTGAAGCAAAACTTGATGAAGTTTATCAGTTATGTAGTAAATCCTGATTAAAACGATTCATTGACAAACTCACTAAACTCTTGTTAGAAAAAATTAGTTGGGCTGGAATAGCTAGAGTAACAGAAGTTTAACAAAAATGGTTGCAAGACTATGTTAATGCCAAATATAAAGAAGTTTTCAGGAAAATTAAGATCTCAAAAAAACGAGGAAAGCTGACCATTTAAGCCGATGAAATGTGGTCATTTTTCGTAAAAAAAGCTGTAAATGCCTAAAACTAGATGAATAGTTGTTGGTGTTATAGCTGTGGATTTTGATAACTAATCTGCACTCCTTACTTAAGGGTCTTTCAGCTAGAATAAAATTCTAGTCAAGCTATAAATCTAACGATTATATAAAGAAATGATAGTTGAGTGGTATAATTCATTTATAATCCTGCACAAAAGTATTTATCGGAGTGTTATGACTGCTTTACTTTATACAAACACTTTACTCACAGATTTGTCACTAGATCTCTGGAGGGAATATACACCTTTTCTAATTCTGTTTGGAATTTTAATAACAATCTCTGTTTCTATCTACTTCATCCTATTTTATGGATTGCGATCAATATTTCGTCAATTTCAAGTTGATATTCCTTTAGTTATTCTGAATGTCTCCCGGCTGCCTCTGCTGATTCTGATTATTGACTTAAGTTTAAACTTTTCTTTAGATAAACTAAATTCAATCTCAGCCATTAACTGGATAGAGAGGGGATTAAATGCTGCAACGATTCTGATTGTCACTTATTGGGTAACTCAGCTATTTACTCAAGTCGTTGCTTATGCGATCCGTTCTTATGCTAAAAAAACAGAGGCGGTTTGGGATGATGTTTTAGTTCCGATTTTAGAACGACTGATTCCTTCATTAACTTATCTGATTGGTATTGTTTTATTTTTGCAAACTCTCGGATTAGATTTAACAGGAATTTGGGTCGCATTTGGTGGACTCACTTTTGTTTTAGGTTTTGCTTTGAGAGATATTTTGAGCAATTTTTTCAGCGGGTTAGTATTATTGATTGATACTCCTTTTCAATTTGGGGATGTTATTTCTCTACCTAATGGTTCAATTGCCGTTATTAAAAATATTGGATTACGGGTGACTCAATTATATATGATTGATGAAGATTGTGACTTATATATGCCCAATGCTTCTTTAGGTAATCTCAATATCATCAATTTGACTCGTCCAACCCCTCATTTTGCTGCATCAATCGATCTGAATGTCAATGGCGATATTGATTATCAGGTCACAACACAATTAATTAAAAATGTTATTTTTGGTCATCCGGATATTTTGGGAGATATTGACGAAAAACTACAGCATTTAGAAAATTTTCAAGCCCTGAGAGAAACGGAAGATGGAGAAATATCTAAAAAGGAAGCTGGACATTTACGATTAACCTGTGAGCAAGATGTCAATCAGCAACTGCTGAAAATTGAAAAAGAGCTAGAAAATTTAACGCAGTCCATTCAAATGCTTGAAAAGGGAGGTTTAAAACCCCAGGAAGTTGAGTTAATCAAAGAAAACTATAAAAGTATTCTCAGTGAATTTGGTGTTCAGCTTGATAACGATAATTCAATCAAATGGTTCAATTCAAAGTTAGAAGAAATACCAGAAGAAGTAGACAAGAAGACTTTAATCCCATTAATTAGAACATGGTATACAGCTTGGCTGAAAGATCCAGATTTACAACCGGAAGACCAGCAAATCTTAACAGAAGAATGGGAAACAAAGATTAACATTCTCAAGTTTAAGCTGAATAAGTTATTTCAAATTATTGCTAATCCGGGTGGTGCAGAAACTCGGCTGGACGATTATGCTAAACGCTTGATTAATTGGTTGAGAGAAGATTTTAAAGAATCACACGTTTTATGGAAAGAACCTAAAGTTCGCCTGAACAATACAAGTGGTAAAACAATGAGCTTAACGATCAAGTTTTATGTGGATCATATTAAGCTAGAACGGTGGGATCGAGGTTACCGAGTTTCAAGTGAAGTACGTCGAGAAATTAACCGACGTTTAACAGAAGCTAATTTATCTGTATAGAAGTCTGTCTGGATACCAAGTCATTAGAAAGTTAGAGCAAACAAGTGGTCAACCGTTCACCGGACGTTCCTGTTGACTGGATTTTAAATCTAATCCCTGCGGGAAAGCGCCTTCCGCGTTTAAAATCCGGGGAAGCGCGGTTGACTCGCTTTCCGAGTCTAAATTCGAGAGGATATTTAGTAATCAAGAATCAGAAACCCGATCTATTAGAGAAATCATATTTGGTAAAAGAAGTACGAGAACCTATTGGGAAATCACCACAGATTTAGAAACGATGCCAGAAACATCAACTTCGTTTGTAATGATAAATTTAACAGAAAAGAGGAGCCAGATTAAAAAGACATTAGGTAATCTGTATGGGTTAAGAACAGGGGTTGAATAACAATATCAAAGATACTTATAGTTAATACTGCTTATCACTACATATTTATCACGACCATATCGTTAAAGAACATCAAAGGCTTTTACAAGGATTTCCGGCGTTTCAATAGACACTGATTATGGTGTATCTGTTGAGAGGTTGGAGAGGTTATCAAAATATTGATTAATGACCCGATTAGATTTTTCATCCACCCGATTCCAGTCTACATCACCCGTCTCATCAATTAAATGGGTATCAATCTCAACCTCTTGGCTTTCTTGGGGGGCGTGAGTGGGTTGATAATTTTTGAAACAGACTTGATAACATAATTCCCAGATATCTAGACTCACTTTTTGGTTGTTATGTTCGAGATCCAGTCGATAGCCTGGATAGGGAGTTTGAGTATCGTGGTAGGTTCCCGTCCAAACTGAATCTTCTAACTTTTTTCGGATGTTGTCTAGGAGTCGGATTAAGACGGGTTGCATGAGTAATTCTGCCTGTTGCCAAGCGACCTGATCTTTAATCTTGGGTCTCATAAAAAAATAATTAAACCTTTTTTCTCTATCTATCTTAAGTTTATCTTGTTGACTTCCCTTCGATAGAATTCTTCGGAAAATTATAATTTTTAGCGGAACTCTCCCCTAAAATCGGGTAATGTTTATTCTTGATTCACTTTGGAGATCACAACTTAAAATCGAATTTTGTTCAAAATGAACTTGAAAGTTGAGCTAAATTTTGCTCTAATTAAATCAGCAGTTATTCTAAAAAATATCAATTTTTACGATTAACCGGACTAAAATCTCTAAAATTTCTTAAGATTTAAAGGAGTCACCTTTTGTTAAACTCAATCCCTCCCAATCTGATTTGATCTCCATTCTTAGCGATCGCTGATCAACTCTTGACCATTAGAATATAAAGCGATATAGAGTTAAGTTTCTGAGATCAAGTGTTGAAAACCCGCTTGAAAAAGACTGTAATATTTATTGTAAAATAATCAAGTATATTGATATTCTTGTACAACAATCTGAAATGGTTTGAGTCTGATGGAGAAAAATTGTAATTCCCGAGAGTTGCAATATCATCAAGCACACCGAACTGATTATGCCAGTGAGTTAACTCTGTATTGAGGATGATCCAAAAGGCATGAAAATTTCAGATAATATCTAGAGCGAAGCGCACCAGGAGAACAATGCCACACCTGAATCTAGTTGACAACCATCATCACGAACAAACTGCATCTTCACTTCACTCAACAGCCCATCGAGAAGGAATTGCGATTTCTCCCCTCCCAAACATTAACCTCGATCAGATTAACGATCAACTGGGGGAAGCTGAAGCCCATCAGATCATTGAGTGGGGGGCTGATACCTTTGGGGAAGGTTTGGTGATGAGTACCAGTTTTGGCATTCAGTCCGCCGTCATGCTACATCTCGTTACTCAGATTGTACCGGATATTCCTGTCATTTGGATCGATACAGGCTATTTACCGACGGAAACTTATGTCTTTGCAGAGGAATTAACCAAACGCCTAAAGCTCAATCTCCAAGTATATCAGTCTACAATCAGTCCAGCCCGAATGGAAGCCTTGTATGGTCGCCTCTGGGAAAAAGAAGATATTGATGCCTTAAATCGTTATGATTATATCCGCAAAGTCGAACCGATGCAACGGGCTTTGCAAGAACTCAATGCCACCGCTTGGTTAGCGGGACTGCGATCCAACCAAACGGAACACCGCAAAAGCTTACGTCGAGTTGAGATGCAGTCGAATCACTACAAAATTTACCCAATTTTATCATGGAGTGCGAAGGATATCTACAAATATCTCAGTACCTACGATTTACCTTATCATCCTTACTTTGATCGGGGTTATACTACCGTTGGAGACTGGCATTCTAGCCGTCCGATCACCGCAGCAGATACCAACGAACGAGACACCCGTTTCCGAGGCTTGAAGCAAGAATGTGGCTTACATTTACCCAAAACCGAAGAAGAAGCTAAGAGTTTGGACTCCAGTTTATTGTAGTTTACGGGTAGGGGCAATTCATAAATTGCCCTTCGATTTAGGAAAGTTCATCACACAAAACCATCGCATGGTGACGAATATGATCCTCAATAAACGTCGAAACAAAATAATAACTATGATCATATCCCGGTTGCATTCGCAGGGTTAAAAGTTGTCCGACTTCCATACAAGATTGTTCAAAAACTTCAGGTAATAATTGTCCTTGGGCGAGATAAGGATCAGCTGTTCCCACATCAATTAAAATCGGATGCTGAAAATCTCCTCGTAACACTAACTGACTCGCATCATAGTCTCGCCATTTTTCGCGATCTGAACCCAGATAGTGACTAAAAGCCTTTTCACCCCAAGGGGATTGCATGGGTGCGGCAATCGGTGCAAAAGCAGAGACTGATTTATAGGTTTGCGGGTTTTTTAACGCACAAACCAGCGCCCCATGTCCCCCCATTGAATGACCAAAAATACTTTGTTTATCAGGGAAAACGGCGAAATTTTTGTTAATCAGTTCGGGAAGTTCCTCAATCACATAACTATACATCTGATAGTGAGCTTTCCAGGGGTCTTCTGTCGCATCAATATAAAATCCTGCGCCTGTTCCGATATCCCAGTCATTATCTTCTCCGGGAGTTCCTGTCTCACGCGGACTGGTATCGGGTACCACTAACATTAAACCATACTTTGCCGCTAACCGTTGAGCGCCCGCTTTAGCCATAAAATTTTCTTCACTACAGGTTAAACCCGAGAGAAAATAAAGCACTGGAACCTGACTTGACTGGGCTTGTGGGGGTTGATAAATCGAAAACCGCATGACACCCTTACAGGCTGAGGAGTGATGGCTGTAATATCCCACAACACCCCCAAAACAAGCACTTTCACGAATTAAGCTTGGGGAAGACATAGACAATAAAATCTCAAAAAATTACGGATCTAGAGACAATGCGATCGCAAGCTGAGTTGATTTTATTACAATTTTGCGTCTTTCTGGTAAAATTAAACTCAATTTTTGATTTGGGTTATTCTCCCCCCACAAACAACTCTAAATAATCACACAACACATTTGAGATTTTTCAAACCTTAATTCAGGAGTTGAAATTGACGTAGAAAAGTCTGAATCGTTTGATTGATTTTTTGTTCTTCAGAAGCGTTAAATTGTCCATGTCCACCCTGGGGAATTGTTAATAATTGGTTATTCACTTCAACTTGATCTAACGCTTGATGAAGTCGCACCGCGTGGGAATAGGGAACAATTGAATCTGCATCTCCATGAATTGTTAAAATCGGCGGAAGATTCGGTTGAATATAATTCAGTGGAGAAACCCGATCCGCAATTTCTAACTTATCCGGTTGATTGCCTAACCAGGTAACAGCATACTCTCGAGTATTTTCACCTGCAATTAAATCTCGCACGTCGGTAATTCCGTACCAATTAATAATCGCCGCAACTTTTAGTTTTTCTTCCCCAGGACAGGGTAAACTCCATTCGGTGGAAGCGGGAATGAGTCCGGTTGTTAACGCTAAATGACCCCCGGCTGATTCTCCGGCTAAGATAATTTTATCGGTGTTTAAGTTATATTTTTCCCCGTGACGAATTACCCAACGCAACGCACACATACAGTCTTCTACCGCAGCGGGTGCCAAGGCAATATTGGCGAGTCGATATTCTATATTGACAACCGATAACCCCATCTCTAAATAAGGAATCAATTTCCGAACTTGTAATTCCTTTTGTCCGCCTATCCATCCTCCCCCATGAATAAAAATGACTGTCGGATGGGGTTGGGCAGTTTTGCGTTGATAGATATCTAGTTTTAGAGGATAACCCTTAACGGTGAGGTAATTAACATTGACGTGGATGTTGTATCGGTTTGAGAGTTTTGTCATTTCTAAAGCCGAACCTCCTCGTTTTCCCCAAGCTCTTTCCAAAAATAGAGTCAAGACGAGGAGGAGAATAATAGTGTAGGCGATCGCTGTAGACAAAGGTTTGAGCATTGATCCTCAGCTAATGTGCATTTAGATTTTAGATCGACTCCGGTGTAGATCAAGCGTTCAATCTCTCTGTCGATCTTTCTACTTTCCCATCTCCCGTTTGATGATGGCAGCAACATTTGGGAGATAACGCTAAGATATTTAAGGATCATTTGGTTGTGTTTTCTATGTTCGACTCGGCTAAAGTAACGCCTGATCAAACGCATCACTCCCCCAACGGCTATTCGTTCAACTCCGCTGCGGAAAATACCATTCGCATTCGAGGGGCGAGACAGCATAACCTGAAAAATGTTGATCTCGAATTGCCTCGCGATCGCTTAATTGTATTTACGGGGGTGTCGGGTTCGGGAAAGTCTTCTTTGGCTTTTGATACGATTTTTGCTGAAGGTCAACGCCGCTATGTCGAATCTTTGAGTGCTTATGCCCGTCAATTTCTCGGACAGTTGGATAAACCGGATGTCGATGCAATTGAAGGGTTAAGTCCGGCTATTTCTATCGACCAAAAATCAACATCTCACAATCCCCGCTCTACGGTGGGAACGGTGACGGAGATTTATGATTACCTGAGATTACTGTTTGGACGGGCCGGTGAACCTCATTGTCCGGTTTGCGATCGCAATATTGCCCCCCAAACGATTGATCAAATGTGCGATCGCATTTTAGAACTCCCAGATCGGACAAAATTTCATATTCTCGCCCCCGTAGTCCGGGGAAAAAAGGGGACTCACCGCAAGCTACTTTCGAGTTTGGCCTCTGAAGGATTTGTTCGCGTGAGGGTAAATGGAGAGGTTTTTGAACTCTCAGATTTGCCCGACTTAGATAAAAATTATACACACACTATAGAAATCGTTATTGACCGCTTAATTAAAAAGCCAGATATACAGGAGCGTCTAGCTGATTCCCTCGGAACCTGCCTGCGGTATTCACAGGGAATTGCGATTATTGATGTGTTAAATGATACATTTGGGGGGGTATCCGCGTCGCGATCTGATAGTAAGTATAACCCAACTGACGAAAAAATAGCAAGTTCTGGGAACAAAAGTTCTGGGGAAAAAGCCGATAATTCCTATCAGCATCACCCTTTACCAGAAGTGGGAAAAACATCTTTATCGCAACTGATCTTTTCGGAGAATTTCGCCTGTCCCGAACATGGGGCGGTGATGGAAGAACTTTCTCCGCGTCTATTTTCGTTTAACTCTCCCTATGGGGCTTGTCCGAGTTGTCATGGGTTAGGACATCTGCGAACCTTTTCCCCGGCGTTGGTCGTACCCGATCCCGAAGCAGCGCTTTACAGTGCGATCGCCCCGTGGTCGGAAAAAGACGATTCTTATTATTTTTCGTTGCTGTATAGTGTGGGTCAGGCGTTTGGGTTTGATATCAATACTCAGTGGAAACATTTAACCAAACAACAGCAACAAATTGTCTTGTATGGGTCAGAAGAACCGATTTGGATTGAAACCGATTCTCGCTATCGAGAAAAGCGGGGGTATGAACGTCCTTATCCGGGTGTAATTCCGCTTTTACAACGACAATATGATGACAGTAGTTCGGAGTTACAAAAGCAGAAATTAGAACAATATTTAATTGATCAGGCTTGCGAAACTTGCAAAGGAAAACGACTTAAACCCGAAGCCTTAGCGGTGAGATTGGGGCAATGTTCGATCACCGATTTAACAGAAGTTTCGATTCAAAATTGTTTGCAGCAAATTCAACAATTAGATTTAACAGAAAGACAGGCGCAAATTGGCGATTTAGTCTTGAGGGAAATTCGCGCCCGGTTGCAGTTTTTATTGGATGTGGGGTTAGATTATCTCACCTTATCTCGAACAGCGGCTTCATTGTCGGGAGGAGAAGCCCAACGAATTCGATTAGCAACTCAAATTGGTTCGGGTTTAACCGGGGTTTTGTATGTATTAGATGAACCGAGTATTGGGTTACATCAGCGGGATAATGGGAGATTATTAAAAACGTTGATGAAATTGCGGGATTTAGGCAATACTTTAATTGTGGTTGAGCATGATGAAGAAACGATTCGCACGGCCGATTTTTTAGTCGATATTGGGCCGGGTGCGGGTTTACATGGGGGAGAAATTGTCGCTGTTGGAAATTTTGACAATATTTTATCTAGCCAAACTTCTTTAACCGGCGCTTATTTATCAGGAAGACGTCAAATTGAAACGCCCGCAGAACGTCGTCCGGGAAATGGGCGATCGCTGGTTCTTAAAGATGCTCACGGCAATAACCTCAAACATCTTGATGTTGAACTGCCTTTAGGAAAGTTGGTGTGTATTACCGGAGTCTCAGGTTCAGGAAAATCGACTTTAATTAACGAGTTACTTTATCCGGCTTTACAACATCATTTTAGTCGTAAAGTTCCCTTTCCTCAACCGTTGAAAAAATTAACGGGGTTAGAAGCTTTAGATAAGGTAATTGTGATTGATCAATCTCCCATTGGTCGGACACCTCGTTCTAATACGGCAACATATACGGGGGTATTTGATATTATTCGATCTACCTTCGCCGAAACCATAGAAGCCAAAGCCAGAGGATACAAACCCGGACGTTTTTCGTTTAATGTAAAGGGGGGAAGATGTGAGGCTTGTAACGGACAGGGGGTAAATGTGATTGAGATGAATTTTTTACCCGATGTTTATGTTCAGTGCGAGGTTTGTAAGGGGGCGAGATATAATCGGGAAACGCTACAAGTCAAATATAAAGGTCAGTCTATTGCTGATGTTTTAAACATGACGGTTGAGGAAGCTTTGGGGGTATTTGAAAATATTCCGAAAGCCGCAACTCGGTTACAAACGTTGATGGATGTTGGCTTGGGTTATGTGAAATTGGGTCAACCTGCACCAACGCTTTCGGGAGGAGAAGCCCAACGGGTAAAATTAGCCTCGGAATTGTCAAAACGGGCGACGGGAAAAACGTTATATTTAATCGATGAACCGACAACGGGATTATCGTTTTATGATGTACATCAACTGTTGAATGTTTTACAACGGTTAGTTGATAAAGGGAATTCAATGATTGTGATTGAACACAATTTAGATGTAATTCGCTGTTCGGATTGGATTATTGATTTGGGACCGGAAGGGGGCGATAAAGGCGGAGAAATTGTCGCGGAGGGAACGCCGGAAGATGTGGCGAAAAATAAGCGATCGCATACCGGAGAATATTTAAAACACGTTCTCAAACAGTATCCGCCCGTTAAAACAGAATCAGCTACAATTTAAGCATGGAGTTTGAGTGGGATCAGTTAAAGGCAACCGCCAATTTCAAGAAGCACGGTGTTAGCTTTGAAGAAGCCAAAACCGTATTTTATAATCCTTTGGCAGTTATTTTTGATGATCAGGCTCACTCTGTAGATGAGCGTAGAGAAATTATCATTGGTCACTCTCAGCAAAATCGATTGTTGTTAGTTGCTTTTGTTGAACGATCAGGTTGTATCCGCATTATTAGTACCCGTCTAGCCACTCGTAAAGAGCGTGAGGATTATGAACAAAACACCCTCTAACCAAAATAACAATTCTGAAGACGAGCTTTTAACTGAATATTGCTTCGATTATCAAAAAGCAAAACCTAATCGATTCGCTACCCGTAGTCAAGCACAAAAGTTAACGGTTGTCGTTTTAGATGAGGATGTAGCTCGGGTTTTCAAAACACCTGAAGCAGTTAATCAAGCCCTCAGAGGATTAATTGAATGAGTGCATAATTGAATTCAAATGATAGCCATTCCAGAAGGTCAATCTATTACTCCCGAAGAGTATCTCGAATGGGAAGAAAAACAACCCCTGAAGTATGAATATCTCGACGGTCAAGTTTTTGCCATGACGGGAGGAAGTATTCCTCACAATGATATTGCGGTTAACTTAACAACAATCTTAAAAAATCATCTGCGTGGTAAGGGATGTAAAGTCTCAATGGCAGATGCCAAACTGGGAGTATCTGAAGCCGGACCCTTTTATTATCCAGATGTCATGGTCACTTGCGATGAAACAGACCGACTCGCCACCAAGGTTATTTATCATCCTTGCTTAATTGTTGAAGTGTTATCTCCGGGAACGGAAGCGGTAGACCGGGGTAAAAAGTTTCAAAACTATCGTCGAATTTCCAGTTTAAAAGAATATGTTCTAATAGATACGAGACAAATTTTCGTTGAAAGTTTTCGCAAAAATCAACGGGGAATCTGGGAACTTTATAACTGTGGGGAAGGAGACGAAATCAATTTAACCACCGTTGAGTTGAGTTTTCCCATTGAGATGCTTTATGAAGATGTAATCTTAGAGGGAATAGAAGAAAATTAAAAAAGGTTCCTTGAACGTAATGGTGAGTAACCACAGTAAATTTTCGCTCTGGCAACTCTCTGACAACTCCGACTAGGAATTGAATACCGACAATAAAATATCAATCTAAGTCTATTAATAAATTTTGAATAAGATGGCAGCAAAAGATTTCTTCCATGAAATAGTTAAACGAGGCTTAGAAAAAGAGCAATGGATAGTCACTGACGATCCGTTAGAACTGGAATGGGAAGATGTCACGGTTAAAATTGATCTGGGTGCGGAACGATTAATTGCTGCTGAACAAGGTGATAAAAAAATTGCGGTGGAAATTAAAAGCTTTATCGGTACATCTGCCATTAGTGATTTTCATACGGCTTTAGGGCAGTTTTTAAACTATCGAATTATGCTTGAAGTTAATGAACCGGAACGCCAACTTTACTTAGCTGTTCCTCTTGAAGCTTATCAAACCTTCTTTCAAAGTAGTTTAGCTCAAACCGCAATTAAACGTCATCAACTCAAACTTATTGTTTACGAACCTGTTATCGAGGAGATTGTCCAATGGATAAGTTAGAACATTATCGCTATTGTATTCAAACTCTATTAGAAAAATATAGTGAATTTCAACATCGAAATGAAGATGTTGAAAACCAACTCTTTTTGGACTCGACACGAGATCATTATCAATTAATGCGAGTCGGTTGGAAAGGGTTGCAAAGAGTTTACTATACTGTTTTACATTTCGATATCAAAGATGAAAGGATTTGG
>CAZNCM010000003.1:0-212 GCA_964571155.1 uncultured Lyngbya sp. | reverse complement strand
CAGCACAATGCAACTGATATTGATGTAGGTCAGGAATTAATCGAAATGGGTATTCCTCAAGAAGACATTGTATTGGGTTTACACCCTCCCTACAAACGTCCTTATACCGGATATGGTGTTGCTTAAAAAATAGAATTGAATATTTAATAGTAAATAACGTTAGCCGACCCCTAAATCCCTGCCCCCTAAATCCCCCAATTCTGGGGGACTTT
>CAZNCM010000002.1:46741-50521 GCA_964571155.1 uncultured Lyngbya sp. | reverse complement strand
GGTCAGCCTTGTCACTCACCAGAACGAGATCGAGTTCTTTTTCTTCGGCGAGTCGTTGGGCATCCCGAGGAGCCAGAATACCCAGTTGACCCCCATCAATATCGATCACCCGGATTTGTGGAAATCGGATATTTTCGTTGATTTGGGGCAGATTGCGATTTCTTTTTTTGTCGATCAAAGGCATTGGCAAAGTTTTAGAAGCGATTAGTGAATAAATTAGCGGTCTATACAGTGATATTTTACTCAGTCTGATTAAATTTTGGTGGAGATTTAACTTAGTTATGTTGTGAGTTGGTGTGGAATTGACTGCAAAAAATGAGTGTCCGCGACTCGGTTTTCAGCGGGATTGGATTTGGCGAGGTTGGCAAATTCGTTACACCTATATCAGAGCCAAGTCGAACCGAACAATAACGTCAAATGATTCAGGCTTACCGATGATTTTCTTACACGGGTTTGGGGCTTCGATTGGACATTGGCGATATAGTTTACAGGAATTAAGTCTGTCTCATACGGTTTATGCCCTTGATCTGTTGGGGTTTGGAGCGTCCCAAAAAGCGATCGCCTCTTACGATACCTCTCTTTGGACTGATTTAGTTCACGACTTTTGGTTGACCTTTATTCGAGAACCCGCTATTTTGGTCGGCAATTCTGTCGGCTCTCTTGTGGCTTTGGTGGCTGCGGCTCAATACCCAGAAATGGTTAAAGGTGTCGTTGCAATTAGTTTACCTGATCCGGTGGCTCAAACGGAAGCGGTTCCTGCATGGATGCTGCCAATTGTTGAAGCGATTCAAAATACGGTTGCTTCTCCTCCGGTTTTAAGAACACTTTTCTACATTATTCGGCGTCCGTCACTGGTTCGGGGTTGGGCTAAATTTGCTTACGAAAATCCCGAGGCGGTTAATGATGAACTGGTTGATATTTTAGCAACACCCGCAACAGATCGCGGAGCAGCTCGGGCTTTTTCTATTGTGTTTAAAGTGATGGGAAGTTCTCGTTTGGGGCCGGGAGTCAAGACGCTTCTTCCTCAGATTAATGTTCCTATTTTACTCCTTTGGGGTAAACAAGATCGATTAATTCCTGTGAATTTTGCCAATCCGAAGAAATATCTTCAATACAATTCTAAGATTAAGTTTGTTGAATTGGAGCGCGGGGGTCATTGTCCTCAAGATGAATGTCCAGAATTAGTTCATCGAGAAATTTGGGATTGGATTGCGAGTTTTTCAGAGCTTTAAGTCAATTCAAAGGGAAATTCTGCTTTTATATTCCATCTTTGACCATTATGAACCAGTAGGGTTAACTGCGAGACGGTCAACTGATATTCTAAAGATTTCTGTTCAAATTCAAGCCATGCAGCTCTAAAGTTTTGACGGGTTAAGTCTCTGAAAGCTATTGTCATATGCGGAGAAAAAGGACGACGTTTAGACACTTTATCCACAATGTTTAAAGTTGTTTCTAAATGAGACATTAACTCTTTTTGAAGGGTAAGTAATTCTGGAGTTTTGATTACGTTCACATAAATCACCCGAGGTGGAAATGCACCAAAACCCGATAAAGTTATGGGGATGGGAGAATAAGCTTTAGAAAAATCAGTTAGACATTCTTCTAAACAATCAAGCTTTTCAGTTGACCATTTAAACGGCGGTTGTAAGGTGACGTGGGGTGGAGATTTTAACGCATGACGACTGTTATACTTTGTCGAAAAGTATTGTTTGATTTCAGTGACTTCATTTTGAATCTCTACAGTCGGAAGTAGAGCAATAAAAAATAACGATTCTGATGACTTCATAACTCTGTTAAAATTAACCGCCATAAACAATAAAATTTGCCCAATAATAGGGGCTTTCAAACGGATAGTCTTGCTGACATTTCCAAGCCAATAAAGTTCGCTGGTCATTGATTTTTTGTTGATTTTTACTCTCTTTTTGTTGCTTGAGATAGGCTTGAATTTCGGGTTTATACTTTTGATCGAGTTCTTGACCCGTTAAACTTCTCAGTTGAATTTGAGCTTGACGCAAAGCTTCACTACAATTATTTTCTTGCAAATTTTGATAATAAAACCAGACTAATAGTGAGGTTGCAATGTCTTCTAAAGACCAAAGTGGATAAATAACTCGCTGTATTCCTCTCTCTAAAAATCGGTTGAAAATTTTTAGATTTAACTCGGAGAAAGTCAGCGTTTTACTCTCCATTTTTAAATAGGGAATACAGAGTTCTAATAAATCGGGTAAACGACCTGCTAACATTTGAGCCATAGAGATTTTACCTTCAACAAATTGCAGATGAGCATCCACTTTAGGTTCAGAAGTAAAACTCAAAGGAGAAGCCATATACAGCAGTTTAACTTGTTTGATTAAGCTTTCAAACTGACTCACCATCGCGGTTTCACCAACCAAATAGAATTCTTCAGAGACGTGATAGAGTTCGGCTAGTTTTTGACCTTCATAATGAGTTAAAACAAAATCTCCCGTGGTATCTTCTAAAATTGCCATTGAATTTGAGGAAATGGCTTGATTTTGTTGTTGATAATAGTTGAGCATTTGACAACTTGAAATTGTCCGAATATTAAAGCGATCGCATAAATAGGTGGTTTGATCTTCTAGCTGAATGGGAAGGGCTGCAAAGGGAATATGATGCAGTTGGAGATGAGGAATAATAATCAGTTGATTACAATCGAGTAAATGCTCAGAAATTAATTGATTAAACTGAAGTCGATGAGATAAATTAGATAAAAATTCAATCATTTGATTCCGCCATTCGCGGAGATTATTTTGATGATTTTTTATCCAAGAGTTTTCAATCCAATTCTGGAGTTTTTCTCGACTCTCTCCCTCACAAGTATGCAAGACAATTTTATCTTTCAAGACAACAAAAATATAAGTATTTTCTTCGGTACTATAAAAACTTAAAATTGCAGTTTTTGTATCGGGAAGTAAGGCTTGAATTTCTGTAATACTCAAAGTATTGATTTGAAGTTGTTCAGCAATTACAGGATCTAAACGGTGAATATCTTCCCAAATTTTTTGCTTTTCTGTTTCCAAAGTCTCCAAAATTTCTGACTCTGTTTTAAAGGTTGCAGAACTGTTGAGTCGCACACCTGCTGTTGTCAACTGTTTCATTTCATCAGATTGACGTCGTAGATGTAAAGCATGAATTTGCTGTTGTAAACGTTCATATTTTTTCAGATGAGGTTGAACTTCTCCCAATGGAAATAGAGAAGAATCTGTTAACTCTAGTCGTTGCTGACAACGCCATCTTTCAACCCAATCAAAAGCCTTTTCAATCTCTTGAAGATGAATGCAAGCTTGGATCAGTTTCGGATAAATTGTCTCCGATTCTTTTGTGATTTGTGAACGAACTTCAAGCGGACTAATACCACTACAAATATGTTCAATTGCTTGAATTGCTTGTTCATATCCTTGAGAAGAAAGTTGCCAATTGTATGTACTTAAACCCAGATCTCCTAAATGATGTCCTGCTGTTAAACATTCAGTCGGTAAGGCTTTAGGCGTGGCAATTTTTAGACAATCTATAAAAGCTTGAATGGCGGTATCTGTTTGTTGTAACTCTTGATAAATTTGACCTAAACAACTCAGAGTAATTGCTTCTCCTTGAGGGTTTTGGGTTTGGCGATGCAGTTCTAAAGAGTCTTGATAGTTCGCGATCGCAGATTTAGAGTCACCCATTATTTTATAGGTATTCGCTAAGTGATGTAAAGCATTGGCTTCCATTTGTTTAGAGTCAATACTACGAATTAACTCTAAATATTGTTCAAAATAAACA
>CAZNCM010000002.1:42720-46731 GCA_964571155.1 uncultured Lyngbya sp. | reverse complement strand
AACAATGGCTTGATCGGGTTCTCCTTTCGCTAAATAAATTTTACCAATATTACTTAAAAAATAAGCTTCACCAAATCGATAGTTAAGGGTTCTGGCTAAGGTTAATGCCTGATCAACATAGGCAATAGCTTGTTCATATTGTTCTAGAGAAGCATAAACATTTCCTAAGTTATTAAGAAAATTAACCGCTCCAAATCGATAATTTAAGTCTTGAGCAATGGTTAATGCTTGTTGATAGTTTTTAACCGCATCTTCGAGTTGACCTAAAACATAATAAACATTGCCTAAATTACCGAGAGTATTTGCTTCTCCAACTCGATATTTAATCGTTTGAGAGATTGACAAGGCTTGCTGATATCCTTCTATCGCTTGCTCGTATTGTCCAATAGAATAACAGACATGACCTAAACTACTAAGAGCATTAGCTTCAGCTTGACGATATTTAATCTGACGAGCAACTCCTAGAGCTTGTTGATGGCAAGTAATGGCTTGTTGATACTGTCCTAAAGACTGATAAACATTCCCTAATTTTCCTAAACAATTGACTTCTCCCCGTCGATTTTTGAGTTCTCGATAAAGGTGTAAAGCCTGTTGCCAAGATTGAAAAGCTGCGGTATATTGATTGGCTTGAAATTGTTGAGTTCCTTGATTATAAAGTTTTTCTGCTGCTGACTCTTTTTCGGGTGAAGGAGTTGCTGGAGTCTCTGGTTTTTTCTCTGGAGAAGCTACTTTTTTTTCTGAGGTTTCGGTTGCTTGGGGGGATGCAACTTCAGCCAATAGAGTCGAACAACCGCCAGATTCTTCAATTTTTAGAACAACCTTTTTCAGAAAATCTGCATCCTCTTGACAGTTTCGTTCTGCCAGAGTAGTTACAGTTTGGCGTAGAACTTGCAAAAAGTCATCATCAACCACCTGAGCATGAGTTTTCAGCACATTAAGGGCTTGATTGGGGGGATGAATTAGCAGGTTGTAGATAATTTCGTGATAGACTTGGTTAAGCAGTTCATCCATGTTATTCGACTCACTTTTTCATCAGTTTAATCGATTTCACCCTGAAAGCAACTGAATTCTTTAATTTTTTCATCGTTGAATCTCCGCAACAGCCCTCAATCAAAATTTGTCCGGTGAACAGAGGCTAACGACGCGAATTTGAGCTAGACTTGGTAATCAGATCTGATATATAATACCTCAATATTATCCTCGCTCTATCCGTAAGATTTGACTAAACCTGCCGAAATCCAATTCAGTCAAGGATAATTCTGTATCAATATTCGGCTTAGGGTAGAACTTGTAACTATTCCTCTTTATAATCTAAATAACAACTCAAGTTAGTCTATAATAACACAGATTAAAAAACAAGTAAAAGAACTCAAGAAAGAAAATAGATTGTTAAAACTATCTCTAAAAAAAATATTTTTGAATCCAAAAGTGAGTATTCTATGACAAACCCTGAGACACAAAACCCGCCCAATAGTAGGGACTCTCAAAGGGTAACTCTTGCTTAAATAATTTCTGACTGTCTTCTTTCGATAGATAGTTATCCAGTTCGGCTTTATATTCTTCTTCCAACTGTTTACCCGTCAGAGTTCTGAGTTGAAATTGTGCTTTCTGCAACGCTTCGGAACGGGTTAAATTTTGCCGAATATTTTGATAATAAAACAAAACGGACGGATTATTTACAATAATGAAATTGTCGAGATTCCCGCTTGGAAAATTGACCGCAACTTTAAGCGACGTTTGCGAGATTTGATCGCTATTCTTTGTACCTCAAAAACATTTAAACCCTGTCCGAGTCGAGAAGAATGCCGTTATTGTCGGATTCCATCTCAACACTGGTCCCAACGAAAAATCTAGAATTTTGTGCATCAATTTGTTCAAATTCTGTTTGAATAGAAACTCAAACCCTAAAAAAAAACGAATCACTGCTGCTGGTGAACTGTAAACTGTCAAGGCTGTTGACTGAGATGCTACTCTACCTAGTGAGAGTAAACCTGCGGGAAAAGGAATAGAATCGACAATGAAAACTGCATTTCTTGGTTTAGGAGTCATGGGTGGTCATATGGCGGCGAACCTCGCTAAAAGTGGCTACTCCGTTAACGCCTGGAACCGTACTCCAAACCGCCCTGGAATCAAAATAGCCGCATCAGGTGGTGCCAACATGGTCTCATCCATTAACGAAGCGATAGAGTCAGCAGATGTGATTTGTGTTTGTGTTGGGGATGTTCCCGATGTCGAAGAAGTTGTCTTGGGAAAAAATGGCGTTGTTCGATCCGCTAAACCCGGAGCAATTATTATAGATTTTAGTACGATTGGGCCAGAAGCGGTACGCCGGATTTCCTCTCAAGTTCAGTCTCGCCAACTTTCTTTTTTGGATGCGCCGATTTCTGGAGGAGATATTGGGGCAGAAAAGGGTACATTAACGATTATGGTTGGAGGCGATCGCGAAGCTTTTGAAACCTGCAAACCCATTTTAGAAACGATGGGAAAAACAATCTTTTATTGTGGGCCGAGTGGTAGTGGTCAAGCGGTTAAACTGTGTAATCAAGTCTTATGTTCTCTGCATATGGTCGGGTTATGTGAAGCGATGTTGTTGGCAAAACGACAGGGAATAGATCCTCAATTGGTGATTGAAATCTGTAGTACCGGGGCTGCTGGTTCCTGGGCGTTATCAAATTTAGGTAAAAAAGTTGCAGATTCTGACTTTACACCTGGGTTTATGATTCAACATATTCTCAAAGATTTGCGATTGGTTAACGATGTTTTACCCTCAAAAAATGCTTTACCGGGTGTAGAGTTAGCAAATCAGTTATTCCAAGTTGTCAGTGATCTCGATGAAGAAGGGGCTTCTCAAGGTACACAAGCAATGATCCGAGCTTATTTGGAATCAGTATCAGAAAACACCGCTGAGTAATCGATTGTTTATCTAGAAGTCAGAGGTCAGCAAAGCTCGGTTAATGCTTGGCTTTGCTTCCTCAATATTGGATTTAAAATCGGTATTTCTAGTGAGATTTTGAGTTTTATCGGCTACCCTCATCCCTTTTTTAAAACTGAGCAATATGATTATCAAAAGCTTTAACTACAACGGTTGAATATCATTGAAGCGAATTAAAAGATCGGCTGTCAGTTTATCTTCAGGATTTTCATCCTCAGCATAGCGAATGGTGCGATTTGTTAATAGGTAGTATTTGCCGATTTTTTCATGGAAGTCTCGAACATCTTCTCGTTCTAAAAGATCTCCGGTATTGGCATTATAAAAAAAGGTTTGAAAATGACTCACTAAATAACCTTCGGGTGTATCAGTGGTGCCTAACGTATTCACTTTAACGGCAATTCGCCCAAAAACTCGATTAACTTGAGTAATTTGGTTGTCTTTGACTTGATAATAAGATTCGGGGCGATCGCCTGCAATTTCTTCAATATTAATCACGCCCGTTTCTTCTTGTCCATCTAGTTTAAATTGATGTTTTCCGTGTAATTGATCAAAGGAAACCAATCGTCGGTGAATCGCTTCCATTTGCAACTGACTTTGAATGATTTCTGCAACTTCTTCATCTTCAAGATTACTCACTGAAACGGTTAAATCCGGTTCAACTCGAATCAGTCCTTGATCCAAATTTCCGCGATAATTTACCGAAACTTCAGCCGTGTAGCCGGGAAAATTTTCATCCCAAGTATAACGGTTTTCATAAGCTTGACGAAAGAGACTTTGTGCAGATAGATCAGACTGAGGTGCTGCGATCGCTCCGGGAATCCAACTCCAATTTAATCCAATCAAAAGTAGACCCAAAATCCAAAATTGTTGCTGATTCCATTTATTAATCATACAAAAAAATCCATACAATTGTTTAATTTTAAACCAGAGAACCCAGCAACCTACGTCTAACGACATAATTTTACGATGGGAGCCAGTCTCAGAATTTATATTATAATCTGATCAATATCGTGTTGAAAAATATAATCGTGAAAATCCTACCCCCGAAGCGAAGTGTTGGGGGCAGGACTTTCATAAAT
>CAZNCM010000002.1:41577-42637 GCA_964571155.1 uncultured Lyngbya sp. | reverse complement strand
GTTGACGATTTGTCACCATCATGTGATGGCGCATCATTAAAGAACGTGCTTGATCTTGAGTACCCATTTTGATTTCTCTCCTCAGATTTGAATTAATCTTGATTTTTTTTAAAGAATTGTAATGAATTCTCAGAGTAACCCTAGCTCACTTTTAGCTCATGGAAGCATTGCTGCGATCATAGTTTTGGCTGAAAGTGGGGTGGGGCTTTCCTTGAATATGATTCCAGTAATTTCCGGCTTCTAAACCGACTTCCTCGGCGGTGCGATTCAGCATCGATTGCTGACGGTTTTTGATCAAGTGGTGGTGGCGCGTCATCAACGCCCGTGCTTGGTCCTCAGTACCCATTTTTTGTTTCTCCTTTAGGGGGTTAATACGGTCTAGTGAGTCTGTTTCTTTCACTCACTCTTTCATCATACACGAAAATTCTGTAGCGTATTTTACAAAACAGACTTATATAACAAATCTTTACAAAACTTTACATTAAATTCAGATAAACGCTATCCTCTCTCCTTTGTGTTGTGCAAAAAAAAGCTCCTGGCTGCTGAGATGGAGAGATCACTTGAAATTAGAACTTAGAAGTCATGAAGATCCTCTCGGCTCCTGACCTTTCTCGAACCCGATCAATGAGCGGTCGCAAACATTTAAGTCTTTGAAATTAGAGTAGGGGTCTATAGACGTGATAATCAATATTGGGAAAAATATTGTCGATCGCTTCGACTTTTTCCAACCAACCAGAGTCGATTTTACCTTGCAGAACATCCTCAAAGAGCTTATTAAAGCGCATCAGATGAGATTGAGTTCGGCGTACTGCATAGGGAACCATCGTTCCGGTACTCATAATAAACGCCCAGTCCGAAGATTGAGCTAAGAGCAGTTCCCGTGCGGCTTGGTTGAGGGCGCGACGCTCAAGTTCATCAGTCGGTTCTCGACAAGCCATCGTAATCATCCGTTCAGCCGCTTTGTGAAGGTGGGGATAAATCCAACTATTAGTATGGTTGAGCCAATATTCATGGAAGCCTTTGTAACCCCAACTTGACTGGGCTGGTTTGCAGACTTGAT
>CAZNCM010000002.1:41021-41567 GCA_964571155.1 uncultured Lyngbya sp. | reverse complement strand
AAGTGAATCATGCTGTAGGTTTTTTGGTCAAACCAGGTCTTACGGAATAAAGAATCCAAGAACCAGGGACCTTCATACCACCAATGTCCAAACAGTTCAGCGTCATAGGGCGAAACAATAATCGGAGGACGCTGCATAATACTGTAGAGATGCTCAACTTGATGCTCACGGTTGTGCATAAAGTTTCCAGCGTGTTCGGTTGTTTTTTGTCGTGCCCAGTAGGGATCATACAACTCTTTTTCAGACAGTCCAACCCCACGACCTGTAATTTTGTGATATTTAACGCCCGTATTTTTCCGTTGGCCATTGGGCATAATATAAGGCTTAATATATTCATATTCGGCTTCCCAGCCCAAATCTTTATAAAACTCTCGATATTCCGGCGCCCCTGGATAGCCAACCTCCGAAGACCACACCTGTTGAGAAGATTCATGATCCCGTGCAAAAACAGCAGTACCCGATTCTGTAAAAATAGGAGTATAGGTACCAAAACGGGGACGAGGACGGGCGTAGAGAACCCCGTGACAATCGGTGAGAAAATAGCGT
>CAZNCM010000002.1:40122-40962 GCA_964571155.1 uncultured Lyngbya sp. | reverse complement strand
CTTTGATTTGCGCCCAAACCGCCTGGGGGTACATTTTCATGAGGGGTAAATAACCATGAGTTGCCCCGCAGGTGATAATCTCTAGATTATTGGTGTCTTGAAACTGTTTAAAGGCTGCAACTAAGTCTCCCTGGTAGCGTTCCCAGACTTCTCGAACTTCAATAAATTCTTGAATATAGTGTTCCGCTAAGTAGCGAAGATGGCCGTGATGTTTGTTGCGAGTGGCTTCTTGTTCGACAAGCTGTTGGAGTTGTCTGAGATGCTTGTCAAAACGATCTTGTAAGAGGGGGTCGCGTAACATTGACACTAAAGGCGGTGTCAAACTCATGGTCATTTTAAATTCAACCCCATCCCGTTTTAACCCTTCAAACATTTTGATCAGGGGGACATAGGTTTCTGAGATCGCTTCAAACAGCCATTCTTCTTCTAAGACATAATCGCTCTCTGGATGTCGGACAAAAGGCAGATGAGCATGAAGAACCAGAGCGAGATAGCCAATAGCCATAGTAATTTAACTTGAGTAGAGAGAAAACAGATAGGGGCTTGCTGATAACTTTACAATATCTTTGGATTTTAAAGCGAAACAGAAACACATCGGGGTAATGGATGCGGACGGATGATCCCAATATTGCTGTTTTTGCTCTCAAATTCCTTAACCAGAGGAGACAAACTGTAAAATATTCTTGACTTTTGACGTCTGAGTTGTGTCTTTTTCAGGGTCAAAACACGATAGGGCTATCTCTATCTGTTTGGGTGGGTCAACGGTGATCACTTTATAACCTATTTGATCAATCAACATTTTGTCAAAACCGCCCCTAACTGACTGTCTGCGGGTCACAG
>CAZNCM010000002.1:36899-40103 GCA_964571155.1 uncultured Lyngbya sp. | reverse complement strand
TCGAATAATAATATTTCCGCTTCTTGTGTTGCTTCGAGGATAATTTGTCTTTGATCACTGATCGCGACTGCATCCCCTGATTTTAAAGCCATATGATCAACCCGGAGTTCACCTCGAACCACTTGTACCCAAGCATGGCGTTGGGGGGAGAGGGAATAGGTATTACGACCCCCGGAGGGTAAAATAGCACCATACAAGTTTACATCTTGATGAATGGTTAATGAGCCATTGGTTGGGTTTGCAGATCCAATCAGTTGAAATTGACCTGGAGTTTCTAATAGGTTAAAAAGTTTTTGTTCATAGCTGGGCTTGAGTCTAGTTTGATTGGGAAGTATCCAAATTTGTAGCAAATGAACGGGTTCGGTTGGAGAAGCGTTGAACTCACTATGAAAAATACCTGTTCCGGCACTCATCCGTTGAACTTCTCCTTTCTTTATGATTGTACCTGTTCCGGTGCTATCTTGATGTTGGAGTGAACCTTCTAAGATATAAGTAATAATTTCCATGTCTTGATGTCCGTGGGTGCCAAAGCCTTTGCTGGGACGAATTCGATCTTCGTTAATCACTCGTAAAGCATGAAAGCCCATCTGTTTTGGATCGTAATAATGACCAAAAGAAAAGGTATGAAAACTGTTTAACCATCCTAAGTTTGCCTGTCCTCTTTCTTGAGATTTACGAAGGGTAATCATTGTTTAAAACTCCTAAAATTTAGGGAGATCAATCTTTCTACTTTGAGAGTAGATCAAGTTGGGGTAAACTGGGAAGTAGGCACTTTGAAGTAAGACCGTATCCAAAAAGTAACTATGCAAGCTCCCAAAGAACAGTCTAAGAAAGAACATTGTCCGGCTGAGACGACACTGGCAATGATGAGTGGGCGGTGGAAATTGTTGATTTGGCGAGAATTGTTTTCTCAGGTCAAACGGTTTAATGAACTTCAGCGATCGCTAACTGGAATTACTCAAAAGATGTTAACACAACATCTACGAGAAATGGAAGCCGATGGTCTGGTCAATCGAAAAGTTTATGCGGAGATTCCTCCAAAAGTTGAATATTCGCTAACCCCCAAGGGAGAGAGTCTTCAACCTTTAATTGAACAAATGCACACCTGGGGAATAGAGTTTAAACACACTCAAGAATAATCGAGAGGAGTTCAGGAATGTTGTTTTTTCTGTTTATCAACTCCATGAGAAGCAAGTTTCTTTTTTTCTTTTTTAGTGAAAAATTCAGGCACAACAGCCGGAAGTTTAATGCTAAAAGTGGAACCTACCTTTATTATACTTTCAACGGTAATTTTACCCATCATCATCTCACAAAAACGCTGACTGATGGATAATCCTAAACCTGTCCCACCATATTGCTTCGTGGTGGAACTATCAGCTTGAACAAAAGGATCAAATATCTTTTCAACTTGTTCGGGAGTCATCCCAATTCCTGTATCTTCTACCGAAAAGATTACCCAATCTTCAGAGCCTTTTTTGTCAGCGTGATCAGAATGATTGATCGAATTTTTTTCAGAGTGAGTTTGACCATTTTGAATCGGGAACAGAGTACGAGTTATTTTTAAAGTCACCGTCCCTTCTTTGGTAAACTTTGCCGCATTACTCAATAAATTTAACAACGCTTGCTTAACTTTAGTGCGATCAGCATACATCGAACCAATAGACTGAACACAATCTATCTTAAATTTATTCTGGTTTTGATTAATTAAGGGTTGAATAATCGCTTGAACTTCATTGACCAATGTCGCAATATCAAAGTGTTCCAAATAAAGATTCATCTCCCCCGACTCTAACTTAGAAATATCTAAAATATCTTGAATCAGAGAAAGCAAATGTAAACCCGAAGATTTAATCTGTTTTAAGTCGGGAACAAAATCAGTATAACCGAAATCTTCAGCATCTTCTCGGAGTAAATCACTATACCCAATAATTGCATTTAAAGGAGTCCGTAACTCATGACTCATACTGGCTAAAAATTCACTTTTTGCTTGGTTAGCCGCTTCAGCCGCTTCTTTAGCTTGCTGTAACTCAATTTGAGCTAACTTATTATCTGTAATATCTCGGACAATAGCCAGAACTTCATCGCGACCACTCACCACAATTCGAGCTTCAAAATGGTGTCGCTTTCCCTTGATAAACCATTCATATTCAAAAATTTGTATCTCATTCGTTCTCAGACTCTCTAGAATATATTCCATATACTGTTTAGCGACGTGTTCCGGGAACAGATCATAGACTATTTTATTAAGATACTTACTCAAAGACTTAAGCAAATCTTCATTTCGAGGGGCTTTAAAATCTAGAAAAATACCTTCTCGACTGAAGCGAAACATTAAATCCGGAATCGCATTCAGTAAGGCGCGATTTTTAGCTTCACTTTGACGGAGAGCTTCAGCCCGATGTTCCAAACTTTGAATCAATTTTTCCTTGCTTTCAATCAGTTCTCGCAACTGATCCGTCATCCGATTAAAAGAATCAGCGAGTAACTCCAATTCATCTTGAGTGTGGATCGTAATTTTCTGAGTCAAATCCCCCTGAGCTAGACGTTGAGTTGCAGAAGTCATTTGCTTAAGCGGTTCAGTGATCGAACGACTCAAAATCAAGGCCAGAGCAGTTCCGGCTGTCGCCGCCGTCAGAGCAACGATCAACCCTTGGTTACGAACGGCGGCCATTTTTGCTTCTAAAGGCTCTGTCGATAAACCAACACTCACCGCTCCTAAGCGTTGACGCCCGACTTTAACCGCTTTTCCAGCGAGTAACTGATTTTCTTCCCACCGAAATATCGTCTTATCGCTTTGAACCAAGACTTGACCAAAGGGATCGGCTTTGACTCGATGCACCAAGACACTATCACTGTAAGCATCAGCAACAATTCGACCTTGCTTTTCATAAATACGTCCGGCGGAGAGAACTTGATCGGCTCCGAGTTGCTCCATAATTTCTTCCATGAAGTCAGCATTGAGCGTATACAGAGAGTCCGCTGTTGTCACCGCCAACGCATCCAAAAGAATTCCGGCTTGTTGTTCAAGTTCTTTGCGAAAGGTTTGTTGTTCACGACGTAGGGATAGCCAGGTAACGCTCACCACAGCAACAATGACCAAGCTTGTCATCGCCAATGTTAACTTGGTTGCTAGCGACACCCGTCTGATCCCAAAAAGGCGCATCCAACTCACTTGTTTTTGACCTTCTCATACAATTCTCGCAT
>CAZNCM010000002.1:33548-36889 GCA_964571155.1 uncultured Lyngbya sp. | reverse complement strand
AAATTATCAAATTTAGTTGTTTCTTCAAATTTCTCCATCACCTCCCGTCCTTCAGGAGACTGATCCATATTGAGTAGAATTTTTTTGATTTGTTCAACCAATTTCGGATCAAGTCCACCTCTGACTAAAACGACGTGACGGGCGACTTCTTCAGTTTCCGCCAATACAGTCATGGCCTCGCGACTTTCAGCGGGAATGTTTAAAAAACTGCGATGATCGATAGCTGCCGCATCAACTCGATTACTAATTACCCATTGAATATTGTTTTGGTCGTCTTGACTAAAGACATAACCCACCTGATCCGGTTCTACGCTTTCATCAGAAGATTCTTTCTTGACCATATTTAAACCCGCTTCCATCATGTGAACCATCGGTAACACATAGCCAGAAGTGGAGGTGGGGTCATCAAACGCGATCTTGTGACCGGTTAAATCCTGTAGACTGGTAAATCCACTGTCTGTCATCGCGAAGATGATCGTATAATAAGCCGCATCACCTCCTTTCCACCGTCTAAGAATGGGTTGGGCATTTGAGAGTTCGCTCACCAGCATCGATGGATAGGGACTGTCAAAGTAGATATCAACCTGACCTGATTTGAGCAAGCTTGCCATTGCTTCTACATCTGGGGCAACTTTGACTTCGCCAATACCGATGCCAAATTCTCCCAGATTCGCAGCCAAATAGTCAGCTAAGGGTTGAAAACGCTTAATTTTTTTGGCGGGTTGACTGGTGACATCTCCCACGATGATGGTTCCTGTTAACCCTGAGTTGACTGGAGGTTCAGTCGATTCTGGGTTTTCAGCCGTTGTCTGCGTATTACAACTCAGTAAAAGAGTTGCTATCCCTACGAGTAAAGTTTTTCCAAAGAAGGAGCATAGGGTTTATTGGTGTAGTGGTCAGTCAACAAGAGTCTTTACTTCAAGTATGACATTTGCGTAAAACGATACTCGGTTCGTGAGTGTCAGAAGTAGATGCAGAGTATTTTTGGGAGTAGGAGCGTAGTACCGAGTAGGAATCGTTAAATAATGATGAAGTTCAGTGAACCTATCTTTAACTAAACAACACAATAAATCATCATCATAGCTTACCGCTAGGGTGATTTCCGCAAACCCCCGCCCACTCAACGGCTTATGGAGATGTAGAATTTCCTTTACAAAGCAGTTTTGATGAGAAATTTTTTCGAGTTCTTTTTTAAAGATTTAGTAAAAATTCAGTAAATACTCGGAAAAAGCTTGTCATTTACCCGATCAAAATGCAAGAATTCTGTATACTTGCGGATGAAGATCAAATCGAATTCCCTCGTTATTGCTAGATATACAGTTGGTGATACATATACAATGTTATATTTTCAGGGGATCTGTTCTCACTCAACAGATTGTGGCATCTCATCTGGAAGGGGTTATGGGGTCAAAATGGTAAAAACCTAAGAAGCGTTAGAAATTGAATAGGTCTGTTTGGTCAATGTATCCAGCGGTCAGATTCTCTTTTTGCTTTCAAGGTTTTGATACATTTTGATGTAATTTTTCTGCAAAATAGACTTAAATTAGGAGGTTTTTGAATGAATAATTGTGATCGGGGAAGCCGCATCTGCTACCCAACTGTAAAACAGTTTATTGTCTCAACAATCCAGTCCACCTTTTTACTCGGTTTTCTTTCCGCTTCGGCAACGGCTGCTACTCTTAATCTTGAACCCATTGGAACCTTTTCCACGGGAATTTTTGATGATGAAGCAGCTTTTATTTCTGCCTTTGATCCCTTTAGCCAGAATTTATTTGTAACAAATCGTAGCAATCAATCCATTGATATTCTCAACCTCTCCAATCCCATGAACCCCTTGAAAACGGGTCAGGTCATTATTCCCGATCTCAATCCGGATCTGTTTGGGAATGTGCTTCATGTGCGTTCATTTAACTATGAAACCAAGAGTTTGTTTGCCGTTAGCGTTGAAAATGTTAATCCCCAAGACAACGGCAGTCTATTATTCTTCAACAGCGACGGTAGCCTGTTTAATGGCAGCTTAGAAAATTCTTCGATCATGGCTGGCCCCTTACCCGATATGTTCACCTTTACCCCCGACGGAACCAAACTTCTGGTCGCCAACGAAGGAGAGCCTAACGATGAGTATACAATCGATCCTGAAGGTTCAGTCAGCCTGATTGATTTAGAAAATCTGTTTGCCGGTTTAGCCCCTACAGAGACCAAAATTGGCTTAACAGACTTTAATGTTGGGGGTTCTAAAGCTGACAAACTCACGGGTGAAGGAATTCGGATTTTTGGGCCAAATGCCACCGTTGCCCAAGACCTCGAACCTGAGTATATTACCGTCTCAAAAGATAGTAAAAAAGCTTGGGTTTCTTTCCAAGAAAATAATGCCATTGGTTTGCTAGATTTAGACAGTCGGGAATTTACCGAAATCGTTGGACTCGGGTACAAAGATCATCGTTTACCGGGGAATGCTTTAGATCCTAGCGATCGCGATGGCGGGATTAATATCAACAATTGGCCTATATTTGGGATGTATCAACCCGATGAAATTGCCTCTTATACGGCGAATGGCAAAACCTATATTGTGATTGCCAATGAAGGTTCGGGTCGTGAATTTGATGGGTTTAACGAAGAAGTTCGGGCCGAAGATTTAACTCTAGATCCTGATGCGTTTCCGGCTGATATTTTGGATGAAGACAAACTCGGTCGTTTAACAGTTACAAATGCCACGGGTGACACCGACGGCGACGGCGAGTTTGAAGAACTTTATACCTTTGGTGGACGCAGTTTTTCAATCTTGGATGAAGACGGGAATATAGTGTTTGATAGCGGCGATCAATTTGAACAAATTACCGCTAAAATGTTCCCCGAATATTTCAACGCCAGTAACGACGAAAATAACTTCGATAACCGTAGCGACAACAAAGGCCCTGAACCTGAAGGGGTAACAATTGGTCAAATTGCGGGTCGTACCTATGCCTTTATTGGTTTAGAACGAATTGGGGGGATTATGACCTATGATATTACCGATCCGGAGAATCCTTCTTTTGTGAGTTACGATAATAACCGGGATTTCTCGGTTGAATTTGATGAAAATGAGGAGGGAGATCCCGCCCCAACTCCTGCACAATTAGCCGCAGTCGGTGATTTAGGTCCGGAAGGATTACTATTCATTGATGCTAAAAATAGCCCCAACGGACAAACGCTGTTGATCTCGACTAATGAAGTTAGCGGAACTACAACGATTTACAGTGTTGAACGAGTTCCTGAACCCGGTACAATTCTAGGTCTTTTAGCGACCAGTGCGTTAGGCGGTGGGATGTTAAAACGTAAGCGTTCAAATTAGGTTGAAGAAT
>CAZNCM010000002.1:31332-33472 GCA_964571155.1 uncultured Lyngbya sp. | reverse complement strand
CAGAATTGGGGGATTTAGGGGGCGGAGGATTTCGGGTCTACCGCAATTTTGAGTTAATTATTCGATGGACCCTTCAACGCCGTTTGGGAGGGGTTTAATGAGTGAATATGACGATTCATTTGGTCTAAATATCGAGATAAAACCGAGTATTCGCTTTGAGGGAGGAGAGGATCATTTTTTTCGGTGACTGTCTTTTCTAAGGGTAAAATCCGAAAATTGTATTTGTTATTTGCTGAGTAACGATGTACCCAAGTCGGGATGGCTTGAATTTCTGTGAATTCGATAGTTTCTTCGGGAAAAGATTTACGAATATTGACTTTAAAAATTACTCCGAGATCTTTATAGTCTCCCCGTTGGTTAGAGATAAAATTTCCCATTGAATAAATGGCAACGGCTTTTTGAATGTTTCCAGATTCATCGGTTCGTTCAAAAACTTCATAGGGTTGTACGACATGAGGATGACTCCCTAAAATAATATCTGCACCCGCATCCACTAAACTTTTCACTAATTGTTTTTGCTGTTGATTGGGTTGGCGTTGATATTCTGAACCAAAGTGCAATGCAACAGTCACAACATCAACTCCTAAGTTTTCAGCCGCTTGAATATCTTCAATAATTTCTGCTTCGTCAATCAAATTGACTAAATAATCTTTTCCTTCGGGGATTGGGATACCATTAGTTCCATAGGTATAAGCTAGAATTGCCATCGAAATTTCGTTTTTTTCGAGAATTAAGATTTCTTCGTCTTCTTCTACTGAGGCGGCGGTTCCAACGGGTTCGATACCACGACTGCGAACATTTTCTAGGGTTTTTAAAACACCTGCTTCTCGACGATCTAAAGAATGATTATTTGCCGTCGTTAACACATTAAATCCGGCGTTTTTAATCGCATCTGCAAGGGTATCGGGTGCATTAAACATGGGATAGCCTGTATAGCCTGTTTCCGATCCAGCTAACGTTGTTTCTAAGTTTCCAATTGCCCAATCTCCCTGAGAAATAATCTCTTTAACCTCGGTAAAAAAGTTATCATAATTATAGGTTTTGGTGCTAGGATTATAACCGGATTTAATCTGAGATCCGTGCATCATAATATCCCCAACCGCGACTAATTTTGCTTCACGAGTGTAAGGTTGAGGGGGTGGCGGTTCAACGGGTGGTGTTGAGGCGGTTTGTTCGAGAACGGCGGAGTTGGAATCAGACGGGCGATCGCATCCAGAAATGCAAAAAACACCTAAAATTAAAATTCCGGTGAAAAACTTTATCGGTTTTTGAGTTATTTTCATGGGTTCACTCCTCAAATCTCAATGAGACTTGTCAATTTTAGAATAGGAGTGATGCTTTTTAGAAGCTAAATTATTGATGACGTGAACCCAACAGCAAAACTTGATATATCAACCCAATAAAAACAGCTAGATGAATCGAGAGTATAATCGCAACCTCAAAAATCAGGCGTTTGCGATCGAGTGTTGAGGGATTACAGGGAACGGATCTCTGGTCTAATCAATATCAGACTTGGGAAAAATTGCATAAATGCAGTGAGTCGATCCTAATACTAAAGTAGAGCAGTCCGGGTCAGGCTGCTCAGAGGAAAGGATATTCTGTGTGTGATAGATTTCAAGCGACTTTATCCTCCGGTTGGGAGGGGCATTGTTGCTCTTTGACGACGATCCATCGACCCGTTTCAGGATCGCGGTAGGTTGTAAAGGGGTTGGTTTGTAAGGGCTTTTCGCAGGTTTTCATGGTCATGTGATTGCTGTTCCAAAGATGACAAAGCTCATGTTTGTGGTCATACTGTGATAATGACCTGAACACTCACAATTTTCCGTGATTTATTTTGCAATCCGGTTGTGAAACAGATCAACAAAACCTTGTGATGACAAACACATACAGTTTGTGATATAATATCTTCCATAAGCACCGACCAACTTCATAGCCCAAAAAACCGACTAATCGTTGGGAACCATTCCTGGCATTGCTGAACTAACTTCGCTACAGTCGGTAACTCTGCCATCAATCCCTTGAGGAGTCGTAATGCACCTTTGGCTTGTTGCTGCATATTGCCGTCTTTGCAGTGCTGTTTCATTCTGAGTTAAAAATTGCTGGGGGTGATGGGGTGGTGGGGAGAAGATTTTTTGGAGAT
>CAZNCM010000002.1:28411-31239 GCA_964571155.1 uncultured Lyngbya sp. | reverse complement strand
CAAGTTTTAGGGTTAGAACGCGCACGGCCCTGCCTTTGAAAGGTGGGAAAAATAGGGAAAAGGAAGAAAGTTTTTGATCACAATGGGGAGTTCTTAATCGTTTTAGAGATTTAATTCTCCTCAAAATTCTCCCCTCACCGCCTCACCCTATCCTATTCTAGAACGTGAGGAACTAGAGGTAAGAGACTAATGTCCGACTAACTTATCTCGTAACAGTTTAATCCGATCGCGTAATTTTGCGGCTTCTTCAAACTCCAACTTTTTCGCGGCGGCTTTCATTTGTTGTTCTAACTGACCAATAAAATTGGGAATTTCTTCTAGGGGTAATTCGTCAACTTGTTCATAAACTTGTTCTAACTGTTGAGCATTTAAACGTCGAGAAACATCCAAAAAGTCTAAAATAGCATTGCTAAACTTTTTAACAATAGTTTGGGGTACAATTCCATGTTTTTCGTTATATTCTAGCTGAATTGTACGTCGGCGTTCGGTTTCATCAATCGCTTTGATCATGCTATCGGTGAGGTTATCGGCATATAAAATCGCTTGACCTCGGATATTTCGCGCCGCCCGACCAATAGTTTGAATTAAGGAACGTGTTGCCCGCAAAAACCCTTCTTTATCTGCATCTAAAATCACCACTAACGACACTTGAGGTAAATCCAAACCTTCCCGTAATAGGTTGACTCCAATTAATACATCAAACACCCCTTGTTGTAAGTCGCGGATAATTTCAATCCGTTGAATAGACTTAATTTCTGAGTGTAGATATCGGACTTTTACACCTCGATCTTGTAAATATTCGGTTAAGTCCTCTGCCATCCGTTTCGTCAAGGTTGTAATTAAAACCCGTTCATCTCGTTGAACTCGTTCCTGAATTTCTCCGAATAAATCATCAATTTGTCCTTCGGTTGGACGCACAAAGATTTCTGGGTCAACGACACCCGTCGGTCGAATAATTTGTTCTACAACTTCACCTTGAGACTGTTCAATTTCCCAATCTCCGGGTGTGGCTGAAACAAAAATACATTGATTGACTTTTTGCCAAAATTCTTCTGCTTTTAATGGACGGTTATCGGCTGCACTGGGTAAACGAAAACCATGATCAATTAATACTCGTTTTCGGGATTGATCACCGTTGTACATTCCCCGAATTTGAGGAATTGTTACATGAGATTCATCAATCACTAATAACCAATCATTGGGAAAATAATCAATTAAACATTCTGGGGACTCTCCGGCTTGGCGTCCGGCTAAATGACGAGAATAGTTTTCAACGCCGTTACAATATCCCACTTCTCGCAACATCTCTAAATCATAACGAGTTCGCTGGTTTAAGCGTTGGGCTTCTAATAGTTTGCCTGCATTTTCTAGGGCTTGAACTTGCTGAGTGAGTTCTTCTTCAATATCATTACAAGCAACTTCTAACCGATCTTCTGGGGTAACAAAGTGACGGGCGGGATAAACATTTACGGCTTCTACACTTTGCAAAACTTCTCCTGTTACCGGATCAATATAACGAATGGCATCGACTTCATCCCCAAAAAATTCGACTCGAATAATTCGATCTTCATAAGCTGGCCCGATTTCTAAAACATCTCCCTTTAGACGGAAGCGCCCGCGAGTTAATTCTGTATCATTGCGAGTATATTGAACTGAAGCTAAATCTCGCAACAGTTGACGTTGATCGAGTTCTTCTCCGACTCGCAGCGGAATGGCAGCTTTCAGGTATTCAGTCGGAATTCCTAAACCGTAAATACAGCTAATTGAAGCCACAACAATCACATCCCGACGTTCAAATAAGGATCGGGTAGCAGAGTGTCGCAGCATATCGATTTCGTCGTTAATCGAAGCGGTTTTTTCAATATAGGTATCGGTAACGGGAAGATAGGCTTCGGGTTGATAATAGTCGTAATAGCTGATAAAATATTCAACTGCGTTGTTTGGGAAAAATTCTCGTAACTCATTGCACAGTTGAGCCGCGAGGGTTTTATTATGGGCAAGTACCAGGGTGGGTCTACCAATTTTCTCGATCACCGCCGCGATTGTAAAAGTTTTTCCGGTTCCCGTCGCGCCTAATAACGTGGTAAATTGGGAGTTGGCTTGAACACTGTTAACCAGTTTGGCGATCGCTTGTGGTTGATCGCCCATAGGCTGAAAGGGTGACTGTAGATGGAATTGCGCCATTTTTAAGGGGGCAAGTGAGGTTCAACTTGGATGGTAGCACTTCTGCTGAGAATTCGGTGTTACCAGAGATTGTTATTTTTTTACTTATCGTTACAATATGTTATTTTTCTTAGTCCGCTATTTACTTAAATCCCAAAATATTTTATACTTTGTTTAGAATTCATCACAAAATAGATTTTAACCTCTACCAAAATGGCTGAGGGGCAAGGATCGAAGATGAGGTGAAATCCGGGGTATAGTCCGCAAAGATCAAAGATTTAACGATTGATCGGGTCAGTCTAACCCATTTAATAAATAAAAGGTATTCAAACATGGCTGTTAGCTCTTCTACGACAGGAAGGAGGACTGCGCGAACCCGTCGAACTACAGGAAAGCGTATGAGTAAAGCTACTGAAGACACTGTAAAAGCAGAAAACACAAATAAGCAGGAACAAGAAAAAGATATGAGTAAGGACTTAGAAATGGAAAGCAAACCCACAAAAGCGGAATCATCAGTTCATTCTGCCCAGACTCAAATTCAGGTCTCCCATTCGGCGATGATCATGCCCAATCGTCCGATTGAGGAAAGTCATCTGGAAATCGTCGGAACTATTATGGGCAACCGTCCGATTTTCAAAACCGAGAGTGCTTCGGGAGTGAGTTTT
>CAZNCM010000002.1:12486-28401 GCA_964571155.1 uncultured Lyngbya sp. | reverse complement strand
AGAAGACTCTGTAGGTGCGATGGCAAACCGTCCTGTGGCAACAACCCAGCTACAAATTACATCGATGCTGGTTAACCGCCCCGTTGCTTCTAACGAAGTTGATGATCCTTATGCGTTAATGGGATATCTCGACTAAAGTACGTTTTCTAAAGACGAAAATTTTTGAAAACATTGAAAACCCTCTGTTGTCAGTTTGAGCGCAACGAAGGGTTTTTGATCTTCTGGGTTATTGGTTATTTGTTGCTCATCTAGGAGTTGAAAAACGCTTTCTCTCAATATTGAGTTTGAGAGTTTTTGCATTTCATCAATTTGTCAATACACGACTCGCAGCTTGCTATAAATTTGTTAATCTTATTATCCTGAGTAAAATCAAAGGTCTTTATTCAGTCTGCTTTTTTCCCTTGATTCGTCGATACCCATAAATAAGACCTCCAACGATCATAAAATAGGGACTAAAAGCGAGTAACCAAACAATTACACCAAACAAACCAAAAGTTACTTCTGTTAGTGCGTGAGTGGCTTTCCCCCAAGTTTCTCGAACTTGTAACCCGAAACTCGATTGAGAGGGCGAAGAAGCAGAAACAGCAACTTCTAGATTTAAAGTAATCGTAGAATAAGCAACTTGATTTTGAAGATTGCGAAGTTGAGCGTCGAGTCGTTCGATTGATTCTCGAATATTGCTGAGTTCGTTGGCGACTTGCAACACTTCTCCGACAGAACCCGAACGTTCCATAATTTTTAAAACCATTTCTTCTGATTTACGAAGATTTCGGAGTCGCGCCTGAGTATCAACAAGTTGATCGGAAACATCCTCAGCCGTAATTAAGCGATTTTCAACTGTTCCGAGTTGAATTAAAGCATCAAGGGTTGATTCAAGTTTGTTTTGAGGAACCCGTAATTCCAGATTAGCTGTATGACGACTCGAATTGTTTTCGGGCTGATAATCTGCAAATCGTAGAATATCACCTTGTTGTCGTTGAACAAGAACGGTGACTGATGACAAGGTTTCATCTAAGGATTGAACAACGAGAGTCAGTTCAGCCCGTTTGATCAGTTGGGGTTGTTTTTGGGGAACAGAATCAGGGGAAGGCTGAGGGGGAGGAGGAGCAGCAGAGGGAGCTGCGGCTTGAGGAGCGACTTCTTGTAACTGGGGGGAACTCATAACTTCATCGGAGAAGCTCGAAGGGGCAGAAGCACAACTTGTCATCATAAGAATTGATGAAAACGCCCAAAGAAAACGTATTTTGCGGTAATGGTTATTCATCGTCAGGTTTTTAAGGATAGGGATTGCTTGGAGGAATCTTCAATGTCAACTTGAGTCACTCCGGATTGGAAAAAATTAACATTTTTCTATTTACACAGAAGTTATATTGATCTAAGTTTTTCACAATACTCAGTATTTTCTCGGATACATATCGTAAATATAGAGGACAAGTTGGTGAATAGGAGTTAAAATTTAAGTAGAATTTCGGAATCGATCCAATAATTTAACTCATCAACTTTGCGAGAATTTACGGATGGAGTTCGGAGTTCAGGAAAACCTAAGCTACACACCAAAAAATTTAAGGGGTTACGACGATGAAAACAATACTGGTGATTGAAGATGATGAACCGATTAGAATGAGTATCCTGGAACTACTGATGATCGAGCAATATCAAGGGATAGGCGCAGAAGATGGACATCAAGGCTTAGAACTTGCAAAAGAGGTACAGCCGGATTTAATCATCTGTGATATTATGATGCCTGGTTTTGATGGCTATGCTGTTTTAAATGAGTTACAACAAGATCACGGTACTGCCAATATTCCCTTTATTTTTCTGACGGCAAAAACCGAACGCCATGATCAACGAATGGGAATGGAACTCGGTGCCGATGATTATATTACTAAACCTTTTACAACAACTGAACTGTTAGGAGCCGTTAAAACCCGACTCAAAAAGCAGCAACACTATTTATCTCAATATAAGCAAGAACAAGCTTATGTACAACAACTTAACGATAAAGTTGCGGCTTTAGAAGAAGTTAGTCATTCCAAAGAAAAACAACTCACTCAACTTTCTGAGGATTTACGCGCTCCACTTTCAACGATTCAAATGGCAGTTGAACTGTTGAGTATGGCTCCATCTTCCCAACTCAATTCGGTCAAACTCAAGGAAAAACAAAAACGCTATCTAAAAATTTTACAAGAAGAATGTGATCGAGAATTAGAGATTCTCAAACAAATATCTCACGTTCAACCGGAGCCGCAATCGACAGAAACAAAACCCATGCGTTGGGGTTAAAAACTCAATTTCAAGGATTTAAAGTTGACCAAACTTCTAATTTATTTTCAACTCGGCGAATCACTTCGTTTGTAAACTCACTCATCATCAACTGCCCCCCTAAATCGGGAGTGGCTTTGCCTGCTTGTAGGGTTTCAAACACACTTTCATAAATCGCGCGAGAAGCCCGTTCTGCTTCTGATGTTCCGACATAAACTAACAACGCCGCCCCCGCTAAAATCATTGCCATCGGATTGGCAATATTTTTCCCTTGTAAAGCCGGAGCCGTTCCGTGGGGGGCTTCGGCCATCACGGTTGTTACCTGAGTTGCAGTTTGATCAAACCCCAAAACTAAACTCTCGGAACCTGCAATACTTCCGTACATTTGCAAAACCATATCGGAGAGCAAGTCACCATCTCGGTTCAATGCCGGAATCACCAACGCTTCACCCGTCGTTTGCAACAGTAAAGCAAAAGTGGCATCAATTAACAACGGTTGATAAGCAACATCCCCATACCGTTGAGAAGCCGCATCCAATTCTTCTTTAAACATCCCCTCATAAACTGGACTGACCGTAAATTTCGGTCCCCCAAAGACTCGCGCCCGGGTTCGTTGGGCATATTGAAACGTAAATTCTGCTACCGCCCGACAGGTAAGGCGGGATACTTTGGACGTACGGAAGGCAATTTCATCTCCATTTTCGCCTAACTCCCGCCATTCTTTGGCCCCGTAAGCATCATCAACGGCCATTCGCACAATCGCAATGGGTGCATACACTCCCCCAATGGGCCGAATACTGGGAATTCGTCGCCCGATGCGTAAAATTACCTTTGCTTCCAATGCTTCGCGTAAAATAGCATTGGGACTGCCAACATCGCCAGGAGTTTCGGGGGTGATCGTTGCGGCTTTGAGGGCGAGTCTACTTTCACGAGTCATTTGGGCGGCTTCATGGACTACTCGATTATTTGTAGCTCGGCGATTTTCTAAGCTTAAATCAAAATCGATAAAGTTTAAAGGTTGGCGAGTGACCGAAGGGTTGAGAACACGCAAGGCTTCTGCTAGTAACTCCTCTCCAGTTTGGTCACCGTGCATGACAACGAGATTCGGAATATATTCGCTCATCAGCACAGGAATTAACTTATGATCGTAGTTTACGATATCACTAACTCATCTAAATTGCTAGTCAATTCCAGCAAAATAGAATATCTTAACAAATTTACGATTGAAATCATTTCATTCACACTCCTTTAATCACTAATCCTATGTTTGATCTAACAGGCTTTTTCAAAAAAATTCAGAATAAGTTTTTAGCTTTGCTCGTGATCAGTACAATTATTCCGGTCTCGGTTCTGACTGGATATGGTGTTATTTCTTCGACCGAGGCTTTAACGGATTCTGCGTTAAACCGAGTTTATTCGGCGGTGAATTATTCCGGAAAAGAAATTGAAAACTTTCTTGAAGATGTAAGTGGAGATGTTTTATTTTTGAGTAATAATCCGACTTTATTTGAGTTAGTTCAGACCTCGGAAAATCAAAATAATAATCAGCAGAATAATTTATCTTTTGAGCAAGGTCGGCAGAATCTTCAAACTCTATTTTTAAATTTGGCAAAAATTAAGCCTAATTATCTCCAAATTCGCTATCTTGATGAACAAGGCAATGAAATTGTTAGAGTTGATTCTGAGCAAAACCAGATTAATATTATTGCCGAATCTCAACTTCAAAATAAAGCGGATCGGGACTATTTCATCGAAACAATAAAACTAAACAAAGGAGAGGTTTATGTTTCTGAGGTGAATTTGAATCGAGAACGAGGTCAAATAGAAGTTCCTTATAAACCTGTAATTCGGTATGCAACACCGATTTATGATCAAGCTAATAATAAACAAGGCATCATTATTATTAATGTCAATGCAAAAACTTTTATTTCGATGCTTCAAGATGCGAAATCGTTTGAAAGTAGTCAAGTGTTTCTCATTAATGCTGACGGCTATTATTTAGCGCATCCTAACCCAGATAAAACTTGGGGATTTGAGTTTAATAAAAATGAAACAATATTCAATGATTATCCGACTTCAGTTGTTGATAAAATCCTTTCGGATCAGCAAATTGATATTTTAACAGAGACTGAGCAGTTAATGGGTTACTATCGTCTTTTTCCGAATCAGAATAACGAAATTATTGTTGTTTCCACGACTCCAGATGAAACGGTTTTTGCTTCGGTAACTCGCTTTAAGCAGGTGGCTGGATTAATTATTTTTATAGGATTACTGATTTTGCTAGCGGTGCAGCTTTGGATTGTACAACGATTGATTAATATGATTAAAGAACTGGTGAGGAATATTTCGTTTTTTTCAACAGAAATTGTCTCGAATATTAGCGATCAAGAAAATATGACAAATCAACAAGTTACAGCAGTGAATCAAACAACAGTAACCCTTGATGAGTTGAATACAACATCCCGACAAGTTGCCGAACAAGCTGTGGCTGCTTGCGTTGCTGCACAACAAGCTTTAGCATTGGTTCAAGACGGAGTAGAAACGGTTAAAGACACTCATTCAGGCATCTCAATGTTGGAGAAAAAAGTGATAGAAATTGCTCAAAAAATTACTAAACTTCAGCAACATACTTATCAAATTTCTACGATTGCTCAAATTATTCGTGATATTAGCTATCAAACCAATATGCTCGCTTTAAATGCCGCAGTTGAGGCGGTACGTGCTGGAGAACAAGGAAAAGGTTTTGGTTTAGTCGCCAGTGAAATTCGGATATTAGCGGATCAAAGTAGTCAATCCGTTGAGAATATAAATTTGTTAGTTGATGATATCCAACAATCAATACAATCGACTGTAAAAGCAACACAAGAAGGAACAAAAACGGCTCGAAATGGAGTATTAGTTGCTCAAGCCACAACCGAAGCTTTTTCAGGGGTTGCTCAAGCGGTGAATGAGATTGTTATGAATAATGAAAGTATTTCTCATGTGACTCAACAACAAGCCGTTGCGATTGAGCAAATATTAACCGCTATGACAGATATTAATACAGCCGCAAAGCGCAATGCAAACAAAATTAGCCAAACTCGAACTCAAACAAAAACCTTAAACGACTCTGCTGTGAGTTTGAAAACTGTTTTAGAATAGAGAATCTCTAAAAAACATCAGGAAGTTCAATTTTAAGGTCGATATTTTTAAAATTTTTCTGTTATCTTTAAAACTTGAGTTGTTCTAGCTTGTTAAATTTTATTATGCTGAAAAAACTTGCTTTTTCTTTGGTAATTATCAGCATTATTATGGTGAGTTTATTTACAGTTTTATCTGTGAATACTTCCAGTAAAATATATGATTTGACGATAGCAACTGGATCTACAGATGGTGAATACTATTCTTTTGCTCAGGCTTTATCTGAAGTTATTTATAAAGAAAATCCTCAAATAAAAATTAATGTTTTAGAAACTGAAGGTGCAAAGCAGAATATAGAATGGTTAAAAAACAATCAGGCAGATTTAGCTTTAATTCAAAGTGATCTCTCGATTCCGGCTAATACTAAAGCGGTTGCTTTTTTGTTTCCGGAAATGTTTCATTTAATTGCCACAGATCAATCAAAAATAAACAAAGTTAGTGATCTCAAAGGCAAACGCATTGCTTTGATGCCAGAGGGAAGCGGTTCTTATAATTTGTTTTGGTTATTGAGTCAGCATTATGGTTTGAAAGCCGATGATTTTGAAGTCATTGCTGTTCCGGCTGAACAGGCTTATACTTTACTCAATCAGAAAAAAGTTGATGCTTTGTTTAGAGTAATTGCTTTAGGAAATGCTGGAATTAATGAACTGCTTAAATCCGGTGAAAATCGTTTAGTTCCTATCGAACAAGCGGCTGCATTACAACTGTTTCAACCTGCTTTAGAAGCGAGTAAAATTCCCGTTGGGACTTATAATGGTTCGATTCCGATTCCAGCAGAAGATTTACCGATTGTGGCTCTCCGATCAGTTTTAATTACTCAGAAAAATATAGACAAAACTGTAATTTATGAAATCACTAAAATTTTATTTGAATCTCGTAATGAATTAATAACTAAAAATCCCCAAGCTGCGATGATTCATAAACCGGAATCTTTACAAGATTTAGGATTTTCTTTTCATCCTGGAGCTAAAGATTATTATTATCAAGATGAACCAACCTTTTTAGAGAAATATGCAGAACCGATGGGGTTTGTACTTTCAGTGGCTGTATTAGGAATTTCGAGCCTCTGGCAATTTCGACTCTGGTTTCAAGGACGACAAAAAAATCGGGCAGATTTATATAATTTAGAACTGATTAGCATCATTGATCAAATCAACTCGGCTGAAAGTATTGCTGAGTTAAAAAACCTTCGTCGTCAATTATTTACGATTTTCAAAGAAGTGATTATTGATCTAGATAAAGATCGAATTTCATCAGACTCTTTTCAATCTTTTACCTTCACTTGGAAAGTAGCAATATCCTCAATTCATCACCAAGAGAATCTACTAAAAACTAACTCTCATCAACCGCTAACTGAACCTAAGCTAAATTAAAGTAAATCAATTAAAAATCAGATCTAACTAACACACAATCACCCTCTTGTTTAGCTTGTTTAAGAGCTTTTTCTGAATGCTGAATTAAAGTTTTGACTTCTTGAATTGGAGTGGGTATAATACTTGTAGTCCCCAAACTCATTGTTACATAACAACTTATCGGTGAATCTTCATGCGGAATTTGTAATAATTTCACCCGAGTCCGAATGGCTTTTGCTACTTTCACAGCCCCTTCTAGATGAGTATTGGGTAGAAGAATTGCAAAGATTTCTTGATCGTAACGAGCAACTAAATCCGCAGGTCGTTTAGCCGTTTCCAGCAAAACCGCCGCGATCAATTGTAAGCAAGAATCTCGGGCTGCACTCCCATAAATTTGATGATAATGTTCAAAACTATCAACTTGACAAAGAATCAGAGAGAGAGAACAAGACTCTCGTTCTAATCGTTTCCATTCTATTTCTATGATTTTATCAAAATATCGACGATTAGAAATTTGAGTTAAATCATCTTTAATTTTTTGTTGTTTGAGCTGTTCTTTAACCGCTTTTAATTGGACCAATAATTGAGCTTGTTGAATAGCAATTGCCACTTGCATTACTATTTGATTTAGAAAATAAAGTTCAAAAGGTTGCCAATCTCGCCGATCACGTTGATGAATAACAAGCATTCCCCAAAGTTGAGATTTAGAAGTTTCTTCAAAGTGATAATTATGAACTAAAATTGGCAAAATGAGTTCAGATTGAATTCCAAGTTGAAACTGTTGAGCTTGAATTGATTCATCAATTTCAGAAGGATTACAAACTGTTCCTTGCTCAAGTTGATGTAAAATTTTGTCAGAGTTCCAGGAACTATATAAAATATTTTTCAGACTCAAACTTTCACCCTCTGATAAAGATTCAGAGAGGAGTATATCAAGATTGGCAACGGGTTTATGATAAATTAAAATGCGATCAGCCCGAAGAATTTTCCGAACATTTGTTGTAATAATATTAAGAATATCTTGAATATTTTTATTTTGATAAATTGCATAGGAAATTTTACCCAGTCCATACTCATGTTCTTGAAGCTGATAGTATTGAGTTTCCGATGATGTCTGTTTATTCATACCTCAGATGTGATTCTCTAATATTAGACTAGACAGGTAAAAGATTAGACAAAGGGACAAGATTAAAAGTTTTAATCTAGGCTGCAAAGATTTTTAGTGATGATCTAAATTTTAATATTTTAAGTCAGAAAATCACTAAGATTGGTCTAATCAACCTATGAATTAACCCTTGATTTTGATCGAGCGCCTTAGCCTAAAACCTCCTGTTGATTAACCCTATTTTAGCGTTCAGTTCCAGTTTAACCTAATTTACCGGATCAGGCTCTAGTTGGCGGCTACAAAGACCCGATCGCGTCCATTTTTTTTTGCTTCGTAGAGAGCTTGATCGGCTCGGAGAATTAAGGTTTTGGGCATGAGAGGCGGTTCAGGAATGGTACTGGCGACCCCAATACTAATCGTCACATAGGGTGCAACGAGAGATTTTTCATGGGGAATTTGTAGGGATCGCACTTTCGAGCAAATCATTTCTGAGACTAAAATTGCGCCTTCAAGATCGGTTTTCGGTAAGAGAATCGCAAATTTTTCTCCCCCATAACGAGCGACTAAATCCCCAGATCGTTTGACTTCTTCTTGCAAAACCTGAGCCACTTTTTTTAAACAACTATCTCCGGCTAAATGACCATAAATATCGTTATAGCGTTTAAAATAATCAATATCACAAATAATCAGCGATAAAGTGCCTACTTCTCGTCGCAGTCTATTCCATTCTTGGGAGATAATTTTGTCAAAGAAACGACGATTAGCGACAAGTGTTAAGCCATCCGTCATTGCCATTTTTTCCAGTTCTAGATTGGCTATTTTTAGTTGTTCATAAAGTTCTGCCTGTTGAATCGCAACTGCTATCGGTGTTGCTAACTGTTCAAGCAAGTGAACTTCCCATTTTTCCCAACGCCGACTCTGAGTCAGTTGACAAGCAATCAACATACCCCATAATTTCTTTTCAGAAGATGATAATGAAGAAATTGATGAAGTTTTAGTGATGATGGGTATAATTAATTCGGAATAAATTCCGAGTTCTAACCACCAATCTCGTAAGTTAGCCGAGAGAAAAGATTGATTGAGATCATCAATGCTAATAATGATTCCTTCTTCTAAAACTGATAAAAAATATGGAGGAACTAAAGCTTCTTTGGGTAAATTATTAAATTGTTTTGCTAAATTTAAGCTGAAAGAATTGGCTTCAATATTTCCTTCATTTTTAGGCGTAATTTGATAAAATAATACTCCATTAACTTTCAAGAGTTGTCTCACTTCTCTAACAGTTGTTTTGAGAATCTGTTCTAAACTTAGTGATTGGCGAATGCGTTGAGTCATTCCAGTTAAAAGATTATTCTGTTCTAACTGATGATGAAGTTGTTGTTCAAGTTGTTTTTGTTTGGTGATATCTCGACCAATCCATAGTAATTCTTGACGTTCAAATGGACTGCGGCTAAAAATAGAGCAAGAAAAAGAGATAATAATTTCTTTTCCCGTTTTAGTTTTACAATAAACTTCAAAACTATTGTGGTGCATTTTTTCTAAAATAAAATCTGACAAATCCATCGTATTTTTGGAGTGTTTATCTGAAAAAATATAAGCAATAGATTCATCAATTAACTCATATTCTTGATATTCAAGTAGATTTTGTGTCGCTTGATTAATTTTAGTGATCATCCCAGATGAATTAGTAATTAATAATATATCATTCATGGCGTGAATGATTTGATTAGTATAATTATTGGCTTGTTCAAGTCGAGAAACAGAGAGTTCATACTCTTTATAAATTTGGCTATATTTTTGTTCTCTAACCATCCATTCAGTTTTGTCATCAAATAAAATGATAATTTCTCCATCTAAATAGGTAAAATTTTCTTCGTTTTTCAAAATATAAACATCAAAATATACAGGAGAATCTGTTTCTACATTTCTCGCAATTCCTTTGAATTCAAAATGACTGATCTGATCTTCTAATAGTTGCTCATAAATGGATTCAAGTCCCACAAATTCAGGAAAACTTAAACTAATCTCATTTCCATGTTTAACATTTTCAGGACAGTCTGAAAATAGATTCACATTTAGAGAAAATTCTACAATAATACTCTCACTATTTATGGAGATATATTCATAGTCAATTTGTCGAGGAGAAAAAAACGTTTTGAGTAATTCATTCATAACAGATTCTTAATAATTATCCTATTTGCAAATGCTTTTAACGAAGAATATCAAGAAAATAAAGAATTTTATAAAAAATCATCAATGAATTAAAATCTTAATTACAAAGTTCTCTAATTTAAAAAAGATTTAAAAAATCCGAGATCATTCTTTAATCATCATATCTTAGAAATAAACTGATATGATAATACATGAAACATTTCGTCAACATAAGCCCCCGTTTTAGCTGAAGTTTGATAACTTGACAAAACTTGATTTGTTTTGTTATTAGAAGATCGATGAACTAATCCCTCTAGGTTTTCAGGATCAAGTAAATCAATTTTATTGAATGCAACCACAACCCAGGCTTTTGGATTAATCGATAAAAACAAATCAATATGTTCAGAAATATTATCCAGCGTCTCTTGACGGGTAACATCCCCCACGACCACAGCCCCACTCGCACCCTGCAAATAACTCGGTGTAATTCCTTTAAACTTTGTATGACCCTCCAAATCCCAAATTAATAGTTGAATTGATTGCTGAGATGCAGTTGCTTCTGCAACTAAATCCACTTGTTTACGAGAAATTTTCACCCCAACCGTCGAAAGATACTGATCACTAAACTGACGATCAACAAACCGTCGAATTAAACTCGTTTTTCCCACGCCAAAGTCACCAATTAAACAGATTTTTTTAGAAATTAAAGCCATGACTAATTTCCCTGATCTTCTGGTAATATTATCTCAAAAATAACCGCTCGACTCAACCAATCTGGCTGATTTTCTTCAACTCCAGGTGGACGTTCATTTTTTCCGATTGCTGTCATTCGTCTACGATCAATCCCATAACTTTCTAAAGCTATTTGTACGGTTTGTGATCGCTTCAAAGCCAACTTAGAATTTTTCTTTGTTTTTTCTTCGGGATGACTATACCCAACAATGCGAACTTTTAGATTCGGATATTGCTTCAAATATTGAGACACTGGATAAATTTTGATAATCATATCTTCCGACCTAAATTCAGATGAATTTAAGTTAAAATAAACTCGGGTTGCAATCGGTACAGGTTCAACTTGAATACTCGATAAAACTGAGTTCACACCCTCAATATTCTCAAAAGCTTGAGTCACATTTTCCCAATCACTTTGCTGAAGAACTTTCCCCTCAATTGTGACTTTATCGGGTTCATACTGAGTTGAAATCGAAATCCCATTCATTTGATTGAGGATCTCAGTCATCCGTTTAACTTCAGCCTCCACTAACACCGGATCGGGCGGAACCTTAACCGCTATAATATCGTTATCAACCGTCCAATTTGGTACAATTTGCCGCACAATTGTTTCTGCTTTTTCTCGTAAGCGTTGATTGGGTAATTTTCCATTTAATATCACTTTATTACTCTGAGCATCCACTGTTAACCGATAAATTGCTAATTCGGGTTCAGAATCCAATGCTGTCATCACTTCAGTTTCAACTCGATCAATCATACCACTACGATATTGAACAATTGCCAGAGGAATCAAAACCGAACCCAAAATTATCCCCGTCAGAAACAATAATGTTTTTGGAGATGTCTCATTGTGTTTCCTCGTTTCCACTTCCATCAGCTTTTCTAACTCAGCTTGTATTTCTAAGGGAATAGTGTCAGGATCTCCCTCAAAGGTCTCTATTTCCCGTCCATACTTCTGAGTTATTGCAATCAGCATTTTCCGAATTTTTTTAAGAAATTTATTTTTAATTTCACCTTGAACAATCACCGCCAAATAACAATATCCCGCCACTTCAATGACAATCCGAGAATCCCCGTATTCAATCTCATTGAGTTCTTGAACTTGCTCGGCTTGTACAATACAATCATTCACAAAACTCCGAATTGCGGTCAGCATTCCCGCTAACATTTCTGATTCTAACCTCGCCTCACCCGACTGCTGAACTTCTGAAATAATCAAACCCGAACCTTTATGAATCAAAAATACTGCTTGTACAGCATATTTCATCACCTCTTGCCAAATCAGTTCCGCCTCAGAAACACCCTGAACTCTTGCGCGAATTTTTCGGTTAATTCCCTCTAGACTAAAAGCATTAGAAACCTTATCATTAATCTCTTGAATTGCTTCCCCTAAATAGCGAGTAATGGTACTTCCAATCACAGGATAAAGCGCATCTACCATCGAATCTCGCTCTAAAATCACCTGTTCTTTAATCGCTTTACCCATTGTTGGAGCTAAAGCATCTATAATTTCATCTTGATCTAAACGAATTTGTTCTCGAATTGCCGATCCAATTTCTGGCCCGATTGCTTGAGCAATTTCCTGGGGAGAATTGCGAATTTGATGTTTAATGGCTTCAGGGATTAAATCTGCAATTGCTGCACTCATTTGTTCACGATTATCCTTCGTTCTCGCCAGAATTACTTGATCAATAATCGGCTTTAAAGCTTGAATAATATCTTCTTTAGAATCATTAACTTTATGATTTAAAATATCGGCAATCCAGGGACGAATTAATTGGATCAGTTGTTCGGGTTCATAAATCTGATATTCAAGAGATTTTAACTGAGAAGAAATTGTCTCAAGTAACTGACGCACTTCCGGCAAATCGGATTCAAAAATCTGTTGTTTTAACTGTTCAAAATCTGAGCGTGTAGATCCAAAAATCAAATCTTGTAACTGTTCTAATGAATCATCAGAATTAGACGCTGTAGATTCAACCCTCAAGCTTTCAAACGCTTCTAATACCTCCTCTACATCTTCTGGATCAGATTGAGATTCAGTCGGAGAAGATTCTTTTATTGTCAAGTCTACTTCTGTTTCCGCTTGATGAGATTTAACAGGTGTCACCGAATAACTAACATCAACAGCATCGGTTGGAACTTCTAATAAAGTGTGTAGAGAAGTTAAATCAATATCTTCAGAATCTAATAAAATTTCGTCTTGTTGATCGGGTTGTTTTTGGGACTGAAAATGGTGACTTGATTGATCAGTATGAGGACAAGAGATCTCGTGTTCTGGAGAACGCTCAAAACGTTCTAATTTGTTATCTTTGGCTGATGTTTCTAAAGTTTTTTCAGATGAATCAGCAACCGAGGGATTGACAGCCTCAAACAAAAAATCCAAAAATTTTGATTCAGTATCTTTAGTCTTTTGTGAGCATTCTAAAGATTGATCCGATGAATTCGATTCAGATAAATTCTCGGATTGGGTAGAAGTTGAAGTTGAACCTTGAAGCACCTGTAAGTCAACCAAAAGTTCCAATAAAGGCTCTAAAGCCTCTACTTTCTCGGAATAACTTGACGAATTAGCCGAAGATGCCCCTGAATCAAATGCAAAAGAATCAGATTTTTTTTTGGAGACTGCCATCACTTTACTCTAATTATTGATGATGCCCTTCAGGAAGTAAATAATCGCCATTAACCTTTTGTTCTGTCGCTCCTTTTAACGCCGGGACAAACTCCGTTTTTTTCAATCTCATGCCCACTTCAAACAAAATTTCAGCCATCTCACCCCGAGCCACTTTACCTTCACTCAGATGAGAAAAACGACGTTCTAACTCCTCAAAAACTTGAGTCCTCAGCGTTTGAATTTCCTCCTGCGACTTATCTCTCGATTGAGCAATTTCTGACTTCATCGACTTCGTTTGGCTTTCTAAATTCTCTCTAATCGCATCAATACTATGAGAAAACTTCCGATTAGTTCCCTCCAGTTGGTGTCGAATATCAGCCGTTTCTTCCTGAGTGCTAAGAGTTAAAGTTTTAATTTTCTTCTCAACTCCATCTACAGAAGTCTTAAGTTCACTCAACAAAGCGATCCGCATTTGCTCAATTCGATCCTGAAGATTTTGTTGAACCAAAGATAGGTTTGACTCCAATTGTTCAAAGCGATTATTATATTCTCGGGATTGTCCTCCGAATAGAATATCACGAATTTGATCAATATTCCCTAAGCGTTCCCGCATTTCTTCTTTGGATAGATCAGCCATGAGTCTTTTTGTTCCTCTAAGATTAACAAGGGTTTTGAAAACAGTCGCCAGCAAAATCAGCGCACTCATCGGTTCACCTTTAGTTTAACTTGCACTGTTCACCAAACTGCTATCAAATGTTATAACCGCTTAAATATCTTAACAACCGGAACTTCCCCCACCTCAACATCGGTTTCCCTCAACACCCATAGTCAATAGAGCGATACAATAAAACCAGTCGTCGCTCAACATAATCCCGTCTATGACCAGTGCCGCGTCGGTAAAAACCGAATACGAAGTCATTATTGGGCTAGAAACCCATTGTCAACTCAGTACCGAAACCAAAATCTTTTCGAGTTCCTCGACTGCCTTTGGTGCCGATCCCAACACCAACATTGATCCCATCTGTATGGGCTTACCTGGAGTTTTGCCTGTTCTCAACCAAAAAGTCTTAGAATATGCCGTTAAAGCCGGGTTAGCCCTCAACTGCAAAATTGCTCCCTATAGTAAATTTGATCGTAAGCAATATTTCTATCCTGATCTCCCTAAAAATTATCAAATTTCTCAATATGATCTCCCAATTGCTGAAAACGGTTGGCTAGAAATCGAGATCGTCGATGAGGATGGAAACGCGACTCGCAAAAAAATAGGCATCACTCGCCTACACATGGAAGAAGATGCAGGAAAACTCGTACACGCCGGAAGTAGCGATCGCCTTTCCGGTTCAACCCACTCCATGGTTGATTATAATCGCGCCGGAATTGCCCTGATTGAAATTGTCTCTGAACCCGATATTCGTTCGGGAATAGAAGCTGCTGAATACGCCCAAGAATTGCGTCGGATTGTCCGTTATCTCGGGGTTAGTGATGGCAATATGCAAGAAGGTTCGCTGCGGTGTGATGTCAATATTTCTGTTCGTCCCGTTGGGCAAAAAGAATTTGGCACGAAAGTTGAAATCAAAAATATGAACTCTTTTAGTGCGATTCAACGGGCGATAGATTATGAAATCGAACGTCAAATTGAAGCCCTTGAAACTGGAGAAAAAATTAGTCAAGAAACTCGGTTATGGGAAGAAGGATCGCAACGCACCATTAGTATGCGAAGCAAAGAAGGTTCTAGTGACTATCGTTATTTTCCTGAACCCGATCTGCCTCCGATTGAAGTTTCTCCCGAACAATTAGAAGCCTGGAAAGTAGAACTTCCTGAACTCCCGGCCCAAAAGCGTCATCGCTATGAAACCGAGTTAGGATTATCCGCCTATGACACTCGTGTATTAACCGATGATTGTTCGATTTCTGAATATTTTGAAACCGCAGTTCAAGCGGGTGCGGATACCAAACAAGCCGTTAACTGGGTGATGGGTGATATTACCGCCTATCTGAAAAATGAAAAACTGACGATTAGCGAAATTGCTCTCAAGCCTGATGGGTTAGCGGAATTAATTGGTTTGATTGATGCCGGAACTATTAGCGGTAAAATTGCTAAAGATATTCTCCCTGAGTTGTTAGTAAAAGGGGGTTCACCGAAAAAGTTAGTGGAGAAAAAAGGCTTGATTCAAATTTCTGACACTGGAGAGTTGGAAAGCATCATTGATGAAGTCTTAGCGGATCATCCCAGTGAAGTTGAAAAATACAAAGCCGGGAAAACCAAGTTGAAAGGCTTTTTTGTGGGTCAAATTATGAAGAAAACTCAAGGACGCGCTGACCCCAAATTAACTAATCAGTTGTTAGAGAAACGGTTAAACGCCTAACTAAATTTAACCTCTGATTTTGAGTTTTTAGCCCTTCTCTTTAGACACTGAGGAGGGTTATTTTTTGGGAAGTGTTTTCTCCTGTTATCAACCTCGACACTGCATATATTACTGTGTATAATGAATAAGATAACTAATTTAAAGCGCTACTCAAAA
>CAZNCM010000002.1:6523-12476 GCA_964571155.1 uncultured Lyngbya sp. | reverse complement strand
GTTTCCGTCCCGCCAAACTTTTTAAGAAGCTGAAAACCTTTTATAATCGAACTTTTGCCTTTTGCCTTTTGCCCTTCGGGTTCAGCAGTTGCTCTTTGATGGAAACCACCAAGATCGCACTGCTTCACCTTTTGCCTGCGCGTAGCGCCATAAAGCAACATATTGTGATTGCTTTTTTTGGCTCTCTTGTTCAGACTAACGGATTTTCCTCCGGTTCACGGATATTCAAGATAGTCTTGAGACTGATCTTAACGGGTGATCAAACATTCTTGCGGTTGGGAAAATGAAACCCTAACACCAAACACAAAAATTGACAAGAATTTTCACTCAGCCGTTTCTAACGTTGGATAAAGGAGTAGATTTACCTAAAATAACAGGTGTTTTTTTGGAGATGAACCCGGCTTCAAAATCGAGAAATGGGCGAGGAATTCCCCTGAACTGAAGGGTTTCAGACACTAATTCTTCTCCTCTAATCTTTCAATTTTGATTGAGACTTCACTGACCTTTACTAAAGCTTTATAAATAACCCATCACTCTTTACCAAAACTTTAAATGAGGGGCTTGACCCCACATCCCAAAACAGTTATATTATGATAGTAGATGCACCCTGATGGTAGGGAGAGTTGCCAAAGCGACTCTCTCTTTTCTTTTGTGTAATTGTGTGAAAAACTTGTGGAAGAAAAAATCATCGGATCATCACTGTAACTTTACTCAGAACTTTGCCGTATTGGTCTGTTTTTCAAAATGAACATGGCAAAGTTATGCAAAGCCCAGGGAACGTCAAGCTTCATCGAAGACTTGTCTTACCTCTTGATCTGTAAAAATCCCAGCCAGGCTTTTTTAAACATTGAGACACGTAAGCTTTGGAAAGATGACTCGATACTTTGATCAAAGATGTGTACAAAATTTAAAAACTTGTGTCAATACTATTACTTATGTACTAAAATTAATATTTTGACTCATTAATCAATTGAAATGGGTAGGTTACAGTTGTCAAAATTACGAGAATCCTTTTTCAGTCAAGATTTTATTGAATTGATTGATGATTTTCTGCCTGTGTTCAATCATGGAATGATCAAAAATGCAGATTACTTTTTTAGGAACGAGTTCCGGTGTCCCGACGCGATCGCGTAACGTTTCCAGTATCGCTTTGCGTTTGCCCCAACGGGCGGAATTGTGGCTGTTTGACTGCGGTGAAGGGACTCAACATCAATTTTTGCGTAGCGATCTCAAAGTCAGCCAAATTAGTCGCATTTTCGTGACACATATGCACGGCGACCATGTGTTTGGGTTAACGGGACTGCTTGCCAGTTGTGGTTTAGCGGGAAATGTCAAACGAATTGATTTGTACGGGCCACCGGGACTACAAGAGTATCTACAAGCCAGTCTGCGTTTCTCACAAACTCATATTTCTTATCCGTTTACGGTTCATCCCGTTCAGCCGGGAGTGGTTTACGAAGATGATGAATATATTGTCAGTTGTCAGCCTTTGAAACATCGAGTCACGGCGTTTGGTTATCGCATTACCGAGAAAGATAAACCCGGACGGTTTAATGTCGATAAAGCCAAGGCACTCGGAATTCCACCGGGGCCGATTTATGCGAAACTGAAACAGGGAGGGGTTGTCACGTTACCCGATGGTCGGAAAATTAACGGTTCTCAATTCTGTGGTCAACCTATCCCCGGACGGAAGTTTGTTTATTGTACCGATACGGTTTTTTGTGACAGTGCGGTTGAACTGGCCAAAGGTGCGGATGTTTTGGTTCACGAAGCCACTTTTGCTCATCAAGATGCAGAACTGGCTTTTCAACGCTTGCATTCGACCTCCACAATGGCGGCGCAAGTGGCGTTGATGGCGGGAGTCAAAACGTTAATTATGACTCATTTTAGCCCCCGTTATGCGCCAGGAAATACGATTTTACTGGACGATTTGTTAACCGAAGCAAAGGCGATTTTTCCCAATACAGAATTAGCGTATGATTTCTTGAGTTATGAAATTCCAAAACTTGAAGAAACGGTTGCGGCTTGAAGGAATAGATGAGTAATTTGACCGTGATGCAAGTCTTGTGTTTCTCTCTTGATTTTACTCAACGTGTTCAATCAAATCATGTAAAATCCCTAAAACTTGACCCAAATTACTGAGATAATATTCATGCAAATCTATTTCTATTCTCTGATCAATCAGTTGTAGAAACTTCCAGTTTGTCCCAGTTGTTACACAGCCATAAATAGTTTTGATCTCCTGCTGACGACGCTGGTTGAACAGTTGTGCGGCTAACATTTCTGCCATACATTGACCTAAAGCAGAAGGGATATTATCATTTTTGGCTTCAACAAATACGATGAAAGGAACTTCAATCGTGAGAGGATCGGAAGAATAACTAATTAAAAAATCACAGTCTCCACTTAACCCCTTTTCTATATCAACTGTAAACTCTTGACCTGAAAATAGACTAATTTGAGTCTGAAGTTGGCTTTTGAGTTCAAATAATATCGGAGCGGTGATATATTCAGCTCGAGATTTTTGGCTATCAATTTCTAAGGCTAAAGGAACAAATTTTTCTAAAACTTGGGTTAAAAAAGAACTATACTCAACTTCAGAAATATTGGCAAAGATACCAAATTTTTCGCGAATTTCGATGCCAAAGTTTAATTTAATTTGTTCAATACTAAACTGGTTATAGGGCATACATCAATCACTCGCTGCAAAACTAAAATCCTTTCGGTAAAAACTAGAAACATTGACTTTGATCATAATGCGATCCCACCCTCACCGTTAAAATCAGTTTCGGGAAATGACCTCACCACTCAACAATTGCGATCGCCATCTTTGAACTTTTTTGGATGTAACAATGATCTCAGATTATCCTTCACTAAAGCAGATGTAATTGGAATCAGTCCCCATCAATTGTAAAATAAACTTTAAATTGATTCAATGACTGTAAAATTGTTAGGGTATAAAATATGACAGTAGCCGCATCAAAACCCACATCAGCTACACCGGAGTTTTGCGAAGGAATTCAGTATTTTAGTGATAATTTTCCTGAATTTGACACCTATGGGAAAACCCCTGTAATTGCCGAAGGCAGTGTATCCATTAGTGATCCCACCGATCCGGCTGCCGCTTATCAGGCGTTATTATTCGCCGATGCACTGCGTTACCTGATCCTGCAAGTTACCGCCAGTAAAGCCTCGGGACATCCAGGCGGTTTTGCGAGTCAAGTCGAAGCCTACGCTTCCCTCGTCCTGTTAGGTCATAAAAATATTATGACGGAAGTGGGGCATCATGCACCAGGATTTTACAGCGCGATGTTCATCGATCGCTCTTTAGAAGACATGGACATTTTTACCGTCCAACAACTGCGCGATCGCTTCCGAGAAATGCACGGACTCCTCGGCCACCTTTCCGGCTACATTCCGGGCTTACTCAACCCCGCAGGCCCCCTCGGACAAGGACAACACTTTGCGATGTCAGCGGCGATGTTACACCGGGACACGCTGTTTCCCTTCACGTTAGGAGATGGCGGGATGGGTGAACGCTACAGGCAGGAGCATCATAGCATGGTCTCCACCAAAACCAACGAGGAAATGATCGCCTATTGGAAAGGCAACGGTTTCGCCGAAGTGGTGTTAGTCAATGCGAAAGACTTTGACGACCAAAACCAACCCGGAGATTATGTTGATAGTACCGCCTTTTCTTTTGCAAAGCGCCTCGAATTTACCCAAGCCGTGTTAACGGGAATGGATCGGGCGGCGAAGTTCGCAATGGGCGGTAAACTCACCATCTTTATTATCAAACAACTCAAAGGCGCCGGAGTTCACGCACGGGGTTCTAAGTCTCACAACCTCTATCCGAAAGACACGCTTGAGAGTCCCCATATCATCGAAACCTTGAAACAACGCGCCCTTCCCCCAGAAGTTTGGGAATTGGTGCGAACCAATGCAGTCCGGGCGTCGGGTGGGCCTGCTTCTAAAACCGTTGTCACGGAGTTTGAATATCCTTTACCCGAGTTATTGGATGTTCCCTTAAACGAGTTTGCAGTGGGTGGAGACAAACAAGTGGCAACCACTGCGATGGGAGAGTTAGTCGCCTACGTTGGACAAAAAGATCCAAAATTTGTGATCACCAACGCCGACGGTAACGCCGCATCGGGGATCAATAACATTAATATTGCCCTGAAAATTGTTCACCCGACAACCGACGATCTGTATTTCCAGGGGCCAAAGGGTCAAGTTTATGAACCCCTGAGTGAAGATGCTTGCGCGGGGTTAGCCGCAGGGTTAGCATTAATGGGAAGCAGAACGCTGTGGTGTTCCTACGAGTCTTTTGCGATCAATGGTTTACCCATTTGGCAAACGGTAACCCAAGCAATGGCTGAGTTACGCCGTCAGACCCCTTCGACAATTACTTTATTTACCGCCGGGGCGTTAGAACAAGGGCGCAACGGTTGGACGCACCAACGCCCGGAAATTGAGGCTTATTTTGCGGCGATGATGCGGAATGGCAATATCTTCCCTTTATTCCCGGCGGATGCGAACAGTATTCAGGTGTGTTATGACTGGGCGTTAACCACCAAAAATAAAGGCGTTACTATTACGGCGAGTAAGTCTCCTTTACCCATCCGTACAACCTTTGAACAAACCCGTCAAGCGTTGGAGAATGGGGCGGTGGTATTGCAGGAAATTCCGGGCGATAAAACGGTTGTATTTGCGGTAATTGGCGATATGACGTTAATTCCGGTTTATGAAGCCGCTGAACAATTGCAATCTCAAGGCATTGGTTCTAAGATTGTTTCTGTTATTAATCCCCGTCGTTTGTACCGTCCAACTGATGTGGCTTGGGAGAGTTGTTCTCAACCGGATGGTCAGTTTATGAGTGATGAAGCGTTTGAGAAGATGTTTAATGGTGATGCGTTAATTGGGGTAACAGGTGGCGCAAGTTTGATGTTAGAACCGATGATGTTACGCAGCACAACAAAACGAGATACTTTTGCTTGGAAACGAGGTGAAACGACTTCGAGTGCGGGTCAGTTGATGGCGTTTAACAATATTACCGCAGAGGCGTTAGTCAAACGGGCGGTTGAGTTCGTTGGCTAAGTCTCAACGCTTACATCGGGTTAGTTAATTTTCTCCCCTATCTAATTTATTTAGGTAGGGGCTTGTTATAGTAAACAGGGGAGATGGATTGAACTGATGAGAATGATGTTTATTGGTCAGTTCTGATCCACAAAGAGATTGAAGTTTTTGGCTAATGGATCAAATTCATGTTAGTTGGCCCCTCCGCACTTTTACAATGGTTAAAGCATAAAGCAGCTAATGTTTCCCTGCGAACCGTTTTGATCGTTCCTTTTATTACCCAGGTTGTCACAACTGTTGGTTTAGTCGGTTATTTTTCTTATTATAATGCCCAACAAGCGGTTAATGATTTGGCGTCTCAACTGCGAAATGAACTCACCGCCCGAATTAATCAACAGCTTGGAAGTTATATTAACGCACTTCATTCGATTAATCGTCTCAATGTGGATGCTATAGTTCAAGGTGAAATTGATTTTATTTCCGGGGACGGGGCGAACCAATTTCTACAACAAATTAAAATAGCGCCTTATGTTAATAGTGTTTATTGTGGGGAAGAACAAACGGGGAATTTTATCGGCGTGGGTCGTACCTCTGATATCAATTTTTTTGAACTAACAATTAGTAACGCTTCAACTAACTATCGTATGCACCGATATCGCTTGGATGTGCGAGCGGATCGAATGTATTTTATCCGCGAACTTAACCCTTATGATCCCCGTATTCGTCCTTGGTATCGAGCCGCTCAAGCTTCCGGTCAAGCGACTTGGAGCGAGATTTATTTGGATTTTACCAGTCAGCTTCCCACCATAACAGCAAGTTTACCTGCTTACAGCACCAATGGCAATAGTTTTGTCGGAGTTTGTGGAATTGATGTATT
>CAZNCM010000002.1:0-6513 GCA_964571155.1 uncultured Lyngbya sp. | reverse complement strand
GGAAATTTCTACAAAAATTAGAGATTGGGAATTCGGGAGAGGCGTTTATTGTTGATCGTTCGGGTAAATTGATTTCAAGTTCGGGTAATGATCGATTAAGAGTTAAAAATAAAATGCCGCTTAAAGCCTCAGAAAGTCGCAACTTGTTAGTTAATAAAACGGCTATATATTTAAAAAAAAATTATGGCAACCTCAAAAATATTCGCCGTTCTCAACACTTCGATTTTCAACTCGCAGGCGAACGTCACTTTGTCGAAGTTTTACCGTTTAAAGATGGTCGGGGTTTGGATTGGTTAATTGTGTTAGTCGTCCCCGAATCCGATTTTATGGCTCGCATTCATAGCAACAATCGCACGACTTTTTTACTCAGTATTATTGCCCTAATTATTACCACAATTTTAGGATTAATTACCGCCCGTTTAATTAGTTTGCCCATTTGTCGTTTGAGCGAAGCCAGCCAAGCGATCGCTCACGGAAATTTTAATCAATCGGTTCAACGGGAAAACATCAAAGAACTGCGAATTTTATCGACATCTTTTAACAGTATGACTCAGCAGCTTCAAGAATCTTTTACGGCGTTAGAAAAAACGAATGAAGAACTTGAACAACGAGTGGAAGAACGAACTTATGAGTTGCGTTATGAAAAAGAAAAATCCGAACAATTACTCTTAAATATTCTCCCGAAAGCCATTGCCGATCAACTCAAAACAGGAGAAACAACCATAGCTTCGGCGATGGAAGAAGTGACGATTTTGTTTGCAGATGTTGTTGGGTTTACTCCCTTGTCGGCGAAAGTCCCACCGATACAATTAGTCGGTTTACTGAATAAACTATTTTCGAGTTTTGACCATTTAGCTGAACAATATAAACTTGAAAAAATTAAAACCATTGGTGATGCTTATATGGTGGTTGGCGGTTTACCCCTTCCCCAAGAAAATCACGCCGAAGCGATTGCAGAGATGGCGTTAGAAATGCAGACTGTGATGGATAATTTTCAAGCTGAAACGATTTTAGGAGAGATCGAAAGCAGCGAACGGTTTCAAATTAGAATTGGTATTAACACGGGTTCGGTTGTTGCGGGAGTGATTGGAATTAAAAAGTTTATTTATGATTTGTGGGGAGATGCGGTTAATATTGCATCTCGCATGGAGTCATCGGGAGAACCGGGAAGAATTCAAGTTACAGAAGAAACTTATCAACGATTAAAAGATAACTATGATTTGCAACCCCGAGGCGAAATTTCCGTTAAAGGACGGGGGAAAATGAAAACTTATTGGTTAATGGGAAAGAAAGATTAACACTTTTGTCTGAGTTTTAACAGGCAATCTGATCGCAAAAAATAGATTTTAAACATTTTATCAATGGTTACTTAATGCTAGATTAGTACATATAATCCGATTCACTACTTGCGTTGGATTGGCGTTTACCACTATAATATTTATCTCGAATTATTTTAGGTTCTTCATATTCAAATAAATCCGAATCACTCCCCTCCAATGCTACATTAAAAGCTTCATCAAGCATATAATCACTATCTTCTCCTAAAACTTCCATGTTAATTTCTTTATCGTACATTCCCAAAATCAAAATATAGTTCTTTATTAATCTTTTCACAGGAGGAGGATCGCTTTCCAAAGCTTGATAAACAGCATTAATGTGATTGTCTGTTGTGAACTGGTGTGCAACATGACTCAAGTGAAGCCAAGTTTCTGTAGCCATTAAACATTCTATCGTTGTACCCCCTGTTGAATATTCAACCATTTTTTCCCATACATACTCATTCATTGCGGGTACAAATCGAATTCCACGAAGAGTAACTGCTCTAATATATTCACTCCAAGATGTTGTTTTATCTTGATAAAATCCTAAAATTTCTATCACCTCATGTTCTCCTCCTTGACGAGCTAGATTTTCTATAACTTGTAGTGGCTCACGGAAAATCCAGGGTGTATCACAGAGAATATCGACAATTTCTTTTTTAACGTGTTGTAATCCCAATAAATACAGTCTATTAATAGCGAAACGTATGTGTCTGATTAATGTTCTCTTTCTAATATTTGCTTGTCTCTGATCTATATTTTGACTGTATTGTAGCAATTTAAGCTCGATTAAACTTTCTTTAAATAACCGAATTAATCGATGAATCAATTCTTGTTTTTCATGTATCCAATACCAATTTTCACGTTCAAAACAATCCCCCCATTCCAGCAGTATATAATCATTAAAATGATAGTTATATTTTTTTATAAATACTAATTCTTGCTGTTCCTGTAGATCTTTTTGACGTTTTCTAGGGTCAAATAAATAGCGATATATCTTTCTACTTAAGCTGGGTGCATCAACATAAATTTGAATAGAGTTCAAACAGGATTTGAATCTTTTTACTAGATACCACCATAAATCATTATTATCTTTTATATAGGCTTTTTGAAATTCTCTACGAAGACTTGAACTTCCAATCCATAACAAATTCGTTAACTTAAAAAAATCATTACTTAACTCTTCTAGTGACTGATCTTCTTGCAAAGTTTCTATAAAATCTTCTACCCGAGTATAGATTTCCGTTTTATCTGGATTGAGATTTAGTCCCAGATCACTTAAAGTTTTTGTTAGTCTGTCCAAAACTTCATCTTTATCGTTAGGATCGGGGACAATAATAATCATATCATCCACATATCGATAAAGCGTTGCACCCCACTGATTATCAGTAGGTTGTGAGCCAAATATTGCATCAACATCTTTTAGGTATAAATTTGCATAAAATCCCGAGCCAATACTTCCTTGAGTAATCCCTAATCCGATTTCATGTTCATTCAGTTTTTGCTGAAGTAAGACTTTCAGTAACCAACTAATACGCTTACTTTCTGAGAATTCTTTCGCTGTCAACTCAGTTAGATGATCCTGTATTATCTTCGTATAAAATGATTCTATATCTACTCGCATAACTACAGCATTTTCATGCTTTTTTGCACGGTCGCTTGCTTCTGTAATGAAACGATCATAAGCCGGAAACCAGTTATCATAAAAATATTCTGTATCATGATTTTTGGAATCAATACGGTAAGCATAGCTATTTCCTTGTAGTCGTGAATAGTTTTGTCCAAGTTTTTGAATGATTGCTACTGATAAAATTTCACCTTCAAGCCTTGATAAACCTCGAGAACGACCCTGTGACGAACTTTTAACAAATTTATAATTAAGATAGTCCTCCTGATGAGCAACTTCTTCTAGATATGCCATGAGTTGTTGTTGAAGTAATGTCAAGTTTTGAGTAAGATTTCTTTCAAATAAGCGAATCTCAACATCATCAAAAAATGACTCATGTAATAGATAATTCCTGGCGTGTACCCAAGCCAATTCTAAATTTTCTAAACTGGTAACTGTTTGCCAATCTTTATCTTTTTCTAAATTTTCATTACCAATTGTACTAACACTTAAATAAAAGGTTGAAGGCTTGCCCGGATTTTCGTTACTCCAGTTAGACTCTGGAGGATTTTTATAGTAAACTTTATATTCTTTTTCCTTACATACATTCGAGATTACAGAATGACACTTTTTGCTAAATTCTTGAGTAAGAGCATCTTCCATTCCTTCTACTGGGTTGAAGTCACTGCGTGTACCAATTGTAATTACAGATAATTTATCTATTGGAACTTCCTCAAAAAGTTGTCTATAAACAAGGGAATAATTTTTACTGAAGTTAGTAAATTGTTGATTTTTATCAGTTAAAATATCATATTTTTTAAGATTGGCATTTTTATTAAGTTTTCTTTGATATTGTTTTTCTAACATATCAACAACTGTAGAATGAATCATTAAAAGTCGAGGCAAAGTGGGGCAATTCCATTCAGTAAGTTGATTTTGTAAATAATCCTTTGCGCTATAACAAGCTTCTAGTACACTATCAGCTATAAGATCAAACTCACAGTTAATATTGAGTGTAGCGAGTTTAGGCTTTAGCTCTGTCATAAACTGGTTATAAATTACCAAAGTAAATTCATTAATATCTATACCCAAACAGTAAATATTAAGTGATTGACATAAACTTCCTTCTTCTTTAAGGCGAATTAATGTCTCTAAAAAAGCGATTGATCCGGTTCCGCCTCCACAACCAATATCAAGAATACATATATTTTTGTTTTGTTCAATCCAGTTCAACAGGTAAGTCTTAGTAAGAACCTGATCGAAGGTATGTATCACTTTGAAATAGTGAGTATGAAAGAAATAAGAAAATTGAGCTGCTGCCATTTTTAAGCTTTCTTCAGTGAGCAACTTATTCATGTCTTCGTAATTCTTACGATAGAGAACCTGGCGATATCCTGCTGCTGCTGGCTGCTGAGATAGCCACTGATGTACCTCCGTGTAGGCTTCTTGAATCAAAGGATGAAATGATCTGGGTTCCGTCATAGTTGATGATAAAGTCAATATGCGTTATAGTATTTGTAGAGATTCACTAGGTGAATTCAATGAAAATCATCAGTGCTAGTCGTCGAACTGATATCCCGGCTTTTTACTCTCAGTGGTTTCTCAACCGCATAGAGGCTGAGTTTTGTCATCGACTCAACCCCGTGAGTAAGCAGGTTTATCAAGTTTCGCTTCGACCAGAAGACTGTTTAGCAATCATATTTTGGACGCGATACCCCAGACAATTAATGCCTTATCTTGATTTGTTGAAAAATCGAGGCTATTGTTTCTACTTTCATTTCACCATAACAGGATACAAAAAGGCAATAGAGAACCATAATCCTCCCTTAAAATTGGCGATTCAAGCTTTTCAAGAACTCTCTCAACAGCTTTCATCTCATCAAGTCCAGTGGCGCTACGACCCGATTATACTGAGCAATATAACACCTGAATCCTATCATTTAGAACAGTTTGACTCTATCAGTCAGGAATTGGAGGGTTACACCCAACGCTGCTATTTTTCCTTTGTTGATTTTTATCAAAAAACCGAACGAAATTTAGGCAAAGTTGCACGACAAAATCAAATCCAATTTCAACATCCAACGTTAGAACAGCAAAAGCAACTGGTTAAAAAAATACGGGATATTGCTACATCAAGAGGAATCACGTTGTATTCTTGCTGTAACGATCAACTTGTAGGTGAGGGAGTTGAAAAAGCACATTGCATTGATTTTGATCTGCTGCAAAAGTTACAACCTGATATTCATCATCGCTTGAAAGCTTCACCGACTCGACAGGATTGTGGTTGTGTGGAATCTGCCGATATAGGTGTCTATGAAACCTGTACTTTTGGATGTCAATACTGCTATGCTACAAATAACCATGAAACTGCTGTGAAGCGTTTACAGGAACACGATCCAAGCGATACAGTTCTCTGGCGACCACCTGAATTATGTGGAATTGACTTGACTACACGAGAGTATGTCAAGAAGCAAAAAAAACAGAAATAATTAATCCTTCTCTTTTCTAAATTGCCAAGAATATCGCCAATTTTGGTTATAAACTAATCGGGGTTAAAGTAAATCCGCAGGTGGCTTTCCGTCCACCTCAACGACAACTAAATCATCAGAATAAAACCATTTAATTTTACCTTTGCGATCGCAAACAGCCACTAAATGATAATTATCTTCTTCTTCGATAACAGCCCACTCAAAAAACGCATTATTGCGAGCTGATTTATAAATCCCAAACCCCGTTCCCATTACAATATAACGTTTTCCACTTTTTTGATGTTCAACGATAGTTGCCATATTGACTCATGCTCTAAATCTTGAATTAAAGGACTCATTTTCAGCCTGAATAGCTTTCCTGATGAATATCAACTTTATTCTATCATCAAACGAATCCTTACAATCCTTACAACTCAAATCTTTAGTCCTCACTGATTATACAGGAATCGGGCAATTCGATTAACTTATTTTTTGAGGATAAACCGGATTTTATGGTAACTTGAGATTTGGGAATATTAAATTGCTTTGCCAAGACTTTAATTAATTCTTGATTCGCTTTGCCATCGACCGGAGGAGATTTGAGATGAATAATATAAGTCCCCTCCTCGTCTTTAAGCATTGATTGTTGTTTGGAATTGGGTTTTACTTGAACTTGTATAACGGCCAAAAGACTCCTCCTAAACTGTATTAATCAAATCGTATTTTAGCACGTTTTTTGTGATCATTAATCTATCAATTGAGAGTCGATCCTAAAGGAATTGGAATATTTAACGAGTGCAAAAGTGATTCCACCTCAGCAAAATCGTAAGGGAAGGGAGGCTGCATCGGACGATAATCTCGTTGGTGGGGTTCTCCATGACGTAAAACGGCATTCACAACTAAACAGGGTTCAGAACTCAGGTTAATTGCCCCATGAGGAACACCGGGGGGAATTTGAATAACTGCGGGAATGCGATCGCTAACGGGAATATAATGATATTGACGATTTTGTAAGATTGCTATCACAAAAGTTCCTCGGACTCCGAGAAGTTGATCGGTTTGAAAGTGATGAACAAATAAGTCTTCAACCGCACCCGGAGGAACTTGAACAAGCAAGGTT
>CAZNCM010000001.1:65546-84652 GCA_964571155.1 uncultured Lyngbya sp. | reverse complement strand
ATGATATCCATTTTATTCAAGCGATCGCCAATATTATCGCCACTGCGATCGCCCGCCAGCAATCTACAGAAAGTCTGTATTTAATGGAACGGGCGATTAATGCCAGTAGCAACGGAATTATCATTACTGATGCGACGGAAATAGATAATCCGATTATTTATGTCAACGCGGGCTTTGAACGGATTACAGGCTACAGTAAGGAGGAGGTGATTGAGCAGAACTGTCGTTTTTTGCAGGGGCCACAAACCGATTCTTCTCAAGTTGAACGTTTGAGAACCGCTCTTTTACAAGGTCGAGAATGTCGAGTGGTGATCCATGGCTGTCTATTCTGGAATGATCTTCAGATTGCTCCTGTTTTTAATGATCGCGGACATCTGACTCATTTTATCGGTATTCAGAACGATATCACCGAACGCTACGAAGCTCAAGAAGAAGTTCGTCAAACTCGTAATTTTCTCCAGACGATGATTGACCATTTACCGGTGGCGGTATTTGTCAAAGAAGCCTATCAGGAGAAGTTGGGGCGGTTTCGGTTGTGGAATAAAGCCTGTGAACAGTTGTTTGGCTTGAGTGCGAAGCAGGTTTTGGGGAAAACGGTTTATGAGGTGTTTCCATCTCAACAAGCTGAATTTTTTCACCAACAAGATCAAGCCGTATTAGAAGCGGGTACGGTGTTGGATATTCCAGAAGAACGGGTGGAGACTCAAACCCTCGGACAACGGATTTTGCATACGGTGAAGGTACCTTTACTCAATCACTATCCTGATACTGAATATCTGCTTTGTATTGGTGAAGATATTACTCAACGCAAACAAGCTGAAGACCAACTTCGTCATCATGCTTTTTATGATACTTTGACGAATCTTCCCAACCGGGCTTTGTTTTTGAATCGTTTGGCTCATTCTATCAAGCAGGTTCAACAGGCTTCTGGGGAATTGTTTGCGGTTTTGTTTTTGGATTTGGATAATTTTAAGCGTGTTAATGATAGTTTAGGACATCAGATTGGAGATCAATTATTGATTGCGATCGCTCGTCGGTTAGAAGGGTGTCTACGTTCAAGAGATACTCTGGCTCGACTCGGAGGCGATGAGTTTACGATTTTATTAGAACAGATAAAGGGTGTTACAGATGCGATCAAAGTTGCTCGTCATCTTCATCAACAATTGATGCTTCCGTTTAATTTGAGTGGGAATGAGGTGTTTACCAATGCCAGTATTGGGATTGCTTTGAGTTGTTCTCGTCACGAACAGCATCCTGAAGATTTGCTGCGAAATGCAGACTTAGCGATGTATCGGGCGAAGGAGATGGGAAAAGGGGCTTATGCGGTGTTTGATACTAGAATGCACCGACAGGCGGTAGAACGGTTGCAGCTTGAAAGTCAAGTCAGACGAGCGTTGGAACTTAACGAGTTTCAAGTTTATTATCAACCCATTGTCTCGATTCTAACCGGGGAGGTGGTTGGTTTTGAAGCGCTGATTCGTTGGCTGAATCCCTATAAGGGTTTTATTTCTCCGGCTTTGTTTATTCCGATTGCTGAAGAAATCGGGTTAATTGGTAAGATTGGTCAGTGGGTACTCGGGTCAGCGTGTGAACAGTTGCAGGTTTGGCGCAAACAGTTTCCTCTCTTAAAGAATATGACGATGAGTGTGAATCTGTCGAGTCAACAGTTACGAGAACCGGATTTATTAGAGCAGATTGATCGGGTTTTAGCCACAACGGGTTTACCAAGTCATTGTCTGAAGTTGGAGATTACCGAAAGTTTGTTGATCGAAAATTATGATCAGGCTCTGAAGATTCTTCGTCAAATTCAAGCTCGGAATATTCACTTGAGTTTGGATGATTTTGGCACGGGTTATTCGTCTTTGAGTTATTTACATCGTTTCCCGATTAATACGTTAAAAATTGATCGTTCTTTTGTGAAAAGAATAAAGCAAAACCATGATAATACTGCGATTATTAAAGCAATTTTGAGGCTAGCTAATGCCTTAGAAATGAATACCATTGCTGAAGGGATTGAAACGGTTTTTCAGTTGGAAAAACTCAAGGGTTTAGGTTGTGAATATGGACAGGGGAATTTGTTTTCTAAAGCTTTAGATGCTCAAAATATTACTTATCTTCTCAGTATTATTCAACGTTCATTGAGTGAGGCAAATTCTGCTCATTGATGAAGATTTTATGTTTGTTTTTGTAAATTTTAATGACAAAATATAAAATTATTACTCTTGATCTACCGATGTTGTTTACATAAGTCTGATCAGTCGGTTAATACTTTAGACTGTGAGCAAAGAGTTGTGAAATTGTTGTGAAATTGTTGTTTTCTCTGTTTCCCAGGGCTTTATTTGAGTGACAGACTCTGTTTATCTGTTACAATATTGGTGAAGTCTTCCGGTTGTACTAAAACCTTTAAGCGAATTTAATTTTAATTTCAGAGTTTAATTTTTACCTAAAAATGAATGGAATATTTTAATTTAAACCGTTAAAAAAATTACCGTAAAATTATTCAATTTTAATACAGATAACCATTCAATCAAATCTATCTAAAATAAAATTTATTCAATATGAAAATGATTAATAATTCTATTCAAATAAAAAAATATTGTTTAGATTGAGTGAGTTGTAAAAAATTTGTTATTTTCAATTTATTCAAGGAGTTAAGATGTTAGAGTTAAGAGATTTAAAATTGTGGAAAAAAATTGGGTATTCTATTTTAGCAGTAAGTGTAATTATTAGTGCAACGTTAATCGTCTGGGAAAATTTAAAGCAAGAGAAAAAAGCCGAATTTGAACGCAATACTAAACTCACGAAAATACATCTAAAAATAGAACTCCAGGAAAAAATTCAAGATCGGATTTTTCTCCTCAGTCAAATCAGCAAACAATGGCATTTTAATCCTCCCCCCCGTCTAGAACGAGAAGCCCTAGTCCGTTTATTTTTAAAAAATACTACAGGCTATAAAGCAATTATTTGGACGGAGAAAGATACAAATAAAAATAATAATCTGATCATCTCGAAAGCCAACAGTGAAATTCCTCCAAAAGACTTAGAATTAGCGGTCGCTGAAGGGGAAAAAATTGTACAAAGAAGCATTCAACAATCCGATCAGTTGATTGTCAAACCTCTAATCGATACCCTTGTTAAAGATCAGTTATTACTGGTTATTATTCCTAATTTTGAGCAAGATCAACTGCAAGAAACAATTATTGGTATTTTAAGTATAAATGATTGTTTGAATGAGATAAAAATACAAACAATTGATGAATATATCAACTTCCCTTTAACTGCAACTGATCAGAATGATCAGACGGTGATTTGGACATTTGTTAATCCCAACCAAACGGAATGGATTCAAGAAATTAATCAAGAGCTAGATCAACAAGTTCAGGAATTGCAGATCGCCTCAAATCTAACCCTACTCAAAACTCAAAACTTGCCTCTTTCTGAACTTATACTAGGAGGTGGAATTACGATTTCATTATTAGCAGGAATTAGTACGTTTTTGGCTCAAAGCTATAGAGAAAAAAATAAACAACTCAATCAAATTAACCAGAATTTATCTGAGGAAATTAACCTGAGAGAAGCTGCCCTTCATCAATATCAAAAAGTCGAACAAGAACGGGATTGTTTATTTTTACTCTCCCCAGATTTATTGTGTATAGCCGGATTCGATAGCTGCTTCAAGCGAGTTAACCCCTGTTTTGAAACCACACTGGGCTACACGCAAGCTCAACTTTTAGCTCAACCTCTGATCACATGGGTGCATCCAGAAGATCGAGCAGAAACTCTGATTAAATGGCAAGAATTATTAACCGGAAAATCCATTCAATTTGAAAACCGCTATCGCTGTCAAGAGGGTTCCTATATCTGGTTATCGTGGAAAGCCACTCCCAGTCTAGAAACGAGTTTAGTCTATGCGGTAGCTCGCAATATTACTCACCGTAAACAAGTTGAAGCCTTACTTCGTAGTCGAGTTCATCAACAGGCGAGTGTGGCTCAACTGGGTCAATCTGCTTTGACTCAAACCTCACTTGATGAATTGTTCAGCGAAGCTGTAACCCTGATGGCGGAAGTTCTCGAAGTCGAGTATACCAAAGTCCTAGAGCTATTACCCGACGGTCAAGCCTTACTTTTGCGGGCGGGAGTCGGTTGGTTAGACGGACTGGTGGGAACCGCAACAGTGGGGACCGAAAGAAACTCTCAAGCCGGTTATACTTTGCTCAGTCGTGAACCTGTTGTTGTCGAAGACTTACGCACAGAAACTCGGTTTAACGGGCCTGCTTTACTGCGCGATCATCATGTGATTAGCGGAATGAGTGTGATGATTCGCCTCAAAGATCGGCATTTTGGAGTTTTGGGAGCGCATACTGACCGCAAACGAGTCTTTAGTCAAGATGATGTTAACTTTCTCCAAGCGATCGCCAATATTCTAGCAACGGCGGTGGAACAGGTTCAGTCTACTGAACGTTTACGGCTATTAGAACGGGCGATTAATTCTGCTAGTAATGGGATTATTATTACCGATCCAAATCAACCTGATAATCCGATTATTTATCTCAATTCTGCTGTTGAAGGGATAACAGGCTTTGCACGTTCAGAAATTCTCGGTCGCAACCCTCGGTTTTTTCAGCAAAACAACCGGGAGCAAACTGCCATTGCGGAGTTAAGACAAGCGATTCAACAAGCCCAAGAGTGCAATGTCATTTTACAAAATTACCAGGCTGATGGGACTCCAATTTGGATTGAACTTTATATCTCGCCTGTGTTTAATGACGCGGGACTGCTGACTCATTTTATTGGGGTTCAAAATGATATTACCGAACGCCGACAAACAGAAATCGCTTTACAAACTTCAGAGGCTCGTTTGCGAGGAATTTTAGATATTGCTCAAGATGCGATTATTTCGTTCAATCAACAAGATAGAATTCAACTGTTTAATCAAGGTGCGGAACAAATTTTTGGATATTCCTCCGAAACAGTGATTGGTCAGCCTTTAGACCTTTTAATTCCTCAACAGTATCTTCAAGCGTATTATTCAGAAAATCTTGATCAGTCTTTGAATAAACCGTTAGAAATTATCGGTCGTCGTCAAAATGGAACTGAGTTTCCGGCAGAAGCTTCTGTTTCTAAATTGGAGTTAGCAGAGGGAATATTCTTTACGATTATTTTGCGTGATATTAGCAATCGCAAGCAAGCTGAAATCGATCTGCAAGAGACTCAAACCCGTCTCAGTACCATTATTACGGCGATCTCCGATGCGTTAATTGTGGTTGATGCTGATGGAATTGTTCGTTTTATCAATCCAGCAGCCGAGTCTTTATTTAACCGTTCAAGTTCAGAATTGATTGGGTATTGGTTGGGTTCATTATGTGGGAAAGTTGATCAAGCAACAGAAGTAACGATTGCCCATTCTCCAGAGAAACTCATCATGGCAGAAATGCAAATGGTGAAGATTATTTGGGAGGGAAAACCTGCAACTTTAGCTTCTCTGCGAAATGTCACTGAGCGTTATGAAGCGATGCAACAAGTTCAGCAAACTCGCAATTTTCTCCAAACCTTAATTGATCATTTACCTGTTGCAGTGTTTGTAAAAGAAGGGAAAGTAAATCAGTTTGGAACCTTCACATTTTGGAATAAAACCAGTGAAAGATTATTTGGGTTAAAGAGCGAAGAAGTGATCGGAAAAACGGCACATGAGTTGTTTCCGCCTGAGCAAGCTACACGGATGATTCAACAAGATCAAGAAGCGTTGAACTGGGGATTGATGCTTGATATTCCCGAAGAATCTGTTAATAGCCTGAGTTCAGGGTGTCGTATTTTGCATACAGTGAAAGTACCGCTTTATGATGAAGAAATGGAACCGGAACATTTGCTGTGTATTTGTGAAGATATCACCGAACGTCAGCAAGCGGAAGCTCAATTACGAGAAAATGAACAATTTTTACAAAGTATTTATCAAGGGGCGGCTGTTTCTATTTTTGTGGTTGATGTTTTAGAAAATGGAGACTTTCGTTATGTCGGTTTAAATCCAATTCACGAACAGCTTACCCAATTCACAACTGCACAACTGAAAGGAAAAAAACCTGAACAGATTTTACCGCCTTCCTATGCTAAAGTTGTACGTCAACACTATATCGATTGCGTCACAGCTAAAAAGACGATTAGCTACGAAGAAGTGATGCCCTTTCAAGAAAGTATTTCTTATTGGCTGACTCAGCTTACCCCGATTTGCGATCGCAATGATCACATTTTTAGAATTGTAGGAACCAGTATTAATATTACAGAACGCAAGTTAGCAGAAGAAAAACTGCGTCATAATGCCTATCACGATTCTTTAACCAACTTACCCAATCGAGCCTTTTTTATGGAGCGTTTGCAGGAAGCAATTCACCAAGTTAAAATTCAAGAAAAGTGCTTGTTTTCTGTTTTGTTTTTTGATTTAGATGATTTTAAATATATTAATGATAGCCTCGGACACGCCGTTGGAGATCAACTATTAATCGCTCTCACCTCTCGCCTCAAAAGCTGCTTACGAACAACTGATATTTTAGCCCGTTTTGGGGGAGATGAATTTACAATTTTGTTAGGAGGAATTCAACAAATCGATCAAGTCATTAAAGTTTCTCAAAATATTCAACAGGAATTAAACTTACCGTTTGTGTTAGGAGGTCATCAAGTTTTTACTAATGCTAGTATTGGGATTGCGTTAGTCACGGCTGACTATCAACACCCTGAAGAAATATTACGGGATGCCGATATTGCGATGTATTCAGCAAAAGCGCAAGGACAAGGAAAATCAGCAATTTTTAATCGTCAGATGCACTTAAAAATGCTGGAACGCCTCAAACTTGAAACTGATTTACGTCAAGCAATTGAACAAAAACAATTTCAGGTTTATTATCAACCTATTGTTTGTTTAACAACTGATAAAATTACTGGATTTGAAGCTTTAATTCGCTGGCAACATCCCGATGGTAATTGGATTTCTCCTGCTAAATTTATTCCGATTACTGAGATCACTGGACTAATTGTAGAAATTGGTCAATGGGTATTACATCAGGCTTGTTTACAAATGAAAATTTGGCACGAACAGTTTCCTGATTTTCCAAATTTAACAATCAGTGTTAATTTATCAGGGCGTCAGTTGCGAGAACCCGATGTAGTCGATAAAATTGATGATATTCTCCAAGAAACAGGTTTAAAACGGGACTGTCTCAAGCTAGAAATTACTGAAAGTATGTTAATGGATAATCCATCTGCGGTTAAAACTCTATTAAAGCAGATCAAATCTCGTCAGATCAAACTCAGTTTAGATGATTTTGGGACAGGTTATTCTTCATTAAGTTACTTACATAGTTTTCCGATTGATACCCTCAAAATTGATCGGGCATTTGTGGTTCATGCCAATTCGGAATTTAAAAATAAAGCCATTACCCAAGCGATTGTGACTCTCGCCCAGAGTTTAGGGATGGAAGTCATCGCCGAAGGAATTGAAACAGTAGATCAATTAGAACAACTCAAACAGTTAAAATGTGAATTTGGACAAGGTTACTTTTTCTCAAAACCCCTTCCCAAAGCTGACATTGAAAAGTTGCTTAAATCTACTCAAAAACTTCCGATAGAAAAACAATAAACTCAAAAAATAGAATCAACATTAGTCGCCTAAATTCCAATCTTTTAAACAGCAAAGCATCCGCTAATTTACCCCATAAATTCCAGCAGGGCGGGGAGTATGAGAGTTTAGTTCCACCCAAAATTGGGCGGGTTAGGGGGGCAAAATCATACCCAATAATCAACAACACCTGATATTTAAAGTTTTGTGTATTATTGACATTTTTGGCATTCCATAAGGTAGGATTTTAGCCACCAGAACAAGAGACCAGGTGCAAACTCAGAAATATAGAGCAAAAACAACTCATCTTTCTTCTCTTTTCAGGGGTTGAATGGTTCTATTGATTATTGCTAATTTTTTTAGATTGTCCTTGTGGGGGAGTGTAATGATGATTTTAATTCGCTTTTTTTCTCCAGTTTTATCCGTATTACCCATTACACTTTTTAGCAGTTTATCGGCTATTGCAGTTCCCTCTCAAGCAACAGAAAATTTTGCTGAAAATTCTGATACTTTTTATCAATTTTCTACCTTTCCAGGTTCTGAAATTCTCCTCGCCCAAGCTATTACCCCGGCAAATGATGGTACGGGAACGGTGGTTACGCCCGAAGGAAATCACTTCAATATTGAGGGGGGAACACGTTCGGGAGATGGGGCAAATTTATTCCATAGTTTTGAGAAGTTTGGACTCGATGAAGGTCAAATAGCCAACTTTTTATCTAACCCTGAAATTCGCAATATTTTAGGTCGGGTTGTGGGTGGGGATGCCTCTATTATTAACGGTTTAATTGAGATGACAGGAGGCAGTTCAAACCTGTTTTTAATTAATCCTTCGGGGATTTTATTCGGGCCAAATTCCCAGTTAAATCTTCCCGGCGATTTTACCGCCACCACAGCAAATGGTGTTCAATTTGGGGAAGAATGGTTCAGTGCGGAAGGATTGAATAATTATGAGATTTTAATCGGAAATCCGACGGGGTTTGCATTTACAATGACTAACCCCGGAAGCGTGATTAACTTGGGAACTTTGGCCGTTGAACGGGGACAAAATTTAACATTATTAGGCGGAACAGTTGTTAACGCCGGACAACTTTCAGCCCCCGAAGGACAAGTAATTATTACTTCCGTTCCCGGTGAAAATTTTGTCAGAATTAGTCAACCCGGACAACTTTTAAGCTTAGAAATTCAACCCCTAATTCCCGGTAGCAGTCAACCGAATAATTGGTCAATTCCAATTACCAGTTTACCCGATTTATTAACAAGAGGGGCGACTGGATATGACATGACGGCGAAAGTTAACCCCGATGGAAGTGTCGATTTAACCGTTTCCAATACCACCGTTCCCGTCAATTCTGGGACAACTATTGCCTCTGGAGAGGTGGATGTTTCGGGAGAAACGGGCGGAACTGTAGGGTTTTTTGGGGAAAGAATTGGAGTAATTGATGCCAATATTAACGCCTCTGGAACCAATGGCGGAGGTACGGTTTTAATTGGGGGAGAGTATAAAGGACAGGGAGATGTTCCCAATGCGTTGAGGACGTTTGTTAATCGCAATACGATTATTAATGCGGATGGTTTGTTAGCAGGAGATGGCGGACGGGTTATCGTTTGGGCGGATGAAGTAACGGGGTTTTATGGGAATGTTAATGTTCGGGGCGGGAGTGAGTTCGGGAATGGGGGATTTGTTGAAGTTTCGGGAAAAGAAAGTTTAATTTTTGATGGAATTGTTGATACTTCTGCGGTGAATGGAAGTTGGGGAACGTTATTACTTGATCCAAGAAATATAACAATATCTAATGATCCTAGTTCTCCTGAAGTGAATGAACAATTGCCTAATAATATTCTTGCAAATGATAACTTTGATACAGAGGATATTATCCTTAATGCAAATATCTTAGAACAGCAAGCTGGTGAGGTTATTGTAGAAGCCACTGAGAATATTACAATTGAAAATGGTTTGTCTCTGACATTTGTTGAAGGAGGTTCTATTGCTTTTACTGCGGATGCTGATAATAATAATGTTGGCGGTTTCTCTATGGACCAAAATGAATCTATTACTGCCCCGGGTCGAGATATTACGATTTCAGGAACAGGTGTTACAGTTGGGAGTATTGATACAAGTGGAGGTGAAAACGGTGGACGAATTGAAATTAATGCAAATGCTTTTGGAGTTTCTCTCAATGGTAGTACGATAAATTCTGGGGACAGTGAGATAGAAATTAATGGATTTGGTGATGATATATCAGGTATAGAAATTGTTAACTCTATTATCAATTCAAATGCTGGAAATATTACACTCAATGCAACAACTATCAATAACTTGTTTGGCTTTGAGATTAGAAATTCTAACATTAATTCTAATCTAGGTGACATTACATTAAGTGCAGATTTTGATGGTTTATTTGGCTTGGCAATCAGTGATTCTAGTATTAATTCAAATTTTGGTGCAATTACTTTATTCGGTGCGATAAATAATCCTGGAGGTAATGCAATTTTAATTCAACGAAGTAGCATTACTTCAGAAACAGGAACTATTATACTTACTGGTGATGAAATTGATATTATTGATAATTCGGAAGAAATAAATAGTCTAATTCAAACTAATAGTTTAATTGTTATACAACCGCAACGTGCAGATGTTGGTATAAATGTTAGTGGTAATCGTCCTCCTGATGCAGATACAACTACACCTGAACTTGACTTATCAACTGACGAACTTAATAAATTTTCCGGTAATTTATCTATTGAATCTCCTCAAGGTCAAGTTAATATTATTGGTCCAGTTCTCACAAATGGAAACAACTTTAATTTAACCGCAAATACCATTCAAGTACAAGCAGCAGGTTCAATTAATGCGGGTGGAGGAGACATTCAATTCACAGGTGATGATATTCAACTCGGCGGTCAAGTTAATTCTATTCAAAGCGAGAATGGTGAACTCATCATTCAGCCTGCAACAGCCAATCAAATTATTTTAGGAACGGATACGCAAGCCAATCCTAATGCTTTAGAAATCAACGAAACTGAATTAACAACTCTAGGAAATAATTTTGATTTAATTAGAGTAGTTATAGACAATGGCGATATTTTTATCGATGGACTTCCCGATGAAGATCAAGCTATTGTTGAGTTTAGTTCTCCTATTAGTATAGAAGCTACCAATGGTTCAATTCTTACAAGAAATAATCGAACAATTAGAACAGAAAGTGTACCAATTACCCTAAATGCAAGTGATGATATTCGGGTTGAGGACATTACATCTTTAGGAGGAGATATAACTCTTAATTCTACAGGAGATAACAGTGTAATTAGTACAAGTGATTTATTCACAGGTGGAGGAAATACGACTTTGACTTCAACGGGTGACAATAGCGAAATTCAGCTAGGCCCTATTAATACTGGAGGAGGAAATTTAACGATTAATGCGCCGGGAAGTGGGAGTAGATTTGTTACAATTGGTGGTACTGATAACTTAGGAGATGTTAGAACAGATAGAGAAAATGGTGAGGGTGGAAATGTTGAAATTACAGTCGGTAATGAGACAGCAGATAATGGAAGTTCTATTGAATTAGGGCCTATCAATACCGGAGGAGGAATTCTTACTCTTAATGCTTTAAAGAGTAACAATCCTGGAGAAAATAATAGCAATATTTTGACTCGCTTTATCGCAACAAACGGAGGAGATATTAGCTTTACCGCAGCCGGAAGTGGAGGAAATATCACAGCAACGAGTGCTTTAAACACAAATGGAGGAACAGTTAACTTAACTGCTGGAAATGAGACTTCTCCTCAGCCAAGTTCTATTGAAATTAGAGGTGAAATCAATACATCGAGTGATAGTGGTGGTGGTGAAATTAATCTTAATGCTTTAGGAAATGGGGGGCAAATTACAACAGGTAGATTAGGTACAAATGGAGGAAATATTAACTTCACAGTTGGAAGTGAAACGGCGAGTGAATTAAGTTCAATTACAATTGATGGTGAAATTAATACATCGGGTAATAGCAATGGAGATATTAATCTCACAACCTTGGGAAATGGTGGTCAAATTATAACCCGAGATTTAAGAACAACTGGAGGAGAGGTTAATATTACTGCGGGAAATGAAACGGCTAACCAACCCAGTTCGATTGAAATCACAGGAGGAATTAATACTTCAGGTGATAATTCTGCTGATATTAATCTCACAACTTTCGGAGATGGGGGTCAAATTTTAGTGACAACCAGTCCCGATTTTGCCGCTTTAGCAACTTCTGGTGGAAATATTAATCTCACACTTGGAAGTGATATAGTTAATCCAACAAATCCTATTCAAATTGATATTAGTGGAATCGATACAACCGGAATTAGTGGCGGAGATATTAATTTTAGTGCGATTGGAAATGGCGGTCAAGTTAGCACCGGAAACTTAACGACAACAGGAGGAATAGTTAATTTTAATTTTGATAATAATAATACCAATCAACCCATTTCACTTCAAACAGGTTTTATCGATACATCTCGCAATAGTGATGGAGATATCAATCTAAATATTATCGGAAGTGGTAATATTATTACGCAGGAGTTAGTAACAACAGGCGGAGAAATCAACCTGAATATTGGAGAGAGTAACGCCACTCAACCGAGTTCCATTCAAATCAACTCAATTGACACTTCTCGCGCAGCTGAAGGCAATATAACCCTTAATGCTTTAGGAAATGGCGGTCAAATTACGACTCAACAAGTGATTACAAATGGAGGAGATATTGACCTCACAGTTGGGAGTGATACAGCCACTCAAGCGAGTTCTATTGATATTGGCTTTATTAATACATCTCGGGGAAATGATGGCAATATTAATCTTAATGCTTTAGGAAATGGCGGTCAAATTCAAACTGAACAATTGATTACAACGGGAGGAGATGTTAACCTCGTTGTTGGAAATAATACAGCCAACCAAGCAAGTTCTATTCAAGTCTCAGGAGAAATCGATACTTCTGCGAGTATTGAAGGGAATATTAACCTCAGTGCATTAGGAAATGGGGGTAACATTACTACGAATAATTTAATTACAAATGAAGGAGATATTAACCTCCAAGCCGGAAGTAATACAGCCAACCAAGCAAGTTCTATTCAAGTTGGTTCTCTGACTACAACATCGATTAATGGTGACAGTGGAAATATTAGCTTAGATGTTCAGTCTGGAACCGGAAATACAAGTATATTAACGAATGAAATCAACTCAACTTCCAGCATGGGAACCGGAGGAAATGTTAGTATTAATGCAGGGTCTAACACTGGAAATAGTACCATAACAATTGGTGATATTGATTCCTCAGCTAATCAAGGTAAAGGTGGAGATATTTCTTTCACCAGTGTCACTGAAGATGATAATATTTCCACTCCGACTGCAAATGGTGCAAATATTACTTTAAATAATAACCAAACTTTTAACGCGGGAACCGGAACAATTAGCCTCGATAATGTCGGTATTGTTACGGGAAATAATAACTTAACCCTCACCGCAGATGAAATTAACTTTGATATTAATAATAATCGGACGATTTCAGGAAGTGGAAATTTAACCCTACAACCCTTTACCGAAGACCGAGGAATTAATGTCGCTAATTCTGACAATAGCGATACTACAACTCTAAATATAACTCAAGCTGAAATTAACTTAATTCAAAATCAAAATGGGTTAAATGGGTTTAACTCGATTCTTATTGGACGTGATAACAGTAGCGGAACGATTACTGTTGTTAATCCCGTTACTTTTAATGACCCTTTAACCCTACAAACCCCATTGGGTGATATTACCGTTGATGGAACGTTAACCGGACTCGATAATGCTTCCATTACCTTAACAGGTTTAGGCGAAACAACCACACTCAATGCTGATATTATTACTGCTGGAAATCCTATTACAATTAATGATAGCGTTGTTGTTGGAGTAAATACTGTTAATCTAGATACGACTAATAATTTGAATCAACCGGGTGCTAATATTACCATTACCGGAACCGTTAACGGAACCAATCCCAATACAGAAACATTAAACCTCACCGCAGGCGTTGGAAATATTAACTTTAACAATGCAATTGGTAATTTAATTCCTCTCTCTAGACTGCAAATTAATAGTGCAGCTAATGTGACGTTTACTAATGCGTTAACCACAGATAATATTACTTTAACAAGCGATGAAATTAACTTTGAGGGTGGCGAAAATTCAGTTACCGGAAACTTTATCACTCTCCAACCGAATACCGTTAGTAATATAGCCATTGCGGGTTCAACCGATACCGATACCGGAACACTTAACCTGACAAATACTGACTTAGCGGCGTTAAATAATTTTGATTCTATTTTTATTGGACGGTTTGATTTTAATGGAAATATAACAATTGAAAATAATGCAGAATTTTCTGACCCTATTACTATTGAAGCTGGAACAGGTATCATTAGTTCAATTAATAATGGCGGAATTATTGGGATAGATGATGCTTCAATTACCCTGAATGCAGATAGTGAAATTAATGTCGGTCAACTCTCAACAGAAGGCGAAGCAATTAACTTAACCTCAATTGGTGAGACTGGACAAGTCACCACAGGAGATATTACTACAAATGGCGGTAATCTTAATATTTTAGCGGGGAACAACTCCACAGAAAATTTAACTCCAAATTCGATTACAACCGGAACAATTAATACCTCATCTAACAGTGGAAATGGCGGAAACATTAATCTAGATGTTCAGTCAGGAGGTGGAACATCCACTCTAGAAACAGGTGAAATTAACTCAAATTCTATTAGTGGAAGTGGAGGAGTTGTTAATCTGAATGCGGGTACAAATACGGGAGTGAGTAACATCACTGTCGGAGATATTAATTCATCTGTTAATGGCGGTATTGGCGGAAACATTACTTTCAGTAGCTTTATCGGACGTCAACAGCAAGACTTGAGTCCAGATGGTGCAAATTTCACTTTAAATAGCAACCAAACCATTAACGCTGGAACCGAAACAATTACCTTTAATAATGTCGGTGTTGTCGCCGAAAATAATAATTTAACCCTCACCGCAGATGAAATTAATTTTGATAGTAGTGGAAATAATCGGACAATTTCAGGAACGGGAAATTTAACCCTACAACCCTTTACCGTTAATCAAAATATTATTATCGATGGAACGGATAGTGACGCATCTACAACCCTTGATTTAACCGCCAATGAACTCAGTTTACTTGCAAATGGATTTAATTCAATAACCATCGGAAGAACCGACTCATCCGGTACAATTACAGTGGTAGATAGCGTTATATTTAATGACCCAATCACCCTACAATCTCCCGAGGGTTCGATTAATATTGGCGGGATAATTACCGGAACAGATGATGCTTCGATTACCCTCAATGCTAATTTAATTAATCTCAGCGAAGCTATTACAACGAATAACCAAAATATTACCATTCAAGGTAATGAAATTAACCTCAGTGGAAACACAACACTGAATACTGATAATATAGGTGGCGGCGATATTAGAATTGAGGGAATAGTTAACGGAAATTCTGACCTTACCCTAACAACGGGAAGCGGAAATATTAGCTTTTCCGGTACAATTGGCGAAACTCAACCCGTTGGAAATCTTACCGCCAATAGTAGCGGAATTACTGAATTTAGCGGAACAGTTAACGCCAATAGTTTGACAACAAATACAGGCGGTTCAACCCAACTTAACGGAAATGTAACTACAACAAATAACCAAACTTATAGCGATGCGGTGAACTTGTTGGGTGATGTGACATTAGATAGTAGTAATGGGAATGGAAATCTAAACTTTACATCAACAATTGACGGAAACTTTAACTTACAACTCAACTCCGGTACGGGTAATATTACACTCGGAACTGTCGGAGATAATCAACCTTTATCTTCCCTAACTGTTAATAGTCTAGGTCAAACTAATTTAGGCGGAAATATTACAACCAATGGTGAGGATGGTGTGAACTTTGAAAACGCTGGAACGGTTCAATTAAGTGATAATATTACTATTAGTACCCGTTCGGGAAATGGAATAATTAACTTTAGTCAAGCAAGCATTGACGGAAATTTTGACTTAGAACTTAATGCAGGTAGCGGTGAGATAAACTTGGGAACAGTGGGAAGTAATACCCCGCTTAATTCTTTGATTTTTACAACCACTGGTTTAACGACTTTAAACAATAATCTAACCACTGAAAATAATATTGACTTCACTCAAGCAACAGGTGGAACACAACTCAACGCTGATGTTGTTATTACCAGCAATAACGGGAATATCTCATTTGAAAATAGTCCGATAACCGGAAGAGGAAATAGCTTAACTCTGGATACAACCGGAGAAATTTTTCTGGATAATGTTGGCGAGAATAATAATGAAATTGGAGGCGTTACAATTCAGAATGCTAACATTGTGAATTTATTTGGTAATATCTATACCGATGGCGGTTTAAACTTTCCCAGTGTAACAACAATTAACCTCAATAGTGATACAGTTACTCTCGAAACTGATAGCGATAATGGAAATATTAACCTTTCGGATGCTTCGGTTGAAGGAAGTGGCGGATTAATTCTTAATGCGGGAAGTGGTCAAGTTAATTTAGGTACTTTTGGTAATAGTATCCTCCCTGAAAGTTTAACCGTTAATACATCTGGCTTAACCACTCTCAATGGAAATCTCACCATTAATAATAATATTGATTTCACTCAAGCCACAGGCGGAACCCAACTTAATACAGATGTTAATATTACCAGCAACACCGGAAATATTTCGTTCAATAATAGTCCGATAACAGGAACAGGAAATAGCTTAACTCTAGATACATCAGGGAATATTTCACTTGATAATGTTGGTCAAACTGGTAATGAAATAGGAGAATTAACGATTACTAACGCCAATATCGTTGATTTATTTGGTAATATTTTTACCAATAATAATCTAGACTTTACGGGTGCATCAACTGTTAATATTGCGGAGATTTCAGTAACACTGCAAACCAATAGCGGAAATGGAAATATTAACTTTTCAGGTGTTCCAATTGAAGCCACAGAACCCGGAAATCAACTGATTCTTAATGCTGGAAATGGTAACATTACTTTAAACAGAGTAGGAACTAATATTCCTCTCAACTCTTTATTGATTAACACCGACGGTCAAACGAATTTAGGCGGTAATATTAATCTTGATGGGGTTGATGGAATTACTTTTGAAAATGCTACAAATATTATTTTGTTAGATAATGTGATTATCAATACCGCTTCAGGAAATGGCAGTATAAACTTTAATAATGCTACTATTAATGGTAATTCTAACTTGGAACTAAATGCGGGATCGGGTAATATTACATTGGGAACAGTTGGAAATAATATTCCTTTAAATCTTTTCTCCATTAACACCAGTGGATTAACGAATTTAGGCGGTAATATTACAATCAGTGGAACTGATGGAATTACCTTTGAAAATGCAACAAATGTGGTTTTAACCAATGACGTTCAGATTGATACAAGTTTGGGAAATGGAATTATTAATTTTGGAACGGGAACGGTTGATGGTAATTTTAATTTACAACTGAGTGCGGGTAATGGTAATATTATTTTGAGTACATTCGGAGATAATCAAACTCTAAATTTACTGGGTATTCAAACCACAGGAATAACAACGCTTAACGGTGATATTACGACAAATAATAAGATTGACTTTACTCAAGCAACGGGTGGAACTGTACTAAATACTGATGTTGAAATTAATAGTAATAATGCCGATATTGACTTTAATAATAGTCCGATTTTAGGAACGGGTAACAATTTAATCCTGAATGCACCCAACGGAAATATTTCTGTAGATAGCGTTGGAAGTAGTGGGAATGCGTTAGGTGAAATCACCGTTAATAGCAGTGGAATTACTCGATTTAATGCTACTGTTAACGCCAATAGTTTAACCACCGATGCAGCAGGAACAACTGAACTTAACGCTGATATCACCACAACGGGAGAGAACGGTCAAAACTACGGTGATGCGGTTAACATCTTAAATAATATTACCTTAACGGGTGATGAAATTAACTTTAATAATACAGTATCCGGTGAAAGTGTAAATTTAATCTTACAGCCTTTTAGTTCAAATTTTGCGATTGAGATTGGAGGAATTAGCAATAACAATCAGAGTGTTTTAAATTTAACGAATACTGAGTTAAACTTATTGCAAAATGGCTTTAATTCAATTCAAATTGGTGGTAATAACACCGGAACAATTAACGCTGTAGGAAATGTATCATTCCGCGACCCCGTTATCTTGCAGTCGGGAACAAATTCTATTGAAACGACAGGATTTACAATTACAGGAACCGATAACGCTGCTATTACATTTAATGCCAATCAAAATATTAATGTCAGTAATATTATCAATCCAAACGGTAATATTAGCCTGACTACAACCAACGGTTCAATTAATGCTAATAATTTGGTTAGTCGTTCGGTAAATTTAACCACAGGAGGAGGTAATATTACTCTGAATTTGAATCAAAACTTTTCTTTAAATAATCCCAACGTTCAGACCAATGGCGGTAATTTAAGCATAAACAGTCCGTCTTTTATTCAACTGTTAGGAAGTGGAAATATCCAAACAACGGGAGGAGATATAACCCTAGCAGGAACCGAAATTAATAGTGACATTGACCTCAATTCTAATAATCCTCAAGGTCAAGGGGGTAACATTAATTTAACCGCAACAGAGGGAACAATTTCCACCGACAATTTGAATAGTTCGGGTTTAACAGGCGGTGACATTACTGTTATCGCTCCCACTGCAATTATCACAGGTCAAATTAACAGTAGAGGTACTGTTGGTGATGGTGGAAACGTAATTATTGACCCGGTTGGTGATGTTGAAGTTGAGTTTATTGACGCACAAGGAGGGCCGAATGGTCAAGGCGGAAATGTATTCATTGAATCCACAGGTGGATTTGTGCGAGTGACTGAATCTTTTATCGATCAAAATAACATTAATGCTAGTATTTCTACCGCAGGTGGACAGGGAGGCGGTTCGATTACGATTCGACATCAAGGCGGGTTAGCCAATGAACCCATTGCTAGTTTTGAAGTGGGAAATACTAACCTAACTGATGATGATAATGGTACAGCCGCAGCCATTACAACAGGTGAATTTACAATTGATTCTGGGAACTCTTTTCCCGAATCTTTTACACTTGGAAATATTGCCATTCAAACTGATGATATTACACCAACACCTACACCCACACCCACCCCAACCCCAACTCCAACCCCAACTCCCACACCAACTCCCACACCGACTCCCACACCCATTGAACCCACTCAACCGGAATTTCCCGATGAAATTTTACCGCGTCAAAACCCTGTTGAACCTTTATCAATTTCTGCTAATCTTCCTTGTAGTCCGGTGGATGCGGGAGTTTTAGCAGTTGAACAGGGATATACTCAAGATTTTGAAGAATATTGGGGAATATCTGCG
>CAZNCM010000001.1:65249-65536 GCA_964571155.1 uncultured Lyngbya sp. | reverse complement strand
CACCACCGGAGCCATTTCAGGTGTAAATCTGCAAAAGGTTTGCTAGAAACTTGTGATGCTTTAAGTCAAATTGCCGGAATTACAGGGATTAAACCTGCTGTTATTTATGTTAACTTTGTTCCGGTTGAATATGATATAGAAGCTCAAGAAAATCAGGTCAATGTAATCGATTCTCCCTCAGAAAAACCCGCTCAGAATGCTAGTGACCAGCTTGAATTAGTAATGATTACTGCCGAAGGTCAACCGATTCGGAAACGAATTGCGGGGATCACTCGCGATCAAGTTTT
>CAZNCM010000001.1:0-65229 GCA_964571155.1 uncultured Lyngbya sp. | reverse complement strand
CGAAACTTTTTCTTTAGAGAAATTTTTCCAACGACTCGCAGAAGTAGTTTTTTACCCTATGCTCAACAATTTTATCAATGGTTGATTGCTCCCTTACAAGCTGAACTAGAGGCACAAGAAATCAATAATCTAGTCTTTATTATGGATGAAGGATTACGTTCTTTACCATTAGCCGCTTTACATGATGGTGAACAATTTTTAATTGAAAAATACAGCGTAGGACTTGCACCTAGTTTGACCTTAACTGAAACTCGTTATAGTGATGTTAAACAAGCCAGTGTTTTGGCGATGGGTTCAACTGAATTTCCCGCAGATTCTAGATTAAATGATTTACCTGCGGTGTCAGCAGAAGTCAATATTATTGCGGATAATATATGGAATGGAGAATCCTTTTTAAATGAAAACTTTACAATTGAAAATTTAAAAAAAGAACGATTTGCGACACCTTTTGGTATTGTTCACTTAGCAACTCATGCAGAATTTAGGGCGGGACAACCTAATAATTCTTACATTCAATTTTGGGATGATAAACTCAGACTTGATCAAGTCCGAGATTTAGGATGGAATCAACCTCCTGTAAAATTATTAGTCTTAAGCGCTTGTCAAACGGCTTTAGGAGATCGTGAAGCTGAGTTGGGTTTTGCAGGCTTTGCGGCGAAAGCAGGAGTAGAATCTGTGATCGCAAGTTTATGGAAAGTTGATGATCAAGCCACATTTGCACTCATGGTTGATTTTTATCAACAATTAACTCAGGCACCAATTAAAGCCGAAGCCTTAAGACAAACTCAAATTGCTTTATTAAGGGGAGAAGTTCGGATCGAAGGTTCACGTCTAATTTTACCGGATCGAGAAATCACTTTACCTCCAAACTTAGCTAACTCTGGAATTGAAATATTTTCTGACCCTCAATACTGGGCTGCATTTACAATTATCGGTAGCCCTTGGTAGTATTAGAAGGCTGTTCTGTACTCAGAATTAGGCGATTGATTTGAATATTGACTTCTTTTAATTTGTTCCTGTTCCATTGCTTCAAATAACGCTTGAAAATTACCTTCTCCAAATCCTTCGGCTTCAACAAGATTTCCATCAACCCAATTGGTTCTACGTTCTATCAACTCAAAAAAGAATGTGGGTTCCTCAAAAATAGGCTGGGTAAAAATTTGTAATAACATTGCGTCTGAATCAGACAGATCAATCAGGATTTCATACTCTTGAATAGCTTTCCACTCTGCGGGTGATAACTCATTCTTATTTAGCTTTTTTTCTAACTGACTATAATAAAAAGGAGATACGGAAATAAACGGTAATCCCCGCTGTCTCAACTGACCAACAACTTGAATAATATTTCGAGTTTTCAAAGCAATATGTTGAATTCCTGCACCCCGATTAACATCTATAAATTCCTGAATTTGTGATTTTTCTGATGTAGGTTCATTAATAGGAAACTGCACATTTTTATGTTCATCAACTAGCACTTGACTATGCAAGCCAGAACGCTTTGTTTGAATATCAAATTTCTGTTGGGATTGAAACCCAAGAACTCGTTTATACCAGTTTTCAGCCGCTTTTAAATCTCCTGCATTCACATTTAAAACGACATGATCAATACCGACAATATGAGAATTAACTTGAGAATAGGGAATTGGAAAAGGAACAGAAGGAAGCAATTTCCAGTGAGGATGATTTTGTCGTTCTATTAAAGTATGATGTAACCCACTCCAGCCCACAATCGTAAACCATTTTAGGAGACTATTATCAACAGAATATTGTTGAATCGGTTGCATCATTTTAACCCCTTCAACTTTCATTCGTTGAGCCACAGAGTCTATATCTTCAACTTCAAACCCTACATCGACAATACCAGATGGATGTTGATGCAAATATTGAGCCACCGGACTCGCATCTGTGACCGGAGAAGATAACAGAAAATAAACCGATCCATGCTGTATAATTTCTGTATGAGTATCAGAATTTGTCACACATCCCTGAGCTTGAAAACCCAACTTCTGAATAAACCAATCCCGTGATGCCTTAGCATTGGTGACATAAAAATGTAGATGATCAAACTGCATCATAAACTCCCACTATTTGGTATTTGGAATTAATCTTCAATTCCTCATTCCCTATTCTTTCTTACTAAAAGAATAAATGACTATCAGGTTGAATATTAATCTCCATTGGAACAGCCTGAGATTCGGCGGAGAGTGCAAATAAAATTGCATCGGCTGCCGTTTCAGAACTGAGCATTTTTGAACGATCAACCTTTAAACTAACACTATCCCAAAAGGGAGTATCAACCCCCCCAAGATAGAATAATGTAAATTTAATTCCATATCGACGCATTTCATCAGCCATACACTTACTAAAGCCAACTACCCCAAATTTAGAAGCACAATAAGCACTTCCCATTGCCATCGAATGTTTTCCTAAAATCCCAATTACATTACAAATATGACCAGATTTTTGCTGTTTCATCACATGAGCAACCGCTTGAGTGGTATAAAAACTCCCCTTGAGATTCAAGTCCAACATTCTATCGAGGTCAGAGGGTTCGATTTTATTCCACTGTTTGAGAATTCCGGCGCCGGCTGCATTCACCAAAATATCAATCTGGCCGAAGTGACTTTCGGCTTTTTGCATCAATCCTTCAACTTGCTGGGGGTCAGTGATATCAGTTGAAACCGCCAACACGTCTGGTGTTCCCAATTCTGAAGCTAAGGTTTCCAATTTATGGCTGTCTCTAGCGGCTAACACCAGTTTGACCCCAGATTGAACTAACTTTCGGGCTACGGCTGAACCGATTCCACCTGTTCCTCCAACGATTACTGCTACTTTGTCTCGCATTTCGTTACATTTCTTAAACACTCCCTTCTTAGTATAGTCACAACCGTCGGAGTCGGGGAAAGACAAAAGATAGATTTATTCAACTTCAGAAAAATCAACCCCATCTGTCCCTCAACTGAAGGACAATATTTTGATTTTGCAAAGATTCACTCAAAAAAGTGACTGTGCAATGGATAAGCTAGTGATTAGATTAGAACTATGAATATAAATCCACAGGAAGTTTAGAGATGCAAACCACAGCTTTTTATCTGAAAACGATTCAATCTCTACCGATTTTGCGTCGGGGAAGTCAAGGAAAAACCATTAAAAACTTGCAAGAACGCCTCAGTATTTTGGGATATAAATTATTGATTGACGGAGTTTTTGGTGTGGCGACTGAAGCAACTGTAAAACAATTTCAAATCGAAAATCGATTATTAGCAGATGGCATTGTTGGGGCGGAAACTTGGAATACTTTATTAAAAGCGACTAGCGTTCCTTTTGAGGCTCTACAATCTTTACCTGTTCTCAGTTTTGGAAGTGTGGGAAATGATGTAATTCGCTTACAAAATCGTCTGAATGATTTTGAGATTGATTTGCTGGTTAATGGTATTTTTGCCTCCAAAACCGAAGGAGCGGTTAAACAATTTCAACGTCGTTTTGGATTAGCTGCTGATGGAATTGTTGGGCCTTTGACATGGAATTCTTTGCTGCATGAATTCTTTTAGTTAAAGGATGAATTGATTAAGTTAACCTTTTTTCCTCTAAAATAGCCCTTCCTCTCTCTGAAGTCTTCTTTTTTGAGATGAAGGGAATTTTTATGTTGTTTATATTTTATCCTTAATTTTAGCTGAAACCTGAATATTTAATTACTCAAATGAGTGACTACCCAATCCTTTTTAGATTAACTATATTAAAACTATAGAAACAAGTTAATTGGGAAATTAATCATGCAAACATTCAGTATTTCTTCTGCGACCGTTAAGTCTTTACCCATTTTACAGTTAGGTCAAACCGGAGATGATGTCACCTATCTACAAAATCGCCTTAATATTATGGGTTCAAATCTCAGAATGGATGGAATTTTTGGTTCTGATACTGAAATAGCAGTTAAGCGGTTTCAAAGAGATAATGATTTAATTGTTGATGGGATTGTAGGGTCACAAACTTGGAGTGTTTTATTAGAAATAACGACAGCCCCGTTAGATAACCCCGATAGTGATTTCCCCATTTTAAAAGTAGGAAATACTGGAAAAAGTGTTTTTGAATTGCAAACTCGTCTGAATAATATTGAGGCTAATTTAGTTGTTGATGGGATTTTCGGGCGGAAAACATTAGAAGCAGTTCAGCAATTTCAACGTAAATATGGATTAGTAGCAGATGGAATTGTTGGGCCGAATACCTGGAAAGAAATTCTGAATCAAGAATTTTTATATATAGATTAAGTTAACAGATTTTTACCCGATTTCCCCCTTTATTCTTCTTCTGAAGATGAGGGGAAATTTGGCGTTAGTAAACACACAGTCCAACCTCTTTCTGTTTGCTCTAACTCAAAAGAACTGCACATATCAATAAATTTGGGGAACTTACCTCCCGGCTGAAGTTGTTTGATTACTTGGGTAATAGCTTGACCATACTTTTTATTAAAGTAACTTCCTAAGATTGATAATGAAATACAAGAATTAGGCGTTTTAGCTGTGAGTTCTTTAACAATCTCAACGAGAGCAATTTCTAACTGTTCAAGTGATTTAATTTTAACCAAACCATTACTTACATTTTCATCCGCAGGCGTTAACTTATCGTTTGGATATGCGAGTTCAAATAAGGTCACATAGGTTTGGGATTTTTCAGAAGGCTGATGAATGGCAAAAATCTGCGGGTTATTAATAAAGATGTCTCTAGCTTTTGATTCGGGAAAATGGGCAGAAACAACTTGACTAATTGTCATTTTGTAGGTATCTTTATAGAGGGAAGAAAGACGCGAGAGTTTAATCCATTGGCTATGAATACGCTTTTGTTCAGAGCGGGTTAAGTTCTGTAATTGCACCAAAAATTCATCTAACGAGGGAATATCGCTAGAGGATGTTAAATCAAATTGTTGAGTTTCCCCGGTTCGATTATCAAACACCAGAATCTTATCTTTTTTCTTCTTGACTTGATAAACTGTTAACCCATGAGCTTGTAGCGTATTACACAGATGAGTTAACGCCCGATCAGACGAACAAACTAAAACTTCTTGAGCTGTGGGATAATAAACAAAAATAGAAGAACCCACTGTCGCCATTTTTAAATCAGCACTATCTTTTCCAGGCGGAACATGAATGAGTTGATACCCTCGCTGATGCAACTCAACATCTTTTTTTCCCATGCTACGCCAATTGGCAAAAGCAACTTTAATTTGCAACGGACAAGTACAAACAGTTTCTAAAAATTTCTCGGTTTCGATATCCAATTGGAGGTTTTCCACATCCAATAACAGAATACTAATTCCACTGGTTGAAAAACTGCGCCCATTGAAATAAAGTTGTTGAGGGTTAATTTCCCCAGGATGGGGATAAGGAGTCAGTTTAGGGTTTGGATAAATCAGTTGTTCGAGTTGGGCAATGACAACCTGATATTCCGAGGACTGAATAAATTCCGAACTCAGCAAAACCTTGAGATAATTTTGAATTTTAGCCCGTAATTTCTCAGGCGGCTTGACCTGACTCAACCCTTGAGAAACTTTCTGGAAAAAGATAGACTCATAGCGCGGTTGATGCCAGGGAATATTTTGGTAGCGAGGATTCAGCCATTGAGGATGCTGCTTCTGGAGTGAAACCAGAGTGTGATAAAGGAAATGGCAAACTGTATCGACTACAGTAGAATCATTAGTCCCAAGTTGGTGATTTGGATGGGGCATGACCCTGCAAGTCCGATCAAGATATCTGATGCGCCACAACCAGCCAACCGCAATTAATCCTAACCCGACTAACCAAATTTGCCACTCTACCCAAAATGCCAGAAAAAAGCACGATACTAGCCCAATCACTGCTATCGGCTTCGGATAAAGTCGTCCTTCCGGCGGAATTTTTAACGCGGCAAAATTCGTAATGGCATAATAAATTAAAACATTAAACGCACTAAATGACCAGGTTGTTTTCACATTCCCAATCAACACCAACATCCCAATAATCACCGCAACAACAATCACCGCTATCGTCGGAGTCGTTTGAGAAGGGTTGAGTCGCGCCACTTGACGAGGCATATCCCGCCGTCTCCCCATCGCCAACAATACCCGCGATAAGCCCAAAATCAAATTCAGCAACACCCCCAACATCGCCGTTATCGCCCCCAATGCTACAACTTGAGGAATTCCCGGTATACCAAACTGACTCGCCGCCACTTCCAACGGGGCTACCTTTTGCGTCGCATCACTCAAGCCCTCAACCCCAACTGCGGCGACTCCCACGACAGCCACCGTCAAATACAACAACATGGTGACAATCATCGTGGTGATCATCGCTTTGGGAATCGTCACTCGGGGTTCACGCACTTCTTCACCTAAAGTCGCAATACGTCCATATCCGGTGTAGGCAACAAACATTAATGCAGTGGCTTGTAATAAAGCGGCGATGGGATTTTCAGCCGTAAAAAAAGGCATTAAATTGTTAGCCCCTGTTGGAGATAATGCCGTAGGTAAACCCGTGATAATAAAGATAAGTAAGGAAAATAACGTTAACGAAACAATCCCTAAATTGGCTAGATTAGAACGACGAATACCATTTAAAACAATGATGGTAATCGCCAAAACTGCAATTAAAGCTGTCGGTATCAATAACCTATTATCCAAATTCAAAGCATTAAGAAAATACCCCGCAAATCCTAACGCCGCCGTCGCCGCCGAAGCACTTTTTGCCAGCAAAAATATCCAACCTGCGGTAAAACCAAACATCGGATTGAGATATTTATAACCATATTCATAAGTTCCGCCACTCACAGAATGATTAGCCGCAAGTTGGGCGCTACTTAACCCATTACATAAAGCAACCATTGCCCCAATTGCTACTGCTAAAATAACAGACGGCCCGGCAATTCCCGTTGCAATTCCAATACTGACAAATACCCCCGTTCCAATAATTGAACCTAACCCCATTAAGGTGGCACCAAAAACCCCAAGTTCTCGTTGTAGGGATGGCATTTGACCTGACATTTAGCGACCTCTAAAAAAAATCATTGATTGATTATAATCTAATTTCGTTAATGACAGGTTAACACTGACAATTTTCGAGGGAGTCGAGAGGGATATACTTCTAATTTAATAATTTTGATTAGATAATTTAAAAAATCTAATTTCAGACAAAAAAACTATAATTAATAAGCTAAAAGCTGTAACAATTCTAGAGAAAAATAAACAGTTAACGAAGAATTTAACCTCTTTCGTAACCAATTTTATCCGTTTATTCATTATAATAGATTAAACAGACGACCATCACTCTAGAAAAATAATGGCGAGAGATTTACGGGGATTCCTCAAACGGCTAGAAGAACGGGGGCAATTACGACGCATTAATGCTTTAGTAGACCCCGACTTAGAAATTGCAGAAATTTCCAACCGAATGTTACAATCCGGTGGCCCCGGTTTATTGTTTGAGAATGTTAAAGGGTCGCCTCATCCTGTCGCTATCAACTTACTCGGAACCGAACAACGAGTCTGTTTAGCGATGAATATGGAAAAACCCCAAGAATTAGAAGAATTGGGGAAAAAATTGGGAATGCTGCAACAACCCAAACCCCCGAAAAAAATCTCGCAAGCCGTAGATTTTGGGAAAGTATTATTTGATGTCGTTAAAGCCAAACCCGGACGAAACTTTTTCCCCCCTTGTCAACAAGTCATCCTCGAAGGAGAAGAACTTGATTTAACCAAAATTCCGATGATTCGCCCCTATCCCAAAGATGCGGGTAAAATTATTACCTTGGGATTAGTCATTACAAAAGACTGTGAGACGGGAACTCCAAATGTGGGTGTTTATCGCTTACAATTGCAGTCAAAAAACACCATGACTGTACATTGGTTATCGGTGCGGGGCGGAGCTAGACACCTGCGAAAAGCCGCTGAAAACGGCAAAAAACTAGAAATTGCGATCGCATTAGGCGTTGATCCGTTAATTATAATGGCGGCTGCCACTCCCATTCCCGTTGATTTATCCGAATGGTTATTTGCGGGATTATATGGCGGTTCCGGTGTACAACTCGCCAAGTGTAAAACCGTTGATTTAGAAGTACCCGCCGACTCCGAATTTGTACTCGAAGGAACCATTACCCCCGGTGAAATGTTACCCGACGGACCCTTTGGAGATCATATGGGATATTACGGAGGCGTTGAAGATTCGCCGTTAATTCGATTTCACTGCATGACTCATCGCAAAGACCCGATTTATTTAACCACATTTAGCGGTCGTCCTCCCAAAGAAGAAGCGATGATGGCGATCGCATTAAACCGCATTTATACCCCGATTTTACGACAACAAGTTTCTGAAATTGTTGACTTTTTCTTACCGATGGAAGCGTTAAGTTATAAAGCGGCAATTATCTCCATTGATAAGGCTTATCCCGGTCAGGCCGGGCGGCGTTGGCATTTTGGAGTGCATTACCTCAGTTTACTTATACTAAATTTGTGATTGTTGTCGATAAAACCATTAATATTCGCGATCCGCGTCAAGTGGTGTGGGCAATTTCGTCTAAAGTTGACCCGACTCGGGATGTATTTATTCTCCCGAATACGCCCTTTGATACCTTAGATTTTGCTAGCGAAAAAATTGGTTTAGGTGGACGGATGGGAATCGATGCCACCACCAAAATTCCTCCCGAAACCGACCATGAATGGGGCGAAGCGTTGGAGTCTGATGTTGATGTCGCAGCGATGGTTTCTCGACGTTGGGCGGAATACGGGTTAGGAGATTTGAATTTAACCGAAGTAGACCCCAATAAATTCGGCTACGATATCCAATAATTCATCGGGTGGGCAATGCCCACCTCAACCATTAATTTTCACTGTAAATTACCCCAGAATCAAAATGACAGTCGAACTTCAACTCAATAAAAGTAAACTCATTTTAGCCCTGTGGATAATCACTTTATGTTCACCCGTTATTTTCCAATTCTTAAATCTTGAGGCGGGTAACTTTTGGTTTATAATTGCCATTTCAGGAGTAACTTTAATTTCCTTGGTTGTTTGGTTTTTCCCCCAGAAAGATTCAGAAAAAGTTTTGTTCTTGCAAAAAGAAATAAAAACATTATCGGATCGTATCTCTACTTTAGAAAAAAACACGATTCCGAGCAATAATCGTTTCCTCCCCAAACCTCCCAATACTTTAATTAATAATCCGCTCTGGGATGAACTCTTAGATGAGATTGAACAAGATCGCCGTGAAATTGATACAGAGATTGAAGCAGAAAATCTTTTCCAAAGTCAAAGTCAGAATCCAGAATGAATTATCGATATATTCTTGATACCGATCATTTTTCCCTACTGCAACGCGAACATCCAATTTTAAACCAACGTATAGCTTTAGTAAATCCTGAAGAAATTGCGATTACAGTTGTGACGGTAGAGGAACAATTGAGAGGTTGGCTGAGTGTAATTCGGCGCTATTCTCAATCTAATAACCCTGAAAAGCTAATTTGGGCTTATATGGGATTACGAGATGCTGTAAATTATATTAGTCAATTTCAAGTTGTTGAGTTGACGCTTGAGGCTTATAATCTTTTTGTAGAACTCCGTCAGCAAGGAGTCCGAATTGGAACACAGGACTTGCGAATTGCAGCTATTACTCTGTCTCAGCAAGTCACATTAGTTACTCGCAACCAGCGCGACTTTTCTCAAGTTCCTAATTTAATGTTTGAAGACTGGACACGACCATCTTAAACTCTTGAATGAGCCACTGTAACAACGAGAAAAACAAACTGGATAGCAACCATGAATCAAAAAAACTGGGATCAAATTCAATTTTATGAACTGATTAAAAAATGGGTTAGTTTTTTAGTTTATGACTCTAAATATTGTCAGAAAATTTTTCTATCTTTACTACTATCATTGATTTTGAGTATAACAAGTATTCTTTTTTGTCCTTTTGCATCGTCAAGGTATATTGCTGAAGCGGCACCTGTAGAAATCTTGAATTTATTGGGAAAAGTAGCTCAAGATGCTCTTAGTGATGTCATTCAAGGAGTTTCATTGGTTAGAATTGATAAGGTTTTTGAGATTAATGTATATGTCAATAGTCAAACTTCTCCTCCTCAACCTGCACTTATAAGTTTTCAAGAAGGTGTTGAACAAGCAAAACAAAATAATTATATAGGCGCAATTAGTTATTACACAGATGCTTTGCGTCAAGATGGTAGTTTTATTGAAGCTTATGCCAGCAGAGGATTAGCCTATTCTGAAATTAAGGATTATCAAGCAGCAATTGAAGACTTTGAAGAATCTATAGAAATTAATCATAAGTTTGTAGAACCTTATTTGGGTTTAGGATCTGTTCATATTGAACAGGGTGATTATCAAGCTGCCCTCGATGATTTTACTAAAGCAATTAAAACAAATCGTAATTATTACGATGCTTGGAGTTCTAGAGGTGCTGTATATGTTCAACTCGGCGAATATGATAAAGCTATGCAGGATTTTAATCGAGCTATTCGCTTAAACTCACAATATGTAGAAGCTTACTTAATGCGGGGAACTCTTAAAAAGAAACTCGGAAATTATGAAGAAGCAGCTAAAGATTTTGCAACTGTTGTTAACCTTGATCCGAGTTATAATGAAATTTACCGTCAGATGGAAGCTGAGGCTTATTATCAAATGGGAGTTGCTAATTCTTCAAGGGAAGAATATCAACAAGCTATTCAAGATTTTAATTTAGCTATTCAAGACGATCCCAATTATGCAACGGTTTATTATGAAAGAGGAAAACTCTATTATTTATTAGAAGATTATCGTAAGGCAATTCAAGACTTTGACAAGGCAATTCAGTTGGACTATCTTTTAGATCAAAGTAGTGAACATAAAAAAAATAATTATGATCCGGCGGAGGCTTTCTTTTTTCGAGGAAAATCCTATCATTTTCTGAATCGATATGAATTGGCTATTCTAGATTATAAAAAAGCATTAAAAATTAGAAAAACTTATTTGGAACCCTATCTGTGGATGGCGAAAGATTATTTGAATTTAAAAGATTACCAAAAAGTTATAGAAATTTGTAATCAATTAATTGATATTCAGCCCACCTTGAGAGAAGCTTACGCTTTGAAAGGTTTAGCTTATGATGTTCTTCATGCTCCGACAACAGCAATCAAAAACTATACTAAGGCAATTGAGATTAATCCTCATAACCCAGAAAATATCGAACTATATTTTAATCGAGCGGTGAATTATGATAATCTGGGTAATTATCAGCAAGCCTCTGAGGATTATACAAAAACTATCTTAATTGATCCGGAAAATCGGTATGCTTATTATAGTTTATTTAACAGAGGTTTTATCTGCCTCGAACATCTCCAAGATTATTCCTGTGCTATCGACGATTTTAATAAGTTTATTGAATTTTATAATGAAAATTTTTTTGCCTACTTTTATCGGGGTAAAGCTTTTTCAAAAAAGGAACAATATCAAGAAGCAATTAAAAACTATTCTACCGCAATTAAATACAATCCTAAATATGTAGAAGCGTATAAGCAGCGAGGAATTGCTTACTATAACATCGGAGAAAAGTTGAAGGCGGCTCAAGATTTTGTTCAAGCTGGAGATTTTGCTACAGCAAACTCTATATTTGAAGAAGTTGATTGGAATTAATTAACTTATCATCAATAAGCGCGATCGCACTTTCGACTTTCTCCGATTTGGAAATCAATCTTCAGCCCGTAAGCAATGTCTTGCAAATAAAAATATTTAGGGAAATTTTAAAGAAAACTGCCAATCAAAAACGATCGGCAGTTCCGGATTACTCCAGATTATTTGTAGAATCCCGCATTCTTAGACTGCAAACGCCTTAATTTTGCTCCCCATTTCTGAGAAAACGACTAAAATACGCTCTCATTGAACCCTCAGAGAGACGAGATTAACCCAATCGGCAGATAACAGTACCCGCTAGACCTGTGTTATAAGTATTTATATTTCTTAACCTTTTTTTACCAAATGCTAATTTCATCGACGGGGCTAGCCGAAATCAAAAAGAGTATAAAGAAAAATATATTTTTCGGCAAGAAGCTAACCCCGGAACTAATTGCTATTTTACTCGTATACTTCGTCCAGGGTATCTTAGGACTGGCTAGACTTGCCGTGAGCTTCTTTCTCAAGGACGACTTGGGAATGACGCCTGCAGAAGTCTCAGCGATGTTGGGAATCGTCGTCTTACCTTGGGTAATCAAACCTTTATTTGGCTTTCTTTCCGACGGTTTACCCCTATTTGGCTATCGTCGCCGACCTTACCTCATTTTATCAGGTTTTTTGGGTGCGATCGCCTGGATTGCGATGGCCACAGTCGTAGACAGTCCGTTAACCGCGACTCTCGTCATCACCCTGAGTTCGTTGTCTGTCGCCATCAGCGATGTGATTGTAGACTCATTAGTTGTCGAACGGGCGCGAAAAGAATCCCTGAGTGATGTGGGTTCCTTGCAATCTTTGTGTTGGGGAACTTCAGCAATAGGGGGATTAATTACGGCTTATTTGAGTGGTTTTTTATTAGAAATCGTCACGGTCAAAACCGTCTTTTTAATTACTGCAAGTTTCCCCTTAATTGTCTGTGGAGTGGCTTGGTTAATCACAGAAGAAAAAGTTGGCGATCGCTCTAACCTAGACGCGGTGAAAAAACAAATTCGTCAACTCCGTCAGGCTGTTTCTCAAAAAACAATCTGGCTACCGATGGCTTTTTTATTCATCTGGCAAGCGACTCCAACAGCCGATTCAGCTTTCTTTTATTTCACCACAAACGAACTCGGATTTCAACCCGAATTTTTAGGGCGAGTTCGGTTAGTGACCAGTATCGCTTCTCTGTTGGGCGTTTTGCTGTTTCAACGCTTTTTTAAAACCGTTCCCTTTCGCAAAATCTTCACTTGGTCTACAATTTTATCGGCAGTTCTCGGCATGACAACGCTATTGCTTGTCACCCATGCTAACCGTGCATTAGGAATAGATGATCATTGGTTTAGTTTGGGCGATAGTCTAATTTTAACCGTCATGGGACAAATCGCCTATATGCCTGTTTTAGTGTTGGCGGCGCGTTTGTGTCCGCCCGGAGTTGAAGCAACTTTATTCGCGTTATTAATGTCGGTGTATAACCTAGCCGGACTCTTATCTCACGAATCTGGGGCATTATTAACTCACCTACTCGGGGTAACAGAACATCAATTTGAAAACCTGTGGATACTGGTGATTATTACGAATATTTCCACATTGCTTCCCCTTCTTTTTCTTAACTGGTTGCCTAATTTTAAAACCCAAACAGAGGAAGAAGATTCTGATTCTAAAATGCCAATTTCTCAACGCACCGGACACAATCATGTCCCGGAATTTGTACCGGAATATGAGGGTGTTGGTCTGAGAGATTAAAGTTGAGATTTTGAATTTATCTCTGATTTTTTGAATAAATTTGAATCAACTTTTCTTGCACTTCTCACATTCACAAAAGAACGATGACTAACCTACAAATGCCCAAACCTTTCGTCAAGAAAGGATTATCCTACAGCGCCGAAGATTGGCAAAAAGGCTATCAATCTCAACCCAACGAATATGACTATCCGATAGAAGATATCGAAGGGCAAATTCCCCCCGAATTAGCAGGAACCCTGTATAGGAATGGCCCCGGTTTATTGGATATTAACGGTTATCCCCTGCATCATCCTTTTGATGGCGATGGGATGATTTCAGCGATTCAATTTTCTAATGGTCGCGCCCATTATCGCAACCGTTATGTGAGAACTCAGGGATTTGTTGAAGAACAACTTGCGGGAAAACCACTCTATCGGGGCGTGTTTGGGACTCAAAAACCGGGCGGTTTATTGGCAAATGCGTTTGATTTTCGTTTAAAAAATATTGCCAATACTCAGGTCATTTATTGGGGCGATAAACTGTTAGCGTTGTGGGAAGCAGCCGAACCTCATCAACTCCATCCCCAAACCTTAGAAACCATTGGAATTGATTATTTAGATGGAATTTTAGAACCGGGCGATGCGTTTGCAGCCCATCCTTGTATCGATCCCCATTGTGAGTTAGATGACGGCGAACAATGTCTGGTGAACTTCTCGATCAAACCGGGACTTTCTACCACATTTACCATTTATGAACTGAGTCCCCAAGGCAAACTTTTACGCAAACACGCCCATTCCGTACCCGGATTTGCCTTTGTTCACGATTTCGCCATTACCCCAAATTACTGTATTTTCTTTCAAAATGCAGTCAGTTTTAATCCTTTACCTTTCCTTTTTGGGTTCTGCGGGGCGGGAGAATGTGTGGAATTTAAACCCAAACAACCGACTCGGATATTAGTCATTCCTCGCAATCAAAAACAACAGCCGGGAATTAAATGTTTTGAAACTCACTCGGGGTTTGTTTTCCATCACGCCAACGCCTACGAACAAGGGGATAAAATTTGTGTGGATTCAATTTGTTATGAATCCCTTCCCGGAGTTGATCCGCAAGCCGATTTTCATGATACTGATTTTACCGCATTAGATCCGGGGCAATTGTGGCATTTTGAGGTTAATTTGAAAACGGGTAAAGTCGAACGTCAACTCGTTGACAAACGCTGCTGTGAGTTTCCCACCCTCAATCCCGAATGGATTGGACGTCCCTATCGTTATGTCTACCTCGGCGCCGCCCATGACCCGGAGGGAAATGCACCGTTACAGGGGGTTCTCAAGCTAGACTTGCAAACGGGAGAACGTCAACTCTGGAGTGCGGCGCCTTATGGGTTTTCCGGCGAACCCGTGTTTGTTCCCCATCCTAACGGTGTTAATGAAGATGATGGCTGGCTCTTGACATTGGTCTATGATTCGCGCTATCATCGCTCAGATATTGTGATTCACGATGCCAAAGATTTTAATCAAGGCCCAGTCGCCCAATTGCATCTTAAGCATCACATTCCCTACACTTTACACGGGACGTTTGCTCATATTTAAAGATTAAAGCTGTCTCCGCTACATCAGATTCCATGCCTTTTCCTAAGCAGGAGGGCGTGGAATTTTAATGAGTTTTGGGGTTGAGTGAGTTGTGAGTTGACTGCAAAAATAGATCTGGCCGAATCTTCCCAGGTAATGCTACTGTGGAATCAAACATCTACCTGAGATTAACTCAGGTCGGTATGGCGAGATTCTGGAAAAGCTTTACTCATCTACTCTTATTCAACAATGCCTCAAGAAGCGTCAACAGTGGCAATTCGGTTTAGTATCGTCATCACCACTTATAACCGCTTAAATTTGTTGAAACGGGCGATAGATTCCGCCTTAAAACAAACGGTTCCCTGTGAGGTGGTCGTTGCTGATGATTGTTCCTCCGATGGGACTGAAGAATATGTTAAAAATTTGTGTCAATCTCAACTTCAAGATAGCAATCACCGTTTAATTTACCATCGTAACGAGCGCAATAGTGGTCATTCCCAAACGATGAATATGGGGGTGAGTATTGCATCGGGAGAGTGGATTAAACCTGTCGATGATGATGATTATCTCGCTCCGAATTGTATTGAAGAAATGGCAAAGGCGATCGCAATTCATCAAACGACAATCACCCCTGAAACAAACTCTAAAGCCGTGATTTGTTCGGCTCAAGCAGCACAGGTTGATCCCAATGGACGAGAACTGAGTCGCACTCGTATGATCGGGCCTGGAAAAGCATTTTATATTCCTCAATCAGACATTCATTATGGAATGTTACTCGAACAAGTTCCGTTTGGAACTCCGATACAAGTTGCTTATCGCCGAGATGCCTTTCTTAAATCTGGAGGTTGGGATTCGAGTTTAGATGTGAATTTTGATGATATTGATTCTTGGATTAAAATTGCTCAGTTTGGAGATGCTATTTTTATTAATCGGTGTCTAGCTTACCGAACGGTTTGGCCCGGAGCTTATAATCATAAGTTATCTCTAGAAAAGCGACTGAGAACGAATATTTTAATTAAAGAAAAAATTTATCCTCTGATTCATCAAAAGCATCACCATCGCCTTCCTGATCTGGCGCAAATTCGGAATTATTTAAGATTACATTGGGGCTTAGTTGCCTTGAAATCCGCTAAAATTAATCCTGCATTTAAAATGGCTTCTTCTGCTGTTTTATCACAGAAAGCTTGGAAAATTTTGTTGTTATCAATGGCAACTCGCAATCAACCCAAACTCTCAGAAGTTAGTTTTTCGGAGTTAGAAAATAATTCTTCCACAGTTTATCCAGATGTAGAAGCCGATATTTATAATCCTCAGCAGCTTAAAACCTATCTCAAACTTAGGAGTGGTTTAACCGCCGTGCAACGAGGAAAGCTCAATAAAGCCTATAAAAACTTATTTCCATCTTTATTCTCTCCCGCTAATTTCAAGGTTTTTATGAACCTCTTAATTTTAGAAAACTCTAAAGACATCGTTACCATTCAGAAACATATTTTGATTCAGTAGAAACGCTCAATATTAGTTTTAAAAATGTGGAAAACTGCCAAAACTTTACTCACGACTTATTATGCCTATATGTTAGAATATCGGGCTGAACTTTTTTTATGGGTATTATCAGGTTCATTACCTTTTATTGTCATGGGAATTTGGGTCAAAGCTGCTCAATCTCAGGAACTCGCCCTAGAACCTGTTCAGTTTGCGCGTTATTTTCTTGCTGCTTTTTTAGTTCGACAATCGAATGTAGTTTGGGTAATTTGGGAGTTTGAGCAAGAAGTCATTCAAGGGAAACTTTCACCGCGATTACTTCAACCCATTGATCCCGTTTGGCATCATTTTTTCTCGCATATCGCCGAACGATTTGCCCGATTTCCCTTTATTATCGGACTGGTCTTGCTGTTTTTTACCCTCTATCCCCAAGCGTTTTGGCTACCAAGTTTGGGTACCACTTTAATCTTTCTTTTAATTCTTTTAGTTGCTTTTTGCTTACGATTTTTAATTCAATATACCTTAGCCTTAGCTGCATTTTGGACTGAACGAGCATCCGCCTTAGAGGAACTCTGGTTTTTACCCTATTTATTCCTATCTGGAGTCATCGCCCCTTTAGAAATGTTTCCCCCAACCCTGCGAGAAATCGTTCTGTGGACACCGTTTCCCTACTTAGTCAATTTTCCAGCTTCGGTGTTAGTGGGACTACCAACCAACATTGGGCGAGGGTTAATAGTAATGTTAGGTTGGGGGATTGTAATATTTATCTTGAACCGTTGGTTATGGCGAAAAGGGCTGCGACAGTATTCAGGAATGGGGGCTTAATGACGATGAGTTTTAGACTTAAACAATCATTTTAAGTTGCTCGGCAACCTGCTTTAAATTTTCGGTTCCAATTCGAGTTTGACGAATACCCAGTGCAGTTTCTTTCGCTCCTTGATTAATACTTTCCATTGCTTCTACGACTTGTTGAATCGCGATGACTTCTTGTTGAACATTCAGAGAAATTTGTTGATTGTACATCACCACTGTATTAATCGTATCCGTAATACCGACAAAGGCTTGAGTTGTATTTTTGGTCATGCTCATACTCCAGTTTACTATTTTTTTACCTTCATCTGCTGCCATCACTATAGAACGAATTGAATTTTGAATCTCATCAACCAAAGTATTAATTTCTTCAGTGGATTTTTTACTTTTATCTGCTAGTTTTTGAATTTCTAAAGCAACAATCGAAAAACCTCGACCCTGTTCTCCTGCTCTAACTGCTTCTACCGCAGCATTGAGTGCTAACATATTAGTTTGACTCGCCAAGTTACTAACAATGAGAGAAATATTACCAATTTGATTGGTTCTTTCACTCAATCTAGTAATTTTGTCTGCAATTTCTTTAACGCTTTGTGTTACTTGATCCATACCTTCTAAGGTTTGGGCAACGGTATGATTTCCATTTTCTGCTGCTTGGAGTGCAAGTTGTGCCTGATCAGATGCCGCATCTGCTTGTTCGGCAGATTGACGTGAAGATGCCTCTAATTCATCCATTGTTGTCGTGGTTGTATTAACCGAAGCCGCTTGTCCTGAAGCCGTGCGTTCTTGTTGTTCAATAGCTGTAGCAATCTCATGAGCTGAAATTGCAATTGTATTGGCAACGGTATTAATCGGTTGAATTGCGAGTTTATTAATCAAAAATAAGACGAGGAGACCGACTAAAAAAATCGTGATTAATCCTATCCAAGAGACTATATTTACTAATTGATAATCGAGTTTATTCCGTTCTTGTCTTTGCCTGAGAAGAACACTTTCAACTGTAATCATCTCCGCTAATTTTATCCGAATATTATCCATAATTTGTTTGCCTTGACTGGAAAGCACAATATTTAAAACTGTTTCATCTTGTCCAGCTTTCTTTAAATTAATCGTCTGTTGCAGTTCGGCGAGTTTTTCTTGAGCTAATTCTTCAAGTTTAGCCAGTCTTTCAAGTTGTTCAGGATTATCTGAGATTTCGTCACTGAGCCGATAAAAGTCATCATCTAAATTCTGTTCGGTCTGATTATAGGGTGCGAGAAATTCATCCTGTCCTGTAAGAAGAAAACCTCGTTGTCCGGTTTCAGCATCAACTAAACTTTTTTCTAAACCTTTTAACATCGATTGCACTTGATAAGTATGAGCAACCCAGTCTGAAGACTCTTTTAAAGTTGAGGTACTATTCAGTGTAATTAAGCTGCTAAGACTCACAATTAAAATAATAACTCCAAATCCTAACGGTAAAATTTGTTTGATATTCATCGTTTTTGCTGTTTTCACTTCTATGATTCTCGAATAAAGTGATTATATAAACAGTCCTATCTCAGTTTTAGTCAATCAGTGATCTTAAAAGGCAAAAGGGAACAAGCAACGGGAGTCGGACTCTGGATCGGGTAAGGTCGTCTCGAAACCGTTATAGAACTCTTTCTATAATAACTCTCCTGGGGAAGACTCTAAGATCTGATGACTTGAGGGAAGCGTGACTTGTCGTTAAACCTCCAAAAACATAGCAAAGTTCCTCCAACTTCTGCGGAAACGCTATGCAATCAGAAAAGTAGTTATCCTTTCATTCATCAAAAAGTTTATACTTGGATTTTACCCGAAGAACAAAATCTAGCCTATTATTATTTATAGCGACTCTTTTATTTCCTAGAAATGCGATCGCTCTGAGTAAAGATGAAGATATCCCACAAGCCTTAATTTTTACTTGTCCAAAACTCTATTTAGGAATACTAAAACGATGATTGCTGTTTTTGAGCATCACTCCCTAACTCCAGAAGAATACCTCAAACTCGAAACTCAAAGCCCCATCAAACACGAATACATTGATGGTGAAGTCTACGCAATGGCGGGAACCACTGACACCCATAACACGATTGCTTTAAACCTCGCAACCTTGATTCGTAGCCACCTACGGGGAACAAACTGTCGTGTTTATTTTGCCGATATCAAAGCCCGTCTCGAAGAATGCAACTGTTTCTATTATCCCGATCTTCTGGTCACTGGTGATCCCCAAGACCAAGAAACTTCGACTTATAAACGCTTTCCTAAATTAATTGTTGAAGTGCTTTCTGCGAGTACCGAAGGTTTTGATAGAGGCGACAAATTCAACGACTACCAAACCTTAGACTGTTTGGAAGAATATGTTTTAGTGAATACCAAACATCAACGAGTAGAAATTTTTCAACGCCACGAACAAGGGGGGTGGATTTTTAAAACCTATACCCCCACTGAAGGAACTTTTCCACTCCAAAGTTTGAATTTAACGGTGTCTTTGGCGGATCTCTACGAAGATGTCACCCTGGAGAAGGATTCAACGGAAACGCCATCAGCCTGAATTTGAGGGAGAATTGAGCAATATTTATCACTGTGATTCGGGAAACTTCTCACTAACGATAGAGGTCTTTTTTGCTGTGTGGCGATCAAAATTGCATAAGTGTCAAAACTCAAGCCATATGTATTTTTGACAGATGCAAGTTGATCTGCGCCCTCTGTACATTGATGAATGTCAGTTTATCTTAACCCCATACCCATCTAATGAGTGAAGTGTTTGCCGAATCTATTGTACCCGAGTACCAAACTCTTGAATCCTGGGTTGCTCAAGAAATTGAACTCCAACTGAGAACCCTTCCGGGCGAGATTACCCAATCTATTGATAAAAACCAGGCGATCGCTTACGTTCTTAAGTTTCTTCCGCCCATGGGGAAAAAGACTGAAAGTGGTTGGCATTGGCCGCCTGAAAAAATGGGTAAAATGTTGCAAGAGTTGATTACAGATGCAGCAACATTATCTTTAATTCGTTTGGTATCTAGTCATCGAGCTTAGACCTTTATTTTGAGAATGGGATCAAATTCATGCCTAAAAACAAGGGGCGCCAAATCCGCGCCCTAAACTCGATTTATATTCTGTAAATTAAACAGACTTTTGCAATGGAAATCCCAAGGTTTCTCGTTGTTCTAAATACCGCCCAGCAACTCGTCGAGCTAAGTTGCGAATTCTACCAATATAACGAGTGCGTTCAGTCACAGCAATCACACCCCGAGCATCCAATAGGTTAAAGCTGTGAGAACATTTCAAGACATAATCTAAACTCGGCAAAACTAATCCTTTGTCGATTAATTGTTCGGCTTCTTGTTCATACAAACTAAATAGCGTAAACAGCAACTCAGGATTCGAGGCTTCAAAATTGTAGGTACAATGTTCGACTTCTCCTTGAAGATAAATATCTCCATAATTAATCGTATCTGTCCAGGCAATTTTTGTCATGGCATCGACATCTTGAAGATACATCGCCAGTCGTTCTAGTCCGTAGGTAATTTCAATAGAAACAGGACGACAATCGATTCCGCCACATTGTTGAAAATAGGTAAATTGGGTAATTTCCATTCCATCTAACCAGACTTCCCAACCGACTCCCCAGGCGCCTAAAGTGGGAGATTCCCAGTTATCTTCAACAAACCGCACATCATGATCTTCAGGTTGAATTCCAAGCGATCGCAGGGAGTCGAGATAAACCTCTTGAATGTTATCAGGAGAAGGTTTAATCAAGACTTGGTATTGATAATAATGTTGAAAACGGTTCGGATTTTCGCCATAACGTCCATCAGTGGGACGGCGACAGGGTTCGATGTAGGCGACAGACCAGGGTTCAGGGCCGATCGCCCGTAAAAAGGTATGAGGATTCATGGTTCCCGCCCCTTTTTCGGTGTCGTAGGGTTGGGCGATTAAACAGCCGCGATCGCTCCAAAATTGATGTAAAGTGGCAATGACGGATTGAAAGTTCACAGGATTAACTCAAGTTTAATGGTTTTTCTTTTCAATATGATAAGGGATGGGTTGAAGATTTTTGCTGCTTCGTCGTCTTTTCTGTTTCCCTAAAATGAGACTAATTTGTGGGTTCGGAGTTTCAAGAAATGACTGTTCAAACACAGAACCGCCTAACACTGGAAGAATTTTTAGCTTTTTTGGAAGGGTTAGAACTGATCCCCGAACAACTTTTTCAACAAGCGGGTATTCCTTAACCTGTAATTTGTTATTTTTTCGGAGGAGAAACATCGGTTAACTTATACAAATTCTGCACTTCAATTTGAGTTAAGTCTCGCCATTGACCGGGTTTTAATCCGTCTAAACGGAAATCAGCGATCGCCACTCGAACTAACCTCAAAGTTGGAAATCCCACGGCTGCGGTCATCCGACGCACTTGACGATTGCGACCTTCGGTGAGGGTAATTTCTAGCCAAGCGGTGGGGACAGTTTTGCGAAAACGAATGGGCGGATCACGAGGAGGTAAAGCGGGTTCAGTGGGGAGTAATTGTACTTGAGCGCTGCGAGTTTGATAGTCTTTGATGTTCACACCCGATCGCAGAGCATTCAAGGCGGTTTCATCCGGTATGTGTTCCACCTGAACCCAGTAAGTTCGAGGGTGATTAAATTTGCGATGACTCAAACGATGTTGAATTTTGCCTTGATTGGTGAGCAGCAATAATCCTTCACTATCGCGGTCTAATCGTCCGACGGGATAAACCCCAGGAATAGAAATAAAATCTTTGAGGGTTTTCCGGTGGGGAGTTGTCGGATCGTTATCGGTAAATTGGCATAAAACGTCATAAGGTTTATAAAACAAAATATATTGAGCAGGCATATTCTTCAAAAGATCATGAGCAGGAAAGCGAGTATATAAATTGTATCGGAGTGGACGAAATGCGATCTGTCCTTAAAATCACTGGTTTTGAGAACTGGAATTCAATCCGCTTTTTAGGTTCATACTGTATATCGAGATACCAGAAATCATCTGGAGTGAGAACTTAAATTCAATTTATTCCGGATTTGCTCTCATCGTTGTCGATCCAATGCTATTACAGATTCTATAGAGGACAGTGCTTTCAATTCCTATGGGGTATAATCCACCAGGATTTTTCAAGCAGACCTGAACTAGATTACCGTCGGGAAGTCACAGTGATCTCTACGGTCAGGTTAGGAGGTTCCACTTTCGGAACTTAAACAACTTGAATTTCTTCCATAAAATAACCAGGGTAAAGTGATAGTTAAGTAGAAAGCTATTCGCACTGTTAGAAGAACTACCGTACAAACTTTGTGAGACCTTACAAGCTGAATAAGTTCCAAAGGTTTCCTCTATAGACTGATTTTAGATTTATGCAAGGGAGATCGAACCATGTTTTTTCGTAATAAAATCCACACAACGCCTTGTGATTCTCAACCGATGACAATTATAGGAGAAGGTATTGTCTCTGAAGAAATTCCACCTTATCGTCAAGGTCGAGTCAAATTTCGGGGGACTTGGTGGAATGCTCGCTGTATAACGAATACCACAGTCAGACCCGGAACTATTGTTCATATTGTCAAGAAAGAAAATATTACTTTGTTTGTTGTACCTGCACCTTTTGAGTAAATCTCAAGTTGAGTGCTACCTCAAATTAAGGTATGAATTGAACGTGATTATTGAATTTTATCAGACGCATCTTCTTTTTGAGAGGATGTGTTTTTTATCGGGTATATTGTTGTCTTCGAGCTGTCTCGGAAGATGTAGAACAATCACTGGCTCTCTTTTTTCGGAAAAATTAAAGCTTTGTTTAAAATTTGGGTAAAACACTGTTGACTTCTGTAAACTCAGATCAGAACAACTTAATCTCATACTTTACAATAATGTCGAATAAAAAATTGAACTCCGATCAGAACCCGAATAGAGTTTTACATTCTTCAAGTGATCCTGAGTTAGAAAAGTTTAATCAGCGTTTGAAAGCCAATGGAGAACGAAATGTGATCATCCAAGAAACATTGAATCGTCTTCTCAAGAAACTACAAGTTAATCGGGTTGTACTGTACTATTTTTATCGTCAATGGGAAGGACAAGTCACGTTTGAGGCTTTAAGTCATCCCCAATGGTCAATTTATGGTTCCACAGGAGCGGATGAATGTTTTAATGATGAATATGCCGCGTTATATATTGCGGGTCGAACACGCGCTATTTCAGATGTAGAAGTAGAACCGATTCAGGATTGCCATAAAGATTTTTTGCGGAGTATAGAAGTGAGAGCAAATTTAGTCGTTCCTGTTTTGTTGGATCATCAGCAATTATGGGGATTGTTGATTGCTCATCATTGTGAGAGTTCTCGTTCTTGGTCGCCATCGGATATTGAACTGTTGCAAGATGCCGCTCAAGCTTTAGCAGTTGATCTTGCTTATCTGAGTTAAGTTGTCTGGCAATCTCACAATATTAATCAACTTTAAAAGAGGAGAATGAGAACATTTTCTGATTGTAGCGATAAAATTGAAATGGTATTCAGCATGAAGTTTGTACAAACTGAATACCCAATAGAGGAAAATCATGTTGGCAGTGAATCGATCAATTTTAAACTTTCACCTTTGATAAGGTGGTAAAATATTGTTGAGCAATAATTTCAGGAGTCAACTTCGCTTCTAAATATTGACGACCCGCATCACCCATTTGAGTTGCTAATTGAGGGTCTGATGCGAGTAAACGAATAAACTGAGCGAGTTGAGTTCCATCTCCATTATCAAATGCAGCACCACATTTTGCTTCTTCCAGCAGTTGACGTAAATAGGAATGGGATTCACAAACAACTGCAACCGGACGTCCTGCGGCTAAGACTCCATAAAATTTACTGGGGGCTACAATTCCTTCCATGCCTTCGCTGACACTGACCAAAGAAAGATCGCAAGCAGTTAGAGAATAGGGTAATACTGCTTTGTCTTGATAGGGTAAAAATACACAGTTATTTAATCCTAATTCTCTGACTTTCTTCATGCAAGTTTCTTGCTTTGCACCGCCACCGATGAAGACAAATTGAATCGGTTCATTTTGGAGTTCGACCGCAGCTTCCATAATGGTATCCATGTCATGGCATCGACCCATATTACCGGAATATAATACGGTAAATTTTTCCAGTAGGTTGAATTCCCGGGCAAACCAATTTTCAGTTTTATTTAGGGGTTTAATAAACTTTGAATCAGCCCAGTTTTGAATCACGTTAATTTTCGGCTCGATCTGAGGACATTTAGCTATAATTCTGTCTTTCATGGTTGAGCTAAGTACAATAATAGAGTCTGCTCTTTTCCAAACTTTACAGTTAATCCAATCCCAAAATTTAATCAATGGATTTTTGGAGGAAATTAAGCCGAGTTCTACAGCGACATCTGGATACAAATCATATAACAAACAAGCATAACGCTGACCAAAACAGAGGTTTGCTAAATAACCCAAAATGGTTAAGTATGGTGGTGCTGTTGTCAGCAATAAAACTTCTGAACGGTTAACACTTCTGAGCAAGTGTAGACCTGATCTAAAGCAAAAAAATAATCCATTTAGAGCTTTCCCTCTAATTCTTTTTGACCAAATCTGAGTGGTTCGGGTTCGCTGAATATGTACTCCTTTATCTATTTCTTTTTGAGGAGCTTTGCTATTTTGAAAGGCATATCCAGGCTGTCCTGTAAAGACTTTTACCCGCATTCCTAAGCTTTGTAGTTGAGTAGCAAGTTCTGCAATTAGTTGTCCTGTTGCGGCATAGTCTGGAGGATAAAACTGAGTAATAATTGAAAGTTGACTGACTTGATAACTGTGGAAATTGGCAGATATTTCTGATGTTTTATCCGTTTGAATGGATGCAGTTTTAACTTTTCCCAGATGTATTTTAGACATTGTAGATTCGTTGATCATAACTAAAAGCTTAGATAGATTTAGCTAAATTGGATGCAATCAATTGTTAACCCTTTTTACAAGAACTGAAACAAATATCCGGAATTGTCGAAGGTTTTATGAAAAGATTTTAATGACTTTTTTATAAAAAATAGAATCCATTTTGGATCGGCTTTTTCGAGCTTAAACAGTATATTTTATAACAATTTTTATATTGAACTTATTTTTAACTTAATGATGAAAATATCTATCGAGAGATAGACTCATAACATTGACTATCAACTTAAAATGAATGGTTTACTGAAAATTGCGAAAATTTAATTCAGTCGAAGGATAGAGAAAGTCAATTATTTTTTTAAACAACTCCATAGAAATATTTAACTGAACACCTGGGAAATAGAAGATTAACTGATCTGACTTTATCTATTGCTTGAGGTTCAGCAAGTAATCAATATAAATTTAAGGAAAGATAGAAAGCCCTGGGGAAATAGCTATTTCATCAATCTGTACAATGCTTATAACTTAGCCGCATTCACTCAGTTTAGTCCACAAGCCTAAGCAGTTGCTTTAACTCTCATGATCGTAGTCTCTTTTCTCAAAAAAGTTACAGGGGTTTTTGTAAAGTTCTCCTAATTTTATGTAAAGCTTTTGTAAAAACACCCTCCATTTTGTGAAAAAAAAAAATAAATCCTCTATCATCCCACTGATTAGGTTTGAGGTGTCTAAAGAGGATGATTAATTAGATATCCGTAATCACAATCCCATGAACTTTATTTGAAGTTAGGAAAGTCTAAATGATGATTAATCAACTGAAGTAAGCTGTTTTTTCTTCCCCAAATTTAGACTCATATAAAGGAGTAATCCGGTGGCTCCGATCCCATAGAAGATCCCACCTGGAACCCCAATAATTGCCAGAGCCAAACATCCAACCCAAAATGTTAAAGTATAGATATACAGAACGGTTAATCGTTGGGATAAACCTCGATTGAGTAGTCGGTGATGCAAATGACGTCGATCCGCATAAAAAGGGGATTTACCATCGGAAAGTCGAGCGATAATCACGACTAACATATCTAAAATAGGAACTGCTAAAATCACAAAGGGAAGAATAACGAGACTAAAATCAGAGGTTTTCATCAATCCAATCACAGCCAAACTCGCGAGTGTAAATCCGATAAAATAAGACCCTCCATCTCCCATAAAAATTTGAGCGGGGTTAAAGTTATAGCGAAGAAATCCTAGAGTTGCAGTAGCTAAAGCAACAGCAATTAAAGCGGCGGCGGATTGATTGATGGATAAACAAATCACCAATATGATACAAGCTGAAATTCCCGAGATTCCTGCGGCGAGTCCATCTAAACCATCCATCCAGTTAATAGCATTGACAACTCCGGCTAACCAAATAATAGTGATCGGTAAACTCAAAAGACCTAAAGGGATCAATCCTAATCCGGGAATGGGTAGAAATTCAATCCGAACTCCAACAACCCAGACTAAACTGGCAACGCCAAATTGTAATCCTAATCGGGTAAAGGGAGATAAATCGGATAAATCATCGGTTAATCCAATCAGAAAAAATAAGAATCCTCCGACAATAACTCCCCAAAATTCTAAGATTTTGACAGGAGGTAAACGGGTGAAATCATCAAATAATCCAACAATTAAACAGCTACTTAGGGTTGCCAAACAGATTGCAATTCCACCCAAACGAACAATAGGCTTGTCGTGAATTTTCCGTTCTCCAGGATAATCAAAATATCCAGTATTCAGACCGATTGATCGAACAAGCGGTGTACTTAAGAGAACAATAAGGATAGAAAGAATGAAGGCAACCCCATAAGGATAAAAAAATACCATAGTGTGGGGAAATGAAGAGTGTCAAGGTTGCGCGATTTCCATTCCTCTATACCAAATTGTCATTTCATATCCGGATTACTCAGCAACAGAGAATTTGGAATTGGGGGTGAGAGATTCGGAAGTGTTTTGAATCATTTCTGGAACAGTTTCTCGAATTGTTCGTTTTTTAATCGGTTGAGCGGGATTTCCGGCATAAATGGTCATGGCTTCGAGAGAATGTCCGGTTACACTTCCTAGCCCTAAAATTGCACCCTGAGCGACTCGGACTCCTGGCCCAATAACGGCTCGGGCTGCTATCCAACTCCTTTGTTCAATATAAATTTCGGCGGTGATCAGTTGAAAATGGGGATCACTCCAATCATGGTTTCCCGTACACAGATAGACATCCTGAGACAGACAAACGTGACTTTCAATCGTCACAAGGGCTAAATTATCAATCCAGGCATTTTCACCAATCCAAACATGATCCCCAACGGTTAAACGCCAGGGAAATTTGATCCGAACTCCGGGCTTAATCCGTACGCCTTGACCGATTTTTGCACCAAACCAACGCAAAATTAAGACTTTCAAGCCTGAAAATGGGAGGAGTCGGCTACGAACGAGGGGATCGCCGAGAAAGAACCACAGCAGTTGTGGAAATAGTGGTGCGCCGGGAGTGTAGGTTCCAGTGGTGTATTGGTTTAAACGCATGAGTCATTGCTACTCTAGGGTTAAGACTTGCTCCGGTTCGCCCTGTGATCACCCACAAAATCGAACGTCCCATATCCCGCCAGATTCGCAAGGAGGATTCTTCTTGTTCAGGAGAAGGAACAGCAACTGGAGTAAAGGTGATTCCTTGACTTCCAAGTACAATCGTGGCGATCGCTTGGGAGCGAGGGAGATGAAAATCTGAGGTAATTAAGTAAATATGTTGGATATTCCGTTGTTTGAACTCATCGACCATTGATGTAAAATTTGTTACCGTATCAACGGCGAGATAATCGAGGTGAACCCGACGATCCGGGACTCCTGCGGCGCGAAAAATATCCATTGCAGGTTCACGGGGAATTCCAGATGACACCCAAATGTCTAAGTCGGGGTGATCTTGGGCGAATTGAGCGGTAAACAGTTCTCGATCTGATCCTCCCCCCAGGGTGAGAATGGCTTGGGGTTCGGGAGCTTGATAGTGAGCGATCGCCAGTTGGACTGGAATAATGCTGATCAGAAATAGAAGCAGAATTGAGCCAGCCCAGATAATCCAATGGTAGGGTGATTGTGTGCGCTGAAACCACTTCATAGATTTGCTGTTTTACGATTATAGTAACCGATGTTAAGTTAGATCGGGGAGTAAAGATTGATTCTGGGTTTGGTATCTGTCGATCAGAGGAAGACGAATTGCTCTGATCTGAGTTAAATTTTGACTCGACTTTGGATTAAGAGGAGGTTATTTAAAGGCAATTTATTATTTTACCAATAAAGTAATAAGATCGCGTAAATTCACTCGAATTTTTCCTGAGAAAATTCTCACATTCTGTAAAATGAACCAGAATGATTTGAGTGCTGGATTAAATCTCTACTCCGAATAACAGAGTAAGGATTTTCTCAACAAACTCCCATTCATCTGTTGAATTTAATCCGATCCCCCTCTTTCTGAGTCACCCCATAAGCAATTGCTTTTGACAACAGCTCCAAAGTTTGGATTCAACTCATGGAGAAATCAATTTCATGTTCAATCCCATCGCTTCTATCTACCACTCAACTCTAACCGCAGGTGTTGCTAGTTTAATGAGTTTCGCCGCCCTATTCGGATTGGAGAGTTCGGCTCAAGCTATCGTCCTCAACGGTAGTTTTGAGACGGGTGATTTTTCTACAGAATGGATGTCCATTGGCGACAATAATATTGTCACAAGAACCTATGGTGTAACCCCGACTGACGGGGAGTTTCAAGCCTTAATCACCAGTAAATACGGTTCGGTTACAGATACCAATTTGGAATCTTTCTTAGATTTATCTCTGGGGAGTCTAGATACTCTGTTATCGGCTAACGTTGTTGAAGGTTCAGCAATCAAACAAACATTCACTGTTCGACAGGGAGAAACTCTCAGCTTTTCTTGGAATTTCCTCTCTAATGAAACTGTATTTGATGATCAGCCAACAACCTTCAATGACTTGGCTTTTGTATCCATTGGAGGTACAGTCCTAAAAATTGCCGATACTTCTAATTTGGCCAATCCGTCGAATACCATCTTTGATACAGAAACCGGATACAAAACCTTTTCCTATACCTTCACTCAAGGAGGAACTTATCTATTAGGAATTGGGGTTGTCGATGTGGATGATAGTAATGATTTCTTCCCCTCGGGTTTGTTAGTGGACAATGTAGAAATTCAATCTGTTCCTGAACCGATGACGATTTTAGGTTCGTTAGTTGCATTAGGATTGGGGGCGCTTTTCAAAAAGCAGCATTCCCAAGACCAGAACCGAGATTAAATCTCATCGCTTCTAGAATAGTTTTAACACGCGATCGCTTTGATTCTCTGGGAATTGAGGCGATTATTTTTTGGGGATCAACTTAATCTTTACAAAAGGGGGGGTTTTTTAAAGCTGAACGCTGTAACGACTTCACAAATCCCCTAGAAATGTAAAAAACAGGGGTTGCTTCCTGAATCTTTTTAAAAACGCTGTAAATTGAGGCGACTGAAGTGAATATCAATTCGCAAATCACGCTTGGGTACCCAACTCAAAAGTATTATTTGAAACAAAAAACATCTGGGTGTCTCTATGGTCACACTCAATTTTTGGAGAAACTTCTTAAATGATCACTGCAAATTTCGTGAAAAAAGCTCTGATGGCGGCGACTGGTGCAACTGTTGTTACTCTCGCAGGAGGACAAGCTGCCGAAGCTGTTACATTCAACTTTGCAGGATTGGACTTCGCACCCTCTCTGAACTTCTCTCAGGGTGGTATCAATGTAACAGCTACTGGAGCGGCTACAAATGGTTCCCGTCTGGTTTCGCAAGTGCCTGTTGGTTTGGGTGTTTTTGGAGGTTTGGGTGATTCCTTACAAACCGATGGATTAGGAGCTGACGAAACTCTCCAATTATCCTTCAACAAACAAATTAGTTTGGTTTCTGCAACCTTTTCGCGAGTTGGCTTTAACGATGACTTCCGACTCCTGGTTAATGGAAATCAGTTAGTGAGTGCAGATATTCCGGGTGGAAATATTCTTGATTCCGGTACTGGAACCTTTAACTTTACCTCATTTGCGCGACCTAACAGAACTGGTTCTGTTTTAGGATTCACTGTCGCAGACAATAACGATGACTACTTCCTCAGCTCTATTGAAGTTGAACCTGTTCCCGAACCCTTAACCATCCTGGGTTCTTTATCTGCTCTCGGAATGGGTGCGGTACTGAAGAAAAAACAGCAGAAAAAGAGCTAGATTTTACTCTCGTTATTTAACCCTCGATCTGTTGATTTCAACGACCCAAATTATCTCATCAACTTGAATAAAAAAAAGAGGTAAAGCGCTTTCCCATTTTCCCATGATTTCGGCGATCGCGAATTTTCTATTTTTAGAGATGCGGTCGCTGATTTTGTGGCAGAAGTTATGCTCATCGTTTTCCAATTTTTAAGTGTTCTTAAAAAGACTGAAACTTTCCCAAATTTCACAAAAGGTGGGGTTTTTTAAAGTTAGACTCCAGTTCAGGATACAAAATATAAAGAGTCTGTAAAGCTATAGTGGTAAATCCGGAGAAGTATTCCAAGTTTGGAAAAAGGGAGTAATGATTTAACTTCGTAAATATACGGTTAAGTTTAATCAGTAACTATACCTTCAACTCCGAGAAGAATTCGGAGGTTAAAAAAGAGGAGTAATGATCAGGCTTCAGAGTTTACGGTAGGGTCAAGCCATAAACACAACAAGTTAAGGATTAAATTTGGCTCTGAAGCCTGTAATCAACAGTTTTTTGACAATAAGGGAACACTACCAAAGCTACATTGTTGAAACCCAGCCACCTTTGAAGTCACAACTTTTTTGTAATTTCATCGGTGAAGTAATGATTTTACTGACGTCTTTCTAATGTAAACAACGATTTTTTAGGGAACTTGTGTTATGACAGTTTCATCTGTTCTGAAAACATTATCAGTCGCTACAGTAGCAATGACTGCGACTATATCAATGGTTGCTCCTGCCGAAGCATTATCCTTGAAAGGTAGCTTAAGTATTACAGGTACGGCTATTTTTGGAAAACCCAATCAAGCTTCTCCACTGCAAGATACATTGAGTTTCAGATCTAATCGAGTAGAAGATGACGCTTCAGGCGACTTTACAAGTTTAGGGGGTTTAAATGTAAATTCGATCTCAACCTTGAACCTAAATCGAACTTTTGGTCCGGTCAGTTTTTCGTCTGGTGTTACTACAACTTTTTATCAATTTGAAGCGTCAAGCAACCCATTTATTAATTTTGGAAATCGCGATCTATTTGGAACAGGAGTGCAATCACTGAGCTTTATTCTTAATCCGGGGACAGCTCAAAGAAACTATTTTAGTAGCAATAGTTTCAATGTAATTAACTTGAGCGAAGTTACAGGAACGTTTATCTATGGTGGTAGCACAATCGGTAAAGGTAGTTTGAGTGCATCCCGATCAGGTAGCTCAAATAGCTACGAAATTACTCTAAGAGCAGAACCCATTCCCGAACCCTTTACTATCTTGGGTTCTTTATCTGCTCTCGGCGCTGGAACTCTGATGAAAAAACAACACGACAAGCGTCAAAACAAAGTTAAGTCCGATGCCTAATTGATTTGCAAAATCACCTTGAAGAACCCCTTCATCCTCTCTCAGTGAGGGGGTTTTCTTGCTATAAATGCTGATGGCTATGAATGCAACTTCTCCTGTATTATTTCAACGCCTCAAAACCTCTCCATTCTGGCTTTTAACCATTGGTTCGGGCTTGATGGCGATTCATCTGACGTTAGTTTGGAGAGCAGATAATCCCAATACAATCGGCACCAGTATTTTATTTTGGTCTGCTGTTGCATCACTGGTTTGGCAAAGGCGCGATGACTTGAAACTCGAAAGCGGAGTGTTTGCGAGTCTAGTTGGTTTTTTGCTAATTGCTGTTATTTTGATAAGAAGTGCTTCTATTCCTTTAGGGGGAAACTTCTTTGATTTAATTCCCGTTCTATCCGGTTTAGGATTAGGGTTACTGGCTTCTGGTTTTCAGGGATTAAAACAATATTGGACTGAGTTAGTTGCTCTGTTTTTTATTGGTGCTCCTCGCCTGTTAGAACCCTGGATTGTTGATATTTCACCCATTACAGCAAAATTTTCTGCATTTATATTGTGGTATTCCGGTTTTGAAGCCAAACTTAATGGAGTATATATCAGCTTACCAACCGGAACTGTAGAAGTTTATCCGGGGTGTTCAGGTATCGAAACCATGATTCATTTGTCAGGTTTAGCGCTACTGTTTCTGCTGATGTTTCCAACCAATTGGATACAGAAAATTTTTGTACCCATTGTGGCTTTAAGTATAGGATTTTTGGTGAATGGATTTCGGGTCATGTTGTTGGCTATTTTAGTTGCACAGAATAATACAGAAGCTTTTGAGTATTGGCATCATCGCGATGGTTCATTTGTTTTTTCGATTATAGCTGTGTTGCTGTTTGGGTTATTTTGCTGGTTTTTATTACAACACAACGATCACAAACCCCAAGAGACAACGGAGGGTTATGAAGTATGAAGTTTTGGCATCAATTACGAACTCCTCTGTTAGCCTTTACGGGTAGCTTTGTGATCTTAGTTTTAGCCCGAGTTTTGTTTGCATCTTCTACTCAAATCCTGAGCAAAGTAACTATAAATTTACCCGAATCAGTGCCATTATCTGAGTGGAATATTGCTAGTTCTACTCGAACAAAAACCGAAAAAGAATCCCTATTTAAACCACCCGATCAACGCTATCAATATGTTCAAAATAATATAGAACTAAATATTGAAATGCGCTATCTTAAAGGAGGAGATGTAGAGAAAATGGTTGAAAAATATCAGCTTCCTCCCTCATTACCTTTGATACGTCAGCAAAATCAAGTTGGTTTTTATGGGCTTTTCGTTACTCAAGATCAAGCTTATCTGAGTGCTTGTATTAATCCAAAGGGAATTAGTACCTTTACTCGCAAACAATATCGACAAAATCATTCTATTTATACCCTAGAATGGAATCGCTTTATTCCCTGGTTTTTGGGACAAAAACAACTACGACAACGGGGATGTTTGTGGGCAAATTTATCAATTCCTCTAGAAGATTCTTCCCCAGAAGCAGCTTATCAAGTCTTAGAGAAAGCTTGGTTTTCTTGGTATGCTTGGTGGTCTGCCAATTTTCCCCGTTTAAATTGAGATTGTTTCTAATCTCATTTAGTCAACTTTTTATTTTTTCTTAGTAGCTATGACTCAAGTTGATCATTCTTCTTCTAATCAATCTATAGAAGTTTTACGACGTTTTAATATTAGTCTTTTACGCTCGATTAATCTTATTCGATGGGTAGGATATGGATTTTTAGTTCTGAGTTTATTTGACTTAATTGATATCTTGTATCCGCCTGATTTTATGAATCCTTCTTGGGAATTACAAACAATGGGACAGTTAGTAGAACGAGTGGCTGTTCCTCTCCTCGGATTTGTCTTAATCTTTTTTGGTGAACGCAATTCCCGAGATCGTTGGGAAATTCCGGTTGTGAGTTTTTTATCTTGGTTGACTTTGCTCTATGGAGTTATTTTTTTATTACTCATTCCTCTAGGATTGTTTAATACTTTGAGAATTGATCGTCAAGCCAATCAACAAATATCGACTCAGGTTAATCAAGTTCAAACTCAAATTAACCAAGTTAAAGATCAACTTAAAACTGTTAATAATCCGGCAGAAATGGAAAATTTACTGACTCAGATTAATCCTCAAGGAGGTGTACCAGAAATTGACAGTTTTCAACAATTTGAAGATATCAAAGCTCGTCTATCAACTGTTGTAGAAAATAGCGATCAACAACTCACAACCCGAGCAAAAGAAGCTCGTAGTAACCAGCGCCAAAACCTTTTTAAGCGTTCAATTAAATGGAATCTAGGGGCTTTAATTACCAGTGCTTTATTTATTAGTTTGTGGAAAGGAACAGTCTGGGCAAGACAAAAATGGTAAATTTATCATTTTCAGATACCAAAAACAGTTGCAGAAATTAGAGACACTTTACTGACTGAATATGAGGTATATTTGGAATAATGCGATCGCGATCTCAAAGCAATATTAAAACAATTGTCAGAACAACAATTAATTAAGATTGATGATAAAACAACTGCACAAGTTTTTAACTCTGACATATCGCAGTTCCTAATTTATAATTAAAGCCTTAATTCTGATCAAACTAAACCCATAATCATTAAGGCTTTTTCTAGGTTGATTTTTAATTGTATTTAAAATAATTGAAATATTTTTCATTTAATGATTTAATTTTACTAATTTATTTCAACCTATTATCAAAAATTTTACGATATAATATTTAAGTTTTATTAGTTTCTCTTTCAATTAACCGAACTGAGAGTAAAATCTCTGCTAAAGTTCGTTGAAAGGCATAATAAAATCCTGCCCAACCATCCAAAATTCCACCTTTAAAAATTAAGCAATAAAAAAGAATAATTAGAGGAGCAAAAACTATTTTTTGTCGGATGCGATCACTCAAACTCAATTCTGATGCAGGTGTTTCTTGAAGTTTTTTAGCTTCGATGATCATGTATCGATCTTGCGCCCAGAGCCAACGACTAAGAGACTTACGATCATCGTGATTAATATGAGAGGATAACATTCCTGAGTTACCCTCAACTCTTAATAATTGTGTATGTCCATCATCAATATAAATGCCTTTTTCTCGTTTAAATAAAACCTCTCGGGGCGGAAGTATCGTTCCTCGCAGTGGTTGACCAAAAACACAGTATCTAAATCGGACAAAGTAACTATTAAATTGAGTATTAACAGGTATTTTTTTAATTTCCTCTATCAGTTTATCTGTTAACTGATAATCCGCATCGAGAGACAAAACCCATTCTGATCTGACTTGTTCTAAACCATAGTTCCATTGATTAGTATGAGTATCAAACTCCCGTTGAAATATCTCAATTTGAGGATAAGACTTCAAAATTTCTAGGGTTGAGTCTGTACTGTAGCTATCAATAACTACAATTCGTTTAGCCCAAGTCAATTGTTTAAGGGTGCGATCAATGTTGGGAGACTCGTTGTAAGTGAGAATTAGGGGTGTTATTTTTTCTAGCATAAAATCGGTATTTATTTAATAGAATTCAGTTTCAAATATATAAACTTAATCTCTCTATTGATTGATTAATTCCGCAAAATCATCTAGATATACTTTGGCAATCTGTTCATAGCTATAATGCTGGGCTTTCTTCGCCACATTTTCCCCAATGTTCATCGTCTGTTCCCAATTTTGAATAGCTAAGGCAAATTTTTCAGCCAGATTTTGTACAGCATGATCACTACGATGATCGAAAAAGTAGCCGTCTATTCCGTCTTGAATATAATCTTCAAAACAAGCAAGATTAGAAATAATAGGAATTAAACCTGTTGCCATTGCTTCAAGAGGTGCAACTGGAAAAGCTTCTCCTTTTTCGGCGAGAGAAGGATAGCAAAATAAGTCAGCCGAACGATAAGTATTAGCAAGTTTACAAGGATCAAAAATTGGATCAACAAAATCAATCGGTAAACCTTGAGCTTTAGTTTTAAGTATGCGGAAATATTCTTCTCCTCCACCTCCTTGAGTTCCTTTTATGGGGCCGACTATCTTTAAACGAACTTGGAAATTTTTTTGAACTAAAATACTAAAAGCATCTATAAGAAGATGAATTCCTTTTTCAGGATGAACTCGACCCACATATAGAATTATTTTTTCCGTTCGATTAAGTTTAGGAGAAGTTGAAGGCGAAAAGATAGAAGTATCAATCGGATTTGGAATGATTCGCATTCGAGGAATAGCCGCTGGATATTCTTGGGCGATTCCCTGTTGAATAACACGAGATAAAGCCACAAACCGACTTACACCTGCATACAAACCTAAACGATATTGACCTTTTGGAAAACGACCTGCATGAATGACTATTTTACCTGCATCTCGACGAAAAGTAGCGGCAAAAAAGGGCAACCAAAAATCATTAATAATTAAAATATCTGCCGAAGGTAAAGTCGGAAATGTTGTCAAACTATAAGCAAAATCTTTAATTAAATCCAGATAAATATTTGTGCTTTGAGGAAGTCCACCTCGACGAATATAGGTAACTTTATTCCTGATTTCGTGGTTGGGTTGACCTGGATAAGAACGACAGAGAATTTTAACCTGATGACCTTGAATTGCAAAAGATTCTGCTAGACCTTGCCAAATTCTTCCTGTTGAACCTCCTTGCAAGGCTGGAACAGGAAGCCAAGGGCCTGTCACAATAGTAATTTGCATAAAAGTAGGTTAATTTAAGGTAAGTTTAGAGTTGTGAAATACTCATATTCCAACCCTTTCTTCCAGCGTTAAACGAGATATCCGGAGTGATTGATGATTTCAATAAAAATAGTTAATCTAAATGAATACTACTTGGATGATTACCTTCTCCTAAGATCCAGTGATAAACTTTTGACATTTCCTCAGCAATTACATTCCAAGAATATTTTTTCTCAACCATTATTCGTCCTTTATATCCCATTTCTCGACGTTCCTGATCCGACAATTTTATGGCTTCAAGTAGAGCTTTTTTTAATGCTTTTTGGTTGTCATCAATCCACCACCCACAATTGTATTCAACTAAATCTTTCCAAGGCGCACCTTTAGTTGTGATAGCAGGAGTCCCATAAGCGAGAGACTCAGCAATAGCAATTCCAAAGTTTTCTGAATGAGTCGGTAAGACAAATAAATCAGATTGACTGAGAGCGGTGACTTTCAGTTCTCCTGATAGCATTCCCGTAAATGTAACTTTTTCTGTTAGTTGTAACTGAGTTGTTAAAGATTCAAGTTTTGCTTGATAAGAAATTAAATCTGGCCCAGCAATAATTAAGTGCCAATTGGGAAATTGACTGACTAAGGATTGCCAAACATAGAGAAGATTATCTATTCCTTTTTTAGGATGTAGTCTCGATAAAAAGAGCAACCATTTTTTGTTATTGAGTTTGGGGAATGCTTGAATTAAGACTTCTCGGTTGGGTAAGTTAGAAAGTGATGGAATTGTGATTCCATTAGGAATTAATGCAATGGGTTGTTTATAACCAAGTCGGCGAATTGACTGTACTTCTTCAAAAGAGGTCGCGTGAAAAGCAGTCGCACTCTTTAGATTTTTACGTTCATATAAAATCCAAGCTAATCTTTTTTTGTACCAACTATGTTTGAGTGACCAGGATTCTAACATTCCTCTAGGAGAAATAACGAGAGGTAATCTATTAACCAAAGCAGCTTGACGAGCATAAATATTAGGAAACATCCATAATCCGTGATTATGAATTAAATCGATTTTGTCAGAAGCAAGTTGCTCAAGATGTTGATAAGCGCTAGGTTGAAAACCTCGCAAATATCGAGCAACTGGAGTCGCATTATAGCTATGAAGTGTAACTCCATTTGTTGCCAGTTGATGACCAACTTTTTGATAATTTAAGGTAAATAAGTGAGGAAATATTTGTTGTTTAGATAAAGCTTGAGTCAGATGAGTAACTGAATAAGCTGGCCCTCCAACTTCTTCGTTAATACTAGCAACAACGTGACAAATATGAGGATAACAGTTTTGAGATTTGATAGCTAATTTTTGAGACATTTCAGATGATCCTGTGGGTAGATAAAGTTTTAAAAATTACTAATATATTGATTTAAGCAAGCTGTAAACTGCTCAAATCCATAAATTTCAATAACTTTTTTTCGTAATTGTTCGGGTTGATACATCAGAGAAAGTGGATAGGTATGTTGTAAGATTTTAACTAATGTTTGAGTAATTTCTTTGGTATCATCAGGATTAACTAAAGCTCCTAATTTACCTTGATATAAAGCATCAGTTGCACCATCTTGATTGCCTGCTAAGACTGGTTTTCCACAAGCTAAAGCTTCTAAAAAAACAATACCAAATCCTTCAAGTTTACTCGGCATTGCAAACACGTCACAAAGATTATAATGATCACAAAGTTCTGAATCAGGAACAAATCCAGCAAGGGTAACACAGTCTTGAAGTTGATGTTGAGCAATTGATTTTTCTAGGCGAGGTCGGTCGTCCCCTTTACCTGCAATAATATAATGAATATTAGGTAGAACTTGACGAATTTGCGGTAAGACTTCTAAGATTTTGTCGTAACCTCGGTAGGATTCCTGACTAACTAAACGATTAACGGTTAATATAATTGGCTGTTCTGGTTTGAGTTTATATCGCTCTAATAGATAGGAAGGCTTGCCAGAAATTGTAAATCGATTACTATCGAATGTATTCGATAAAAGTGAGAGTTTTTTGGGATCGAGATGTTGTTCTTGAATTAAGCGATTACGTGTGTAGTTGCTAACACAGAGAATTTTATCAGCATTATGAAGTGCTTTTTTTCGAGCAGGATTTTTAATATTCCATGCTTCTATTCCATGTGCTATTGTCCAATATGGAATACCTCGTAGTCGTTTTAAATAGTCCGCAGCTATGGTAAAGTTCAGATGAGTGCTAATAATCAGATCAGGATGTTGTAAAAGTCCACTACTCAGTATTTGACTAACAAAAATTGCAGTTCTAACTTTCAATGGCCATAAGCCGGAAAAGTGAAAGTTAGTATGTTTATAAGTATCAAGTTTCTTAGAAGCGGGAGTATCATGCTTTAAAAAAACATCATATTTAATTGAGCTATTAATGTTTTGTAAAGCCTCTAAAAAAAATGATGAATAAACTTGAATACCTCCTTTAAATTCAAACATATTAGGAAGCCAAAGATGAATTTTGTTAAACTTGTTATTTTTAGACATAGAGCGGTTCTCAAATCAAAAAATAAATTTTATTTTTTTAGAAATAAATTGTTTAAAAATGGATAGAATTTGGCGGATTACATCCTCGGATAATCCATTGATATACCTTTGACATTTCTTGAGCAATTGAGTTCCAAGAATATTTAGTTTTGACTAAATGTCTTCCCTTTAATCCCATTGCTTGACGTTCTTGATCGGAGAGTTGCATGGCTTCAGTTAAAGCAGCCGCAAGTGTAGGTCGTGTATTTTCTATCCACCATCCACACTCATAGGTTAATAAATCTTTCCAGGGCGCACCTTTAGTTGTAATCACTGGAACTCCACAGGCTAAAGCTTCCGCAATTGCAATACCAAAATTTTCAGAGTAGGTCGGTAAAACAAACAGATTAGCATTAGTTAATGCCGTCTTTTTTTTATCTGCTGAAAGCATCCCTGTAAATGTGACACGCTTCTCAAGTCCTAATTCTGCGACTAATAGTTCTAGTTTTTTTTGATATCCAAATGAATCAGGCCCAGCGATAATTAAATGCCAATCGTCAAAAATATCTGAAATTATTTTCCATGTTAAAATAAGATTATATACTCCTTTTTTTGGGTGTATTCTTGACAAAAAAAGTAACCATTTTTTGTTTTTTAGATCTGGAAAATCTTGAATCAGAATCTCTCGATCATATTTAATGATTGGATCTTCAAATTCTACTCCATTGGGAATAATTGCAATAGGTTGTCGAAATCCTAAACTCCGGATTGCTAAGAATTCTTCAAAAGAAGTCGCATGAAAAACTGTAGCACTTAATAAATTTTTGTATTCATATAATAACCAAGCTATACATTTTTTAAAATGATGAAATTTGATAGACCACGAATTCAGCATTCCATGAGTTGAAATGACAAAAGGTAATTGATGTTTCAGGGCAGATTGACGTGCATAAAGATTGGGAAACATCCATAAACCATGATTGTGAATTAAATCTAATTCTGTTGCTGCTAATTCCCACAGCGCACGACTAGCAGTTGGATGAAGTCCTCGAACATAGCGAGCAATTCGGTTAGCACGATAGCTATGAACTTTAACTCCAGGTGTTGTAACTTGTTGACCACATTGCTGATAATCTAAGGTAAATAAATAAGAACTTATTCCCTGATTAGCAAGAACTTCAGCAAGACTTGTAACGGCAAAAGCAGTGCCGCCTGTCTGCTCATTAATACTAGCAACGACTTGACAAATCCGGAGTGGGTTTGTATGACTTGAAATGAATTGCAAGGACTGATAACGAGGGTTATAATCAAATGTCATACAAATTTTAGGAAAACTGTAAAAGATCTAAAAATAGTAGACGCTTAACAGAATACAGAACTTATTACGTTGATCCGGAACTAAAAGTTCGATTTGATGTCATTTTTATACTTTAACTACAATTATATTCTATGTTTTTAGTTTTTGATAGAGCTTGATATACTCTAGAATCATATTTTCTGTTTTAAATCTTTGAGCATTAATTAAACCTTGTTCGATTATTTCTTTTCGTTTAGGTAGATGAAAAATGATTTGATCAGCCACTTGTTGAGGATGAACAGGATCGATGTATATTGCAGCTTCACCTCCAATTTCATTCATAGGAGGACGATTGGATGTAAATACCGGACAACCACAGGCTTGAGCTTCTATAATTGGCCAACCAAAACCTTCTTGTAAAGATGGAAAAAGTAAAGCGATTGCACCTGAATAAAGCGCACGTAAATATTCTGAATTAATATTAATGAGTTCAATTACATTTTCACTTAAGTGATGAGTTTTAATAAATTTATGTATTTCTGAAGTGAAAGGTTTTCCAACCATGATTAAATGTAGTTTAGATGATTTATAGAGAAAAAATAAATGTTTAAAAACAGAAAGTACACCCAATCTATTTTTGTACCAATGATTGGCTCCTACGTGTAAGATATAGTGACAATTTTTAGAAATTCCTAAAGCTTCTAAATAATATTCTACTTTGTCAGATTTCATCGGACTATAAGTATAATTTAATCCTTGATAAATTACCGAAACCGCGTCGGGTTTAATTGATGAAAGACGTAATAAATCTCTTTGAGTCTGTTTAGAAACACAAACGATACTTTGAGCTTGATTAAGTCCCTTAATAATCATTTTTTGTAATTGTTTACCAGTCCAGCCCGTTTTGTATTCTGTAAATTCTCCCAAACCTGCGCGAATTGCTAATAAATCATGGCACGTTACAACATGAGGAATGTGTTGTAAATATTGAGTATATATTGCATTTCCATGATCACAAATATGAACAACATCAGCCCAAGATAATGCTTGATGTAGTTCTAACGGAAATAGAAAAATTTTATCAATGTAACCTAACCATTTTCCTATTGGTTTTAAAGTTGCTTGAAAGTTTCTGAACTTAGGTTTAGGGCGTAAAATTCGCACCTGATGACCAAACATAGGCAAGGTAGTAGCGAGCATTATTAAAAATCGCTCCATGCTAATAATTGCATCAGGTTCGTAATTTCCAATTAATAAAATTTTCATTTAATGTCTTTAATTTTTACGGTATTAATTTGCTTAGATTTCCAATTCCAGAGAATTCGTTTGATTTGAATTATGATTTCACCCGGTAATAGACTGAGTGCTAAATTTTTAGCACTTGATTTTAGCGTTAAAGCCAATAGCTGACGATGTAAACTGATCAAATCTTGAAGGGTCAGTGTCGAAATTGATGTATTTGGAAAAGCAGGATAATCAGTTTTATAACCAAATCCTAAATAGTTCATAATTTTAGGGCTTATATTATCCATAAACTCTGTATTGACTAAATTTTTTTCACCATGTCCAATTACATTAAAACCCACTTGATCAACTTGGAAAAGTAGAGTATTTCGAGTATAATTTTTATCTTTAAACGGTTCCGCCCGATGAACTGCATGAATATTACAAAGAATTAAACTTCCTTTCTTGAGAGGAAAACTCAAAATATCTTTTTGGTGTTTTTTTTCTATAAAATTATCACTTAAATAAATTTCATGGTTATGTTTATGAGACCAAAGATGAGAATCTTTAACTAACTGAAAAGGATTTTTTGTAACATCAGATAAATAAAATAAAAATAGCAATCCTGGCATATCATGCTTACTTGAAAGTTGTCTACCAACTTGTCGATTATTGTCTGTATGCCAAGGCATATGGGATATTTTTTGAGTTTGATAAATACGATGATTAATTAAAACATATCTATCCTGAAAGTAGTTGTCACAAATTTCTAAAATTTGAGGTGAGGTAATTAAGTCGTAAGCTTTTTTAGATTGAGCAAGACAATGAGTTAAAAATTTCTGATGTTTTGCTATAACAACACCGACATCATTCGTATTAACTAAGACTTGGTTAAAATTAACTTCTTGTAGTAACTCATCAATGTACTGTTCAGTTAAAGCTTCTTCAAACACAAAAAATCCTTTGTGCTGGAGAGAGTCAACGATTTTATTAGTAGTAACATTTTGGAAAGCAGAGGTATACATTGTGTTTCCTTTTGAGAGTAAAAAAATCTAATTTTTGTTCGTAAAATTAATAATTAAATATTGAGATTATTGATAGCACTTCTCAGTCCTTGAGTTGCTTGAACATAGCTATAACTTGTGATTATATTGCGACTTTCTTCTCCCCACTGTTTTAACTTTGCGAGATCTAAAAAAGCCTTTTGTAGACAATTTTTTAAGGCAGAAATATTTCCTGCTGGAAAGACTAATCCATTCTGATTTGAATGAATTAAATCTTGGGCGCATCCAACATGATCGCTGGCAATAACTGCCCGAGAAAGACACATCGCTTCATTAATCACCAGTCCCCAGGTTTCCCAAGCCCCATAACTGGGTAAAACGACAAGATCAGCTATTGCATAGGTACGTGGCATTTGACTTTGATTTTGAAAAGGAGCAAAATAAATTGATGAGTGATTTTTTGCTTGTGATCGCAATTCATTTTCTAAAGAACCTGCGCCAACAAATAAGAGTGAAACTTTAGGTAAATCAGCCTGTATAAAAGCCTGAAGTAAATCAAGTGGTCGTTTTTTGCTTTCAAATTTTCCGGCAAATAAAATCACTGCATGATCTTCGGAAATTTTAAGTTCTTGTTTCCAAACTTTAGCCTGTTTTATTGCTTCCTGAGATTGAGAAAAAAAACGATTATTATCAACTGCATGGGGAGAAAAAAACAGATTTTTAGGTGAAACTCCGTGATAAGTGTAGTAGTTATAATTTGCTTTTCCTACATATAAAAATGCTGAAAATTGACTATAAACTAGAGAAATAAATTGACGACGCATCCATTCTTTAATGCCTGTTCTGGGTAAAATTCGATGGGAATCCCCACGAAAAATTAGGGGAACTTTACGAGTGTTCCAACGCCAAATAAAATTATAAATACTAGCATAGTTGTAACACATTAAGAGTACACTATGAGGCTGAAAACTTTCTACGACTGATACTAATGATGGGTTTTTAAATCCCCAAAAATGATGAGTTCCCGGATTTAAACTTTGGTTAGGAACAAATTCATAATCATATCCTGACAACAAAGGAATATCCCACTGAATTGACTGCTTAAACCCCTGATCAACCTGTTGAGTTATTCCAAAATCCCAAAGATAAAAAACCTTAATTAAAAAATCTTTTTCTTGAGCTAAATAACGAAACCAAGGAGCATAATACTGGATGGGATGAGTCGTAATGATGGCAATTTTATTCATTTTCAATTTCGTAGTAATGACTATATTCTATTAATTCAAAAACAGGATGTTCACGATTAGGAATAACTTTCATAAAGACAAATGATATCCCTACTAAAACCATACTGGATTGAAAGAGTGACGCAACATAAACACTAGCTGACCATTCACTTTGAGCTGCAAAACTAATAATTAGAATAGAAAAAAGTGATCGAAATGATAGAATAGAAGTGTTCATACTCCAGCGAGCTACTTTACCATAAGCTGTTCCTAGAATCATTCCAAGTGCAGTACAACCCATCAATCCAAAGTTTGCATAGGCTTCCGCTAAAAGTCCCCAGGCGATTGTAGTTCTGTAGGTATCTTGGTAACTTTGTAATCCATAATGAACACTTAAAATATAAGTTCCTTCGTGACTCCGAGGCTTGTTAGGATAGATAATTCTAGGAAGAATCATCTGAGGTAAAATGAGATAAGTTTTTCCCATTAAATAGGGATATTCTGACGGAGATTTTTTCTGAGCTAAAAGCAGCATTTGAATGATACTTGATCGCTCAGAGGGTGAACTTTCTTCTGAAGCTTCTTCATTTTCTTCATGGTTTAAATTTTCTAATGAATAACTAATCCACTCATTGTACCAAGCTGGATATTCCCAAGGTTGTAATGTGAATCCTCCTTGATCAAACCAATATTTAGAGCGCATTTCAGTCTTGCCATAATGCAGAATTGTTAGACAAGCTAAGACAATTCCAATCGTAATTAATGGAATTCGATGACTTCCCAAAATAAAAGCAATAAAAGCAACTGAAAAAACACCGACATTATCTCTAAGAATCAATCCTGCTGCACTACTGAGAAAATAAGAAATCATTAAAACGACATAAATTTGTGATTTTATACCTGTTAGTTTTTTCTCTCCTTGACGATAAGATAAAATAAAAACAGCTAATACACATAGTCCTAAAATTCCGCCTCTCACTAATGCAAATAATCCGCCACTCAGAGGGAACCATTTTCCTCGAGAATACATATTAAAGAAAACTGCACCCGCTAAAATTAATAAGAAAAAGTTTTCTCCTTTATTATCAATAAGAGCGCGATAAGATAGGGGAGGAGCAGAATTATATTTAACCTCTTTTAGCCAAAAAAAAGTTCCGACTGCTAGATGAATAGTGACTGTAATTCCCGCATAAAACTGACTATCCGGAGAATAAGTCATAACTAGAGGATGGTTACTAAGTAGAGGTATTGCATTGGTGTTTAAATGAGTTAAAGCAAAAAATGGAAAAATTGGCATTCCTAATGCTTTTCCAGAACACCAAAGATACATCGGATATAAGGATGCAATACTTACTAAAATAGCAGCTAAACTAACGAGTAGATCATTAGTTTGCAAAGATTGGGCATTTTGAACAAAAAATACACCAACCCCAATCCAAAAAGTCTGAAGTAAACGTCGTCTTTCCCAGCGAATGAGTTGGGATTGAGCTTTTTGATAAAGTGCAATAACTTGATGATATAAGCTCATATAAACTAAGATAATGACGAATTACTTATAACTCGATCAAATACAGCACATTGCTGTCGAGTCATTTCTTGTGCTGTGTAGGGTTTAAAAGCTAACCAATTTGTTTCAGGTTCATATTCCTTCGGAGTTGAAATCAACCAATTTAATTGCTCAGTAACTTGGGGAAGTAAATCAGTAGGACTGTCGTGAGAATCAAAAGAAATGATTCGACCTGCTTGACAATTTTTAAGAATTTCTACGACTGAACTCTGTTGATGAAATAAAGCTAAAATCGGTTTATGAGCTAATATACAAGGATACAGTTTAGAAGCAGTATAATCTGGGTTGTTAGAACCAATTAATAGAATACCATCACTCTCTACTAAAAGTTGTAAAGCTTCAAAGTAAGGAACACGATTAGGATATTCTTCAACTAAATCATTTATTCCAAATTCTTCAGCTATTGGTTCAACTGTTTTGGTTGCTCGTTCACCCGCAGCATAACTGGTTCCTACAAAATGTAATTTGATTGAGTTCCAATATTCGGGATAGCGAGTACGTTCTGATTTAATCCCTAAAAATAAGCCCCGCAACGCCAATGCCATATCGCTTCCGCCACGACCGACATACACCCAATGGCGTTTACCATCATGGGAATTAAAAATAGTTTGCTTAACTTTTAACTGAGGAAGTAGCTCAAAATCTTTTTCTGGCGCACCAAAGGGTAAAACTGTAAATTGATCTTCTTTCAGCCAAAAATATCGCTCCAGTAATGTTTTTGGATAAGCCGTAGAAACACTAATAATATGACTAACTTTACGCATTGTAAATGGCTCTAAAACTTGTGCTACTTGTTGAGCAAAGCCATACTTAAATTGACCTCCGGGGGGTTGATCGTATCCATATTTTTTCCCATAGTCATTTAACCAAGGATCTTGAAAATCGAGGATATAAGGGATTTTAAAACGACGAAACCACAAAGGGGCTAATGCCATTGTTATAAAGACCGTTGTAGAGAAATAAATTAAATCTATTTTTTGTGTGCTTAGTATTCGCTGACCTGTGGCAAATAAATAGGGAAGACATCGCCAACCAATATTGCTTAATCCCAGCCGACGAGTATATTTTACAGGTAATGCGTTAATCTGAGTAATCGAAGTATTTTCAGGTATAGTTTGAGTGAGTAATGGGTCTATTGTTCCTTCAACGCAGTCGGGGCGTACTGTTAAAATTAGAGGTTCCCAACCCAATTTTTGAAAATAGGGTAATCCCATTCTAACCCGTTGATGATCGGGTGCGTTAATGGGGGGAAAATAAGGACTGATAATTAAAATTTTACGGTTCAATGTTGGTTCCTCTAAAATTGTTCCAAATGAACGTTTGGATATAAACTCTCCACTACAGATCACAATAAATCGCAAATATATCCGGAAAACTTTAGAATAATTTAGAGTTTAAATCACCAATCCATCAGAGTTTTTTCTGAGATTGTACTGACTAGACGATGATAAAGTTGCTCATATTGGTCTACTATTGTGGAAGCAGAAAAACATTTTTGAGCGCGTTGACGGCAGTTATAACGATCAATTTTTGTCAGATTTTTCACTGCCAGACAAGCTTCTTCTATAGTGTTAATCAGATAACCATCAATTCCCGGACGCACAATTTCAGGTAATGCACCTCTTGGACAAGAAATCACTGGTGTTCCACAGGCAAGCGCTTCTGCAAATACAATGCCAAAAGGTTCTTCCCATTCAATCGGAACAATCATCGCCGCTGCCTGACCTAAAAGGTCATTTTTTTGCTCATCATTAACGGTGCCAACGTATTCAATTCCATTTTTACCAAGATGGGGAAGAATTGCGTTTTCCCAATAGTTTCCTGCTTCACCTATCGTGCTATAATTTCCGGCAATTAACAGGCGTCGTCCAGTTTTATATGCAACTTTGATTGCGGTGTGTGCGCCTTTTATAGGTTCTATACGACTAAGAAATACTAACGGTGCATCGTCAGCAACATGAGGCTGAAAGGTGTATTTTTCGGTTTCCACACAATTATAAATGGTATTCCAAACACCTCCTGCACTGAGTCCTTGACGACAAATATAATTACTACAACCTGTAAAAGTGAGGGTATTTTGTGCAAGTTTAGCTGCCCATTTAACAGATGCTCCTCCTGTTGCACGTTGATAAGACATAATTTTGGGGAGAGGAGATTTTAGCAATGGTAATAGATAAAGAACACGAGAAAAACTATGGAGAATATCAGGTTGAAATTGTTGAACAGCCGACCATAATGTTACTGTATTTTTTAGAGCATCTAATTGATCTTGAGAACGCAAACCAGGCCATGCAAAATGATAATGAGCGGGTGAAGTAGAATCGCTATGAGCGACCAGTCCAATCGTATAACCCCGAGACCGTAATTCAGTAATTAATAGATCAACAATCCGTTCAATTCCCCCATAAAGTTTTGGAGGAACTGGAAGTTCAGGATCGGCTGTTAGAAGAATTTTTTTCATTTTTGTTCAATCTATCTATAGACTGCATTTTACAAATAAAGCGTTACAAAATCCAAAATATCTTTTGTCAGCTCCCCAACGAAAAATTTCATAAAACCCGGAAAATTTTAAATTTTTATTGTTTAAATAATCAAAGACATTTTCAAACAATTTACATTCTTTATTTAACTTTTTTTCAGAATGAGAGACTATTTTATTAGTTCAATTTTGCTTTTGTTTTGGTAAAATCTAATAAAGGATAAATAAAATCTAGCGATCAAAAGTGTTCCAAAGTTTGGATTAAATTAGAGCTTTGCTTCAAAATACAAAGAGTACAGACGATGTTGATCACGGTCAATACAACCTCCAGGAAAGTCACCTTGTTGCCAACTCCAACGAGTAATTTGTTTGAAGCCTGCATCTTTAATAGTTTGCTCTAAACTTTCTGCATCATATCCACCATAATGTTCCCATTCTTGAATAAAAACATGGTTTAAAGCATCCATTTTTGTTTTAAAAACAGTTTCAGGTTTCTCTCCACCACAACCAATTTGATTCAGTGTATCCCATCCGGACTCCAAATAAGCTTTGATATAAAGTTCAGCATCAGGAACAATCACCCGTAAAACACCATTGGGTTGTAGACATCGACGACATTCTTGCAAGAATTGTAAACGCTCATCTAGGGGATTAAGGTGTTCAATAAAATGCTCTACATGAATGCCTAAACATGATGAATCTCTAAAAGGAAGCCAACGCCGACAATCAGCAATAAGAGTTACATTCGGATGAGGAAACAAATCAAGATTAATCCAGTTTGGATGACCAAAAGAGCCACAACCTATATTAATGAATAGATCATTCTGCTGTCGTAAATAAGAAATTTTTGCTTTTCGTCTTGGATTAAGTTGAGATAAAATACGCACTCGTAAAGCATTAAGTTCAAGCCGAATGTGATTAAAAACATGACGATTAATAAAAAGTCTAGGAATAAACCATGCACCAAAGCGTTGCTTTAGAGTCATTGAGTTAGCTACTGTTTTTTCACTCACGTCTCAGCTTTCTCCACTATACTTCTATATTCAAAAAACAAGCTCTAACTTCCAGATCCGGAAAAGTTAGGTTAAAAAATAAATTTTACCGAGCTAATGCCTGTTCAGCTCTTTTTAATAGCACGTTAACTTGTTTTTCCCAGCAAAATTTATTTTGAGCTGCTTGCAGTGCAGCCGCTTTAGTAATGGCTAACTGGTCTGGATTTTTGAGTAAGTTTTCAATAGCTTGAGCTAAGGTAGTTGGATGATTATTAGGAAGTAACTTTCCAATTTCAGGACATTGCTGAAAAATCTCTTTCTGTCCTGCTGTCTCAGTGGCAATAATCGCTAAACCTGCTTGTAAATATTGAAAAAATTTATTGGTAATAGTAAGATTTCGACTGGGAATATGAGGTTGTTCTAGCGCTAAACCAATATCATGTTCAGCAATTCGAGATAATAACTCAAAGTTGGGAACAGTGGGGTGAATAAAAATGCGATCATGCCACTCATCAGTGACTTGCTGTTGTAGCCATTGCTGTGCTGTTTCTGGATAGTGACCTCGCAAATGAATTTCAACAGGTGTCTGGAGATAGGGTAAAGCTTGAAATAAGATTTCTAAGCCTCGTCCCGGCCCGATTGTTTGAGAAAACCAATGCAAAGAAGGAAGTTTTGAGTTGATTTTATCGAGTGTTTTTCCATCATAGTATGAGCATTCTTTCCATGAAAATGTATTATAAATTACTATGGGGTTAGGTACTTGATAAGCCTCAGAAAAAGTGTCAGCAAGAGCATGAGAAGTAGTCAAACAATAAATACAATCTTTAGCCAGACGACGTTCCAATATTTTAAGTTGATTAATGGGTCTAGTTGCACGGGCAGAGGGAAGCAAATCTTCTGAAAACCAATCTTCAAAATCAACTCCCACACGAAAACCTTTATTTAAAAGTTGATTGCCTACCCAAAGCCCAACTTCAGAATGAACGATGGTTAAATCAGCTTGAGTTTGACGGGCAACTTGCAGCATAGCAGTCGCACCATAGCCGAATAAATCCGGTGAGAATATGCTAAATCGTTGATATTTTTCTTTAGCAATTCTAGCTTGTAGTCGGACTTTAAAATTGTTAATTTTATGATCAGGTTGAAAGTCAATAATTGGTAAAAATTGCCATTTTTTTTCTGATAAAATGAGGTGATCGCGTTTTATCAGTTCAGGATTAAACCAAAAGCCCCGCACGATTACTTCATGTCCGGCTGCCGCTAAAGCATCTGCTTCTTTTTGAGGTCTAGGTGCGGTACAAAGATGACCACCAATCAGAATTAAAATTTTTGCCATTTAATTAGTTATTTATTGTTTCCAGACTGTCAGATCACAATTAATCAAATTTTCAAGTTCAGAAATATCTTGTTGATAAAGAGCTAGATAATCTTGTTTAACCTTTAAAGATAATGGGGGAAGCTGCACTTTATTATCTTTCCTGAGCTGATGAGCAATCGCTTGGGTGAGCTGCTGAGGAATAATAGATTTGATAATATCTTTAGCGAGACTTTTTCGATTAATTATTAAATTAATAAAATTATTTTTAGGTAAATAAGTGACATTGTGTTTAGTATAGATGTCGGGAAGAAAGGTTTCATCTACTCCAATAAATTTATAAATATCTTTTAGAGTTTTAACCGGATCTGCCTTAAAATTCTCATAAATAATAATTTTTAGTTGATCCTGTGTAAAAACATCAAAATAGCGTTTAATTTGTTCAGAGTAAAATCCTGTTTTTAAATAATGAAAATCCCATTCATAGTTTTCACAAATGCGCTGAGGTTCTGCTTGTAATGCTTGTTTGAAATCAGTAATAGATTCCCAACCACATTGAACTCGAAATGCCCAGCTTGAATAAGCTCGTTCGATAGGGTTACGAAGAATTGCAATCAATTTCACATCCGGTATATGATGTCGAATACGTCCGGCGGCGGTTTGACTATAGAGATACCAAGTCGATGCTTCACCAATGATTTGCTTAGATGTCGAATCTTGAAATAAAGCTTGGTAATCTTCAAGTGTTTTGATACCCCAATGGGGCTTTTGTTCTCCCTCAAAAGAGAAAAAATGGGGTTCTTTGAACGGAGGCATATAAATTTGTGGGTGTTGTTTAAGATAGTTATAAATTGCTGTTGTACCTGCTTTGGGAGTTCCTAGTATAATAAAGTTTGGCATTCTCATACATCAATATTTTCCTGTTTTTATTAACTTTTATTTTCAGATGATTGAACTAAATTTGGACTTAAGCGACAAACTAATCTTTGCTTAAGTTTGGTAAACCTCCACCCTAAAGCTGCTTCGCCGTAACCGTATTGATACACCAAATTTTGAATTCGTTTTGCTGATTTCCAGCCTAAAATACGAGATAAAGATTGAAACATTGGACCGCCAGCAGCTTGAAGACTAGACCCACCAAATTGCTGAACTTTTGCTTCTGCTTTTTGGGCTAAGTCTGAAACATCTGGATACACTTCATAAATAAAACGTTGAAAAACAGTTGCACAAACATGGCGAGTGCGAGGACTATTTTCAGTCGCTAAAAGATTGCTTGTACCCTTGTCTAAAGATAAAAATGCAGATTCCCAAGCCGAACGAGATTTTGAGCCGCTTAAACTTCCTGAATTCCCAGATCTATAATAAGTTTTAGCACCCCAACAAAACCTAACTCCCTGACTCGCTAATAAAATTCTGCTAAAGTAGTCAAAGTCATTAATTAGAGATAGTCTTTCATCCCATAAACCAGCTTTTTCAGAAATATTTCTAGGAATTAGCCATGCTGCTCCGTGCATCATATTATGATTTTCCCAAGCACAAATAAGCCAGTCAATTGGAGCAAAGTTATTCCATAAGGGTTGAGGAATAAACAGAGCTTCTTGAGGTGATTTGTAGAATCTTGACCATTCCCCTGCTGCAACAAATTCTGAATTGCTATCACCGATAAGTTTAATTTGACGTTCGATTTTATCAGGAGATAAAAGATCATCAGCATCTAAATATTGAATAAAATCTCCTTGAGCTTCTTGTAAAGCTCTATTTTCGGCAGCACTTTGACCTTGATTTTTCTGATGAATGACTTTAACAGTTGGCGATTCAAAGCGTTGGGCAACTGACAAGCTATTATCGGTAGAACCATCATCAACAATAATAATTTCTTTGTGTTGCCAGGTTTGTGCTAAAGCCGATTCTAGAGTTTTAGCTAACCATTGTTCACAATTATAACAAGGAATAAGAATAGAGACTAGAGGTTTCATCATAAATTTTTATTGGTTTTTAAGTTGAAGTTAAAGCTCTTTTTTCCGGCTGCTATTGCGGGGTTTTCAATATATTTATAGAATAAAAAAGATAAACATAGACAAGTTACTAGCACAGAAAAATCATAAAAAATGTGAAGCGGTAAAGACTCTAGCCAGATGCCTTGTCGATAGCGAACAAAATAGTAATATAGGTTATCTTGTTCAGGAATTCTACCATTGAGATGATAGAGAATAACCCAAATTGCTGAAAAGCCCCGTAGGGTATATAACCAAGCATTTCTATTTTTAATAATTTGACTTTTCTGATTCATTGATTATTATCCAACTCAAAGTAAATTTGACTAAAAATTGGAAAATATAGCCCTACATATATTGATTTTTTAAGCGTTCATATAGACAATTTTTATCGTATACTCCGTTTTTACAAAGTTTCTCCTGTCGCCACACTTCATTCCAAAAATGAACAGCATAACTATTTTTAGTGATTCTTCCTGAGCTAGTTTGAGGTTTAATTAAGGGACGAATTAAATCTTTTATTTTTGTAGTTAGTTTTTGAACCGTGATTGGTTCATATGGATAAACTATTTTTCTAACAGCTCTCCAGGTAATTGGGCAAAATGTTTGATGCGAAACTATATAGTGTTGATAGTTAAATTTTCGGACTGCTTTTTGAATCAAATGAGGGCCTGTTTCTCCAAACTTAATTTGATTGGGATATTTTCGTTCACTCTCTTGAATTAAATACTTTGTAAACTCACTGTTTTGAGGAAGTTTTAATACACAATTATTAGCAAGTTCTCCCCATTTACCCTCATAACTTGATGAGATTACATACTCTGATTTGAAATCAAAAGACTTAAGGCAAATAACGTCAGTATCAGCCCACCAACCTCCTTTAGTATTCAAAAGATGATATCTAAAAAGATTTGCAAAACCCGAATAACCTCCTTTACCCCATCCAAACTGATAGGTAAAAATCCGATGGTCTGGTAAAATTTTATTTCCATCTTTAATGATTGTACCTTCTGGAATATTTTTAACATCATCATAGATATATAAATGATATTCATGATTATTTTTCAAAAAGGACTTGATAGAGAGCTGTTCCATTAAAGACAGTTCACCTTGAATCCATAATCCTTGTATAATATTGTTTTTCATTTTAATCAGTATAAGTTTACAGGTTCAAATGAGTATTTTTTATGAAATTATTGATCTCTTACTTAATAATATGCTTCCAAGCATGGCGAAAATACCAGGGCTTAGAGTCAGCGACATAATGATGTAAAATTGCTGTTGGACTAATAACCTCTTGTTGATCGGGCATGACGATATAATCTTTTTCTGGAGCAATTTCACAACTCTTAGCTGCCATCAGTATTGCAGTAATAGCCTGTTCTTGATAGTAATGAGTTCCTTCCTTTTCAATCAAAGTTCTGCACCAAAATTCGAGCTTTTCCCAGTCAATCTCATCACTCTTTAATCCACAAATTCCAACATTTAAACGTTGAGGTATTTCCGTTCCAGCCAAAGATTTCATTAAGGTTTCTGAATAACCATAGCAAGTCTCTATGTCTACCATATGACAAGGTTTATTTGGAGACTTTAGCCACTCTATTAAACACGTTGGAGTTTGAAAAAAGATCATATCTGAGTCTAATACTAGCTTCCATCCAGAAGAACCAATATGAATATCAGTGAGCTTCCGCATATTAGGATAGTTGGCACGACGTTCTCTGAGATAAGGAAACTTACTCACAGGCAAATATTCATCTAGGCGTTCTTCTATTTTAGTTAAAAAATTAACTTTTGCACCAGGAAAAATTCGCTGAATTTGTTCAATATACTGATTTTCTAAAGTTCCATCATCATAAACTATAGGTCTGATATTATGATTAGAACGCAGTGCCATAGAGTAAGCACAAAAACAAGTTTGATACCAAAACTTTCGACCTGTTAAAAAGTGAATTTCTAGAGGAGGGTCTGAACTTTTTATTTCAATAGGTTTAAGTTGATAAGCTGCTGCTTCCATCTGTTGACGGGCTTGTTCATCTATTGCACGCTTAATCGGATCTCGATGTATATATTTTTGAATCAAACCTTTAGGAGCGTAGTAAAGCTGATAAGCGACAACTCCTAAGTGCAAAGATTTAGCAAATTGTTTGAGTGATGTATTCATCTGATTGTTGTATAAAACGCTATTATTTCTAGCCTAAAGTTTAGTTTTGTAATCAGTTGACTGATTTATGATAAGTTAATGCACCTAATCCTTCAAAAGTTCCACAAGCTGCTTGCCATCGAATGTATGAAACTGCATCTTTCCAGGGTTTGTAACGGAAAAATGCTCTAAATTTTCGCGGTAATACTGTCCAACGAGGGATTTTTTGCCAAGGTCGAATACCATGCAAATCGAGAACCTGTACCCATGAGCGTGATGAAGCAAAGCTCACTTTTGCCAGATACTTTTTAGTTAAGCGACTGGCAGGCATGAGGTGAGTAAGCTGAAGTTGAGGAAAATATCCGACTCTCCAACCTGCCTCTAAAACGGTCAAATTTATATCACAATCCCCCCCGGATTGTAAACTTCGACCTGTTCGATCTAGTGCTAATCTTTCTTGATTTTCTGTAAGAGTGTTTATATAATCTTGAGCGGCACTTTTTCTAAGTGCCATACCTGCACCAATTGGGGCAAATTTTGGATGTTGCTTATCTGAATTTGGCGTATCTTTATAAGAGTAAAGCTGAATTTGATCACCTAAATCTCTTAAGGCTAGGCAAACCGAAAACTGATTTATCCAGGGTTCTGGTTCAACTTCAAATTCGGGTAAAGATTTCCCACCAATGACTCCAACATCAGGATATTGCTGAAAAATTTCTATAACATTTTTTAAATAATTCGAGTCAAGAACATTATCATCATCAACAAAAACTAGGTAATCTCCCTGACTTGATTGAATGCCTGCGGTTCTTGCTCGTGTTAAACCCAGATTTTCCTCTCGAATAATTTTTGCTGAGGGATGCCAAGAAAGATTAAGATTTGAAAATATTTCAGTATTAGGAGAGGCATTGTCAACAATTATAACTTCCCAATACTGATGATGAAGGCTTTGTGATTTTAATCCTTCAAGAACTCGCTTTAAGCGATAAAAATTAGGATTATAAGTTGGAATAATTACCGAAATTTTGATATTCATAGCTCTTAAATTCAGATTGAGATCGGAACTACTTCTGTATATCCTGATAAATTACAAAGCTGCTGATAGATAACTTTTGCATTTTGAGAAATAGAGCAATTAGGCTGTGAGCGTTGCAGAGATATTTCAGGAAAAGAATAGTCTACAGATGCACCTGTAAATTTTGCTAACTTTTCTAGCCCTTCTCCACTTAAAACTTGATTGTAGTGAAGGAAAAGCCATTCACCTTCAGATTTATGAAGTTGAAGGATATGCTGATACATAAGCATCCAGATTTCTAAAGCTTGTCTTGAGTTAATATTAAAGTGGTGTAGGTGAGGCTCATATTTAACCTCTTTCATTATACTATTAATTGTGCTGATTGGGTCTCTAAATACACAAATAAAAACAACATTTTTTAAATGGGATTTCCAGACCGGAAGTGTATAACAGAGTCTAGGATCTTTAAAACAAAAAGGTTCATTTTTTACAAGACGCTTTATCTGATCGGTTAAATGTTGATTCGAGGGAATAGTGGTTCCAACTGGCACTTTAGCCAACCATCTTTGTCCATATAATGGACGATCTTTAAAAACATAACGTCCTAAAAAACGAGGTCTTTTGGGTAAAACTTGCGCCAGCAGTTCCTCGTTAATTCTATTAATTTTTACATCCTCAAAAAATCCTTTGGGATTGCCATCACGCGCAGGAATGAGTTGATCGCCCATGAAATAACCAGACTGAGCAAGAGTACCCGCAACCATACTGGTTCCACTACGACCCGATCCTAGTATTAAGCAATTTTTCATTAAATAGTCTCCTCTAACTAACTTTAAATAGTCTTAATAAAGTTTTTACCAATAACCCATTTTTCTTAAATAAAAAGAGAGAAAAGGTGAAACTTTTTTGTTGTTTAAATGATGATTTAAAGGATTAGGATGACGAAATTTATGGTTGATCACTCCAGTCTGAGTGTCAAGAATATCTTTTTCAAGATTAATAAACTTATAATCTTCTCTACAAGAACATTCATAAAGTTTTTTGTTATACTCTATTGTTAAATCTGTTCTTTGCCTCAAAGTTGCTTTGATCTCACGACGAAGTTCTGCAACTTCCCCCCAATCTGGATTGTCAAAAATTGTCGGTAAAGGAGTGCTACAGATTAATATTTTTTTAAAACCTTGCTGCTTTACGCTTTTTAAAAATGATAGGTAATTCTGTAATGATAAATTAAATTTTTCTTCTACTGAACAGTGATTCTTTTGAGCCAAAAGCCAAATTAAAAAACCACAGTCAACTTCACCAAGACAAAATAGTAAGGTTTCATTTTTAGGTAGCGAAAAAATATATTTTTGAAAGATAGTTAAAGCATTAGTCTTAGATTTAGGATTGGCTAAACCGAGGGCAGTTGCCCCAGGAACGATACAAAAGTTAAATTGAGTATGAATCCAAACTTGATTTTTTGACATATACTCAAACATTGAAGTATGGCTATCTCCCAAGCAATGAATTTTTTTTGCACCTGTTAGATACATTAGCCGTTTAACTGGGCTGAGAGAGTTGAAAATTTTTTTGACTGAACTTTTCAAGTGTACTTTCGTAATACTCATACTCATGCTTAAGTCTCTAATAAAATTTCACTCAACTTCTGACTTACAGATACTTAGCTTGACTTTGGAGTTAAGTGTTTCATTTTGAGATGTTGAAATATTAGACGTTGTAAGCGAGGTAATTGTACAGCTTTTTCAATTTGTTGCCAGGTGTTCGAGTCCCAGTAACCAAAATATTCTAATTCCGGCTGACCTGCTTTCATGATTTCATAGATTTCTCTCACTGGACGCTTTTTCCAGCGATTTATAGTCTTTTTATAAGAAACCTCAGAAATTGCATTAGCTAGCTTATTTGAATCATAAATTTCTAAAAATTCAAAGATTTTTTTAATAACTGTTTGAGGTTGAAGACACAAATCTTCAAAACGAATTCTTAAATATCTATCTTTTAAATAAGTTTCTCCATATTCAGATGCGAGTCGATTTACTCTAGACCAAAATAATATTTTGCCAGAGTGGCTATATACATTTTCAGTCCTACGATTGAAGATTAAATCTTTGTAACATTCAAACTGACCTTGATTATTTGAATAAACAATATCTAAGCCATTACGAACAACATGAATAAACTTCATATCTGGAAAAACATCATGCCATAATGGAATCATGTGAATTGCTTTTGGGTTTTTAATTCCCCAGATTGTATTTGAGTTGTCTATTCCACACAAATGCTGCTCAACACCATTCAAAAAATCTTTCTTTAAAACCTGGTAGATGCCGTCATCATGATCATATAATTTTTGGATGTATAAAGGAATCCAAATATTATAAAAATCAATAAAGGGTTGAGAGTCTTCTTGCTGATTTAAATCATTGCCAATAAATAAACCAGCATGGCGAATAATTCTTGCAAAGACGCGAGTTCCAGAACCACCTATGGCTGCGATTACAACGGGATCATTTCTAAAGTTCATTATAAATTATCCTTTTTGATAACAAAAATTAACAGGTAATGGAACAATTCCATGTTGACGCCAGGAAAAATAATTTCCTACTCCATAGACATCTATTGTCGGTATCTGAATAATAGCCGCATCTTCAACTTTCAAAATTATTCCCATATTCGGCTGATTAATAATAATATTAATAATATAGTCTCCTCCTCCTAAATATCGAATAATATTTTGATATTCAAATGCACAATTCCAGTTTCCTTGAATATTATCTAAAAATGAGTTCGCCATGCGAGGCCAAATATTAGAAATTAGTATTCCATCTGAAGTCGTGATCTGAACTGCAATACCTAAACGTGAAATTAGTTTTTGAGCATAACCCTTGACTTCAACTTTGAGTGTTGATGTGCTTTCATCATCTTCGATAAAAGCATCAATACTGTGAAGTTCAAGTCCATGTTCTTCATTAACAATCTTACCGTTTAATTGAGAGCTAGCTCGACTAATCATGTGCTTTTCATAGGAATCAATGATGTCATCAGTTCCTCGCTCTAGCCAATAAGCAACATTACACAACTTACGAACTGCTGCCATTTGGTGGCTGACAAATAACACTGTTCTGCCTTGATTTTCGGTGATATCTTCCATCTTGCCAAGACATTTATTTTGGAAGGCAATATCCCCAACTGCCAAGACTTCATCAACGATTAAAATCTCGGGTTCTAGATGGGCGGCAACTGCAAAAGCTAAACGAACTCGCATTCCAGAAGAATATTTTTTTACGGGTGTATCGAGATATTTCTCGACTTCAGAAAAAGCCACAATTTCTGCTTTGCTCATCCCCAAGATTGCCCCATTAAGAAAGATATTCTCTCGCCCGGTTAACTCTTGATGAAATCCAGTTCCTACCTCCAATAAACTCGCGACTCTGCCTTTAATTGTAATTCTTCCTGTTGTGGGTTCTGTAATGCGGCTCAGAATTTTTAAGAGGGTCGATTTACCCGCGCCATTATGACCAATAACTCCGACTCTATCCCCTTCTTTAATCTCAAAGGATAAGTCTTTTAATGCCCAGAATTCTTCACTACTGGGATCATTGCTTTGTTTTCCAAAAGGTTTGAGTAAACTTTGTCCTAAAGACTTAGCCCCATTTGCCATCTGATCTCGCAGCGTCGCATAACGCTCCTGTTTTTGATGACCAATAATGTATTTTTTGCCTAAGTTTTCGACCTGAATAATTGTCTCAGACATATGTTTGAAGAATTACTGTTCCCTAATTGCTAAGTTTGATGAACTTTTCCGGAAGAATGTGTAATTTTTTTGAATTAAATCACATCAGCAAAAGTTCGCTCTGTTTTTCGGAAGTACCAAACTCCTGTGGCAAATATGAGTAAAACCAATCCAACAGACAAACTAAATCCCAACCAGTAAATCTGAGTGTCTCCGCCGATTATTGCCCAACGAAACCCATCAATTACCCCAACAAGAGGATTGAGATAATAAAAAAATTTCAAATCTTCTGGAACAATACTACTACTAAATCCAACGGGGGAAATATACTGACCAAACTGAACTACAAACGGCACAACATAGCGAAAATCGCGATATTTGACATTTAGTGATGCAAACCACAACCCTCCTCCTACAGAAGCTAAAACTGCAATCAAAACAAATAATGGTAATGTAATAATTCGCCAACTGGGAATAAAGTTATACCAAGCCATTAATCCCAGTAAAATCATTCCGGAAACCAGAAAGTCAACAAAACTAACAACAACTGCACTAACAGGTACAATTAATCGCGGAAAATAAACCTTAGAAATTAAATTAGCATTTCCAATCAAACTATTACTACAGTTTGTCAGAGAATTAGAAAAAAATTGCCAAGGAAGCATCGCCGCAAATACTAAAATTGGGTAGGGAACTCCATCTGATGGAAGTTTGGCGATTTTACCAAATACCACAGTAAATACAACCATTGCTAAAAACGGTCGAATTAATGCCTAAGCTATCCCAATAATCGTTTGCTTGTAACGAACTAAAATATCCCGCCAAGAGAGAAAGTAAAACAACTCTCTGTATCGCCACAAGTCTTGCCAATATTGGCGTTCTACTCGACCAGATTCAATGATTAATTCGGTAGAGTTTAGGGTCATAAATAGAATTAATGAAGATAAATCAGACCGGATTTAAGGTTATAAAAACAGGTTTTGTTTTCACTCCTTTTTACTAAATAAAACTTCACTATCCGGATTGACCTCTGGAGTTTTACAAATCCCCTGGTTTTGTAAAGCTGCTTAGGAATAAGCTTTATAAATCCCCTAGTTTTGTAAAATCCTGAAGTTGAATAAGACTCTGCTTGCTTGAGATCAAAGATATCGAAACTCCAACAGAGTCTTAGATTCAACTATTCTTGCTATCCCTGATCATTGATAGATCACTTAGTTCTGTGCAAATTTAGATTCGGATGCTTTTAAAGGAGAGGGAGAAACTTTGATATCATGTATAACGTCTGATGATACATTGTAAGATTCAACCAGTTTTCTTAATAAACTTGGCATTTGTTCGGTTTCGGTATTGGGGTCTTCAATCATCGCTTCTGAAGCGGTGTTTAACTCAGACTCAACTGCCACAATAACTTCAGTTTTTTCATCGGCTGAATTAACTGCTATCTGTGAATTAATTTGATTATTTTTAGGGGTAGAAGTGACCGGAGAAACAACCTCATCCATTCGCACTTCTGAGGGAAGTTGATAAGGTTCAACTAATTTTTGCAATAATTTAGGTCTGGGATTGGTTGCCGAAACTGAAGAATTAACTGTAGATGCAACGCTGATTTGAGATGGATTGGATCTCGAAGTTCTAGAAACTCTGGGATTTTGAGGTCGGGAATCAGTGACTTCCCCATCTCTCTGACGATTTACCTCGGAAGTTGATAAAATTTCTGGGGATTGTTCATTCGGAAAAACTGCCATCACGGTTCGAGGTTCAACCACGTATTGAGCCGCAAGTTTAGCCGAATTAGCAATAGAAAATTCAGGCATTGAAGCTTGTGAATTTTCCCTACCCTGCTGCGGTATAGGAGTCGCCCTTCTCATCGACTGAGGTTCAACAATATATTGAGTTGCATTTGTTGAAGAACGGTTAGACAATTGCTCTTGGGGAACAATATTATCTGGATAAACGCCCTCAAAACTATTGCTAATTATCGTCTCAGGTTCAACGATATATTCACCCCCTACCGGTTCACCGTCAAACAGAGGAGGTGGAGCAGGAACAGGCTGTAACGCAGATGGAAAGGCAGAAACAGCCATCGGTTCATTGATGATTTCTGGCTGTGGTAATTTTTCGGTCGCTATCTCAATCGGTTCTGGGGCCTGAGCATCACCGTCAAAGTTGAGGTAGTCGGGAAAATACTCGTTGCTAAAATTCCCCGTCGGTTTGACATTGGGCTGTTCAATCCGAGGAAGTGGGCGAGCCTTAACCACTAAATTACCAATATCGAGTGGCGACTGTTGCCAAATTTCTGGCTCATGTGGTCTAAAATTGGAAAAATCATCAGCTTTAACCGAAGGTGTCAAGTCTTGGGTGAACATCTGTCGGGGTGGAGCAATGGACTGTTCAACGCCATCTGAGGCGGCAACCATCAAATCCTCAGCATCCATCAGGGGATTTTGCTGAACACCGAGTTTAATCGGGCCGATTGGGTCGGGCTGCTCGAGATGTTCGTTGACAGCCATACCTGTCAGTGTACAGCCGACTGCGGTAGCAAGACAGCTGAGGGCGGAATTATTGATCACACTCATAGTCAATTCAGGGTTTCTGTTTCTCTGGGTCGGCATTCCCATCGCAAGAGAACCTCACCGGGTTCCGACCTCAATCTGAGTCGCAAAATCAAGCCCCCCAACTCGAAATTATACGGAAGTTCGGGTTAGATCGAGTAGAATTTTACTTCCGCACACTCTCCAAATATACGAGTTATGCGATCACTATCCGGATGAATCAACAGTAATTTTGCTGATCTCCGGATGGGTGACAAACACTTCGTAAATCTAGATAGTCTTTCTTGATCATTGTTGCTGTTTTCGGGGTGATATCATTCACAAAATATCCGCTTTTATTCCCCTTTTAAATTCCAATTTGTTTTTGCTAATTTATCATTTGTTCAGTCCAGCACCCAAACAACGTTCATGCGTGTTTCTATTCTGACTGTTTTAACTCTGAGCATTCTGACCTCTGGAAATTGTGATGCGACCCCGCATCCTTTGACCCTAACATTCACCTCCAGTTCAGAAAGAATTGCTTCTCTCCCCAACTCAGCTAATTCTACTCATCAAGTTGGGCAACATTGGGCGCGAAGTTTTATTGAACCTTTAGTGCTACGAGGGATTATTCCTCCTCTCGATAGCAACTCAATTCAGCCGGATCAATTCGTCACTCAAGCTCAATTTTCCTCCATTCTTCAAAATGCTTTCGGCGTTAATCCTCTCCAATCGGATATCGATCCCAATCAAAACGTTTCTCGCCTTGAAGCTTTGGTGACATTGGTTCAAGTTTTGAATTTGCAATCCCGTCAAATTACACCTGAGAGCTTAAGTCGTTACTTTATTGATGCTCATAATATACCGAAATCAAACTTAAGTCAAGTTGCAGCGGCGACTGAAAATCGTTTAATTGTTAACTATCCAAATATCCGGGTTTTAAACCCCAATAAAAGTGCAACCCTTGCAGAACTTTCTGCTTTTGTCTATCAAGCTTTAGTCAGTCTAGGAGAAGCCCCAACCCTGATTCAAACAGGCAACAACCCTCGAAATAATCCGCCTCAGAGAACCCCATTACCACCCCAAAATTCTCCGAGTTCTGCCCCTACAATTCAAGCCATCGAAGTTGCTGAAAATACAGACTATAATCTAGGAGGAGGGGATCGTATCGCCGTTTTTGTTGCTAACTTCCCCGAACACAATGGTGAATATGCTATCTTAACTAATGGCTTGATTAATATGCCCCTTCTCGGTCAATTTAAAGTCGCTGGAATGACGATTTTACAACTGGAGAGAAATCTAGAAGCCCGATTTTCTCAAACCATGAAAAATCCTGAAGTTACCGTCACTTTAGTTTCCGCTAGACCGTTAAATATTGCGATCGCCGGAGAAGTGACTCGTCCGGGTGCTTATGCTTTACAACTGCAAGTCAATCCGACCGAATTTCCCACCATTACCCAAGCCATTCAACTCGCTGGAGGAATTACCCAATCGGCTAATTTAAGAGAAGTCAAAGTACAGCGAAAAATGGGTTCAGGACGGGAACAAATCATCGCGGTAAATTTGTGGGATTTGTTTCAAAGTGGCGATTTGCGCCAGGATTTAACCTTAAGAGATGATGATAAAATTATCATTCCCACCTTAACTCGGGTCGATCTCACAGAAGCACCCCAACTCGCCAATAATAACCTTTATCCCACTGAACCCCTTCCCGCTAAAATTGCGATTGTGGGTGAAGTCTTTCAACCGGGTTCCTATACCCTACAAACCGGAAGTGGAGGTGCTGTGTTAACCGTTACTCGTGCAATTCAAGAAGCAGGTGGAATTACCTCAACAGCCAATTTACGTCAAGTCAAAGTCCGTCGTTCCCTCAATAATGGTCAAGAACAAATTATTGATGTGGATTTATTTGCACTCTTGCAAGGGGGAGATTTACGTCAAGATGTGATCTTAAAAAATGGCGATACAATTATTATCCCAACTCTCACTGATGTGGATTTAGCAGAAGCTCCCCAGCTTGTTAATAATAACTTATATTCGGCAGAATCAAAACCCATGAAAGTCGCAATTGTGGGAGAAGTTGTGCGTCCTGGGCCTTATAATTTAACCGCCGATAGTGCGAGTGGTGGATTCCTAACTGTTACTCAAGCCATTCAACAAGCCGGAGGAATTACTTCATCGGCTAATTTACGTCAAATTCAAGTGAAACGTCTTAACCGCAATGGCACCGAAGAAACAATTAATGTCAACTTATTTGCTTTAATTCAACAAGGAGATTTGCGTCAAGATGTGATCTTAAAAACGGGGGATACTATTATGATTCCCACCGCCGATCAACTCACTCCAAACGAAGTGAATGATTTGGCTAGAAGTACCCTTTCTCCCAGTAGCATTAAAGTGAACTTTGTTGGAGAAGTTTTGCGTCCCGGAATTTTAGATGTTCCCCCCAATACTCCTTTGAGTCAAGCCATTTTAGCGGCTGGAGGCTTTAATAATCGAGCTTATGAAGGAGCAGTCGAGTTAATTCGTTTATCTCCCGATGGTACCTTAGAAAAGCGAGAGATTAGTGTTAATTTTGCAGAAGGAATTACAGAAGAAAATAACCCAACGCTGCGAAATAATGATATTATTGTTGTCCGACCAACGGGATTAAATCAACTCTCCGATGATCTTGGTAATATTCTGAATGCAACTTCACCGTTTGGAATCATTTTTCAATTGATTGAGCGTTTATTTTAACAGTATAACTTCCTTTCAGTTTCCAGTCTCACGCGAGAGAATATACACCCAAAGAACAGTTTTGCTTACGGAATCTTAATCAGCAGGAGTGAAGGAGATTTTGAAGCAATTTTAACTTTTCCGCTTTCTTAACTTAACCATTTCTCCTATGGCTACTCCATCTAACTCCGAAAAATTAGTTTCATCAAAGTCTGAAAAATCCCTTTCCTCTCTCCCTTCCTTTTATCAAAATCAAATGAGAAGAAAATAATTTTGGTCAAATTTTGGCGATTATTCAGCGTCGCGTTATTTTAATTACCAGTGTAGCTTTTGCAGTGGCGGCGACAATGACGTTACAAGCTGTCAGAAAACCCGTTGTTTATCAATCTGGTTTTCAACTCTTAGTCGAACCTGTAAAAAGTTCTAATAAACTGGCGGGACTCACCAATAGTTACGGAGGAAAAGTTACTGAAACTTCTCTAGATTATGAGACTCAAATTCAAATCTTAAAAAGTCCTCAACTGATTAATAAAATTATTGAAAATGAAATTTCTCAACAATATCCGGAATTGAGTTATGGTTCGATTATCAGTAAATTATCTATTTTTAGACAAGGAGAAACAAAAATATTAAATATTCGTTATAAAGATTCTAATCCAGAACGGGTAAAATTTGTCCTCGATCAATTGGCGATTGGTTATTTAAGATATTCTCTCCAAGAACAACAAACCAATCTTCGTCAAGGATTACTCTTTGTAGATGAACAATTACCCGAATTAATTAATCGAGTTGATACCTTACAAGCAAGACTTGAACGATTTCGACAACAATATAATTTTATCAATCCGCAAACTCAAGCCGAAAAATTATCCGCTCAAGCTGAAAGTTTATCAGCCGAAAAATTTGAAACTCAAAAACAATTAGTTGAAGTTCAAACTCGCTACTCGATATTACAACAAGATGAGGGGGCAATTGCAGCTTTAAATTCTTCGGCAAACTATCAACAATTAATCGGTCAAATTCGACAAATTG